>NZ_CP141595.1:3920000-4060000 GCF_035590735.1 Rossellomorea aquimaris
TCAAGTTATTTTCTTTCGCTCCCACAATCTCTAAGTACCGGCCATCAGGTTTACGTCTTTCCTGTGGAAGAGGGATGAACTTCTTCCCTGAAAGGTACTGACCCGTTAATGAGTTCGAGTCATCCATCACCTCTTGCGGTGTTCCTGCAGAAACCACTTCTCCCCCATGAACACCCGCTCCAGGTCCGATATCGATGAGGTAGTCAGCTGCCATCATCGTATCTTCATCATGCTCGACTACGATCAATGTGTTTCCTATTTCCCTCATGTTCTTTAAGGTGTCGATCAGTCGGTCATTGTCCCGCTGGTGCAGTCCTATGGACGGCTCATCAAGAATGTAGAGGACCCCCGTCAGACGGGAACCGATTTGAGTCGCTAAACGAATCCGTTGAGCTTCTCCCCCCGATAGCGTTCCTGCTGCCCGGCTTAATGTAAGATACTCCAATCCAACATTGACCAGGAATCCGAGGCGCTCACGGATCTCCCTCAAAATAAGATTGGCAATTTTCATATCTTTTTCAGATAGCTCGAGCTTATGGAAAAACTCTTCTGCTTCTTCAATCGAAAAGGCCGTTACTTCCCCTATATGAAGAGAATCTACTTTTACTGCCAGACTCTCTTCTTTCAAACGGTGGCCTTTACAAGTTGGGCAATCCTGCTGTGCCATGTATTTCTCCATCTGTTCACGGATATAATCAGAGCTTGTTTCACGATAACGTCGCTCAACATTCGGGATGACTCCTTCGAAACGAAGATAGTTTTCACGGACTTGACCAAAATCGTTCTCGTAACGGAAGTAAATCTCATCTTTGCCGGATCCAAATAGGATCTTATCCATTTGTTGTTTCGGAATATCCTTTACAGGCATATCCATCGGAATCTCATAATGATCACATACGGCCTTAAGGAGAGACGGATAGTATTGAGAACTTGTCGGTTCCCACGGCGCAATGGCATGTTCGTTCAGAGTGCGATCCCAATTTGGGATTATAAGCTCCTTATCGACTTCAAGCTTTGTGCCCAATCCGTCACAGCTTTGGCAGGCACCATACGGACTATTGAATGAAAACATCCTTGGCTCAAGCTCTGTGATAGAGAAACCACAGTATGGACAGGCGTGATGCTCACTGAATAAAAGTTCATCTTCCCCGATTACATCAATGATTACTTGACCGTCTGCCAGTCTTAGTGCAGTTTCAAGTGAGTCGGACAGACGTGCTGCGACGCCTTCTTTCACGACGATTCGGTCTATGATCACTTCGATGGAGTGCTTTTTATTTTTTTCCAGGGAGATTTCTTCCCCAAGATCCTGGACTTCACCGTTGATACGTACTCGAACAAAGCCTTGTTTCTTGATTTCTTCAAGGGTCTTCACGTGAGTTCCTTTACGGCCTGATACAACCGGTGCCAGTACTTGAAGCTTAGTTCTCTCCGGGTACTCAAGAATACGGTCGACCATTTGTTCAATCGTTTGGGAGGAGATTTCGATCCCGTGATTCGGACAAATCGGTTTCCCTACCCTTGCAAACAACAGTCGTAAATAGTCGTAAATTTCGGTGACCGTCCCTACAGTCGAACGTGGATTACGACTTGTTGTCTTTTGATCGATGGAAATCGCCGGGGACAATCCTTCGATGGCATCCACATCAGGCTTATCCATTTGACCTAAAAATTGACGGGCGTAAGCAGAAAGAGATTCGACATAACGTCTTTGTCCTTCTGCATAAATGGTGTCAAAGGCAAGGGATGATTTACCTGAACCCGAAAGCCCCGTTAAAACGACCAGTTTATCCCTGGGGATTTTGATATCTATATTCTTTAAATTATGAGCTCTAGCTCCTTGTACGATTATTTGATCTCGCGCCATATTTCGTTCATCCTTCCGCCTTGAGCTCAAGAATGGTATCACGAAGCTGTGCAGCGCGCTCAAAGTCCAATGCCTTGGCTGCTTCCTTCATTTCCACTTCTAAGCTAGCAATAAGTTTTTGTCGCTCCGGTTTAGACATATTCGAAACTTTTGTCTGTTCTCCTTCATAAACCCCTGCTTCTTCTGCGGCATGGGTTGCCCTGATGACATCCCGGATTTCTTTTTGTATGGTCGTCGGGGTAACGCCGTGTTTTTCATTGTATTCTTCCTGTATCGTCCGACGACGTTCTGTTTCATCCAGTGCTTTTTGCATAGAGTCGGTAATTTTATCAGCGTACATGATGACCTTACCGTTACTGTTACGCGCTGCACGGCCAATCGTCTGGATAAGGGAACGTTCAGAACGCAGGAAGCCTTCCTTATCGGCATCCAATATGGTGACAAGTGATACTTCGGGGATGTCCAATCCTTCACGAAGTAAGTTGATTCCCACTAATACATCATATTTACCTAAACGGAGATCGCGAATAATTTCAATACGTTCCAAGGTTTTGATTTCCGAATGCAAATATTGAACTTTAATTCCCATTTCCTTCAAGTATGCTGAGAGATCCTCTGACATTTTCTTCGTAAGGGTAGTCACAAGGACACGTTCATTCTTATCGATACGCTCGTTGATCTCACCCAGAAGGTCATCGATTTGTCCTTCGATGGGACGCACCTCGATGATCGGATCCAGCAGTCCGGTTGGACGGATGATTTGCTCGACCATCTCAGGACTATGCTCCAATTCGTATGGACCTGGTGTGGCTGAAACATAGAGGAGCTGCTGGGTTTTCTTCTCGAACTCTTCAAAACGCAGGGGACGATTGTCCATGGCTGAAGGCAGACGGAAGCCGTGATCCACAAGCACTTTTTTACGGGCCTGGTCCCCGTTAAACATTCCCCTGATTTGAGGTAACGTCACATGGGACTCGTCGACCACAATTAAGAAATCGTCTGGAAAATAGTCCAGAAGAGTATACGGAGTCGATCCGGACGGCCTTAGTGTCAGGTGACGGGAGTAGTTTTCAATCCCCGAGCAAAAGCCCATCTCCCTCATCATTTCGAGATCATAACGGGTCCGCTGCTCCAGACGCTGGGCCTCGAGCAGTTTATTGTCTTCTTTCATGATAGCTAATTGCTCTTCAAGCTCTTTTTCTATATTCTTGATGGCTACCTGCAATTTTTCTTCACGGGTTACGAAGTGGGAAGCCGGGAAAATCGCGATATGATCCCGATCGCCCATGATTTCACCGGTCAGGGCATCCACTTCACGAATCCGGTCAATTTCATCTCCGAAAAATTCTACACGCATACAGTGTTCATCCCGGGAAGCCGGGAAAATTTCCACTACGTCGCCTCGCACACGGAAGGTTCCACGCTGAAAGTCGATGTCGTTTCGTTCATATTGGATATCCACAAGCTTACGCAGCAATTGATTTCGTTCGATTTCCATTCCTGTACGCAAGGAAAGAACGAGCTCCCGGTATTCCTCCGGGTTACCTAAACCGTAAATACAGGACACGCTGGCAATGATGATGACATCTTTTCGCTCAAACAAAGAAGATGTGGCAGAGTGCCTGAGTTTATCGATTTCATCATTGATGCTGGCATCCTTCTCAATAAACGTGTCCGTTTGAGGAACGTATGCCTCCGGCTGATAATAGTCATAGTAACTGACAAAATATTCAACGGCGTTATCAGGGAAAAACTCTTTGAATTCACTGTAGAGCTGCCCCGCCAAAGTTTTATTATGAGCAATGATGAGGGTCGGCTTTTCAACCTGCTTGATTACATTGGAGACAGTGAATGTCTTTCCTGTCCCTGTGGCTCCAAGTAAGGTTTGATGACGTTTTCCTTCATTTATGCCTTGAACTAATTTTTCAATCGCCAGGGGCTGATCTCCCTCTGGTTTATATTTAGACTTGAGCTCGAATTGATCTTTCACCGTGAAACCTCCTATAGTAAAGGACTGCTACCTTGTATTTACCTACTTATACCCATCTTAAACACTGTCCATTCTTCTATACACATTCTACCACATTCCCTACATTATTAACCAACAATAAGCGAACAAAAGTTCGTTTTTTTATTTATATAGAGATAACATTATCCTGGTTGTGGATAACTTTTGATAAAGAAACAGTTTAGAAGTTTGAATTGTAGTTTCGACACTTTACGAGAGGCTGAAAGGAGCTTTTAAGAAATTTTCGACATAATCCGAGCATTTCTATACACACCCTGTGTACAACTATGTGTATAAGTCGATATTCCTTGTGGAAAATCCCTAAACTTATTCACAATTCGTCAAATTTCTTGTGCACAATGTTGATGAATGCGGATTCAATCTGTGAATAACACCCCTGCCCCCCACTTATTCACACTATTCTTTATTTATCCACAATTAAGATATCTCTTCCTCAAATGATTTCTCTCAGGTCATTAAGCTTATCCCGATCCAAATATTCATCTAGGCATATACCTAATAATTAATTGACTATTCTGTCTTATTTCCAATAAGCTTTCTTATAGGTTCTACAAAAAATACATAGTGTTCAGGAGGAATGTATGAAAAAATCTAAATGGCTACAAGTCGCCGGTTCCCTTAGTTTAACGGGATTTCTACTGAGTTCCACAATCACCCCGATGTCACCGACGATTACCTCTCATGTAGTGGCAAAAGCTGAAGTTGTCGATTCACTCGAGTTGCAAAAAGCGTTTCAACAAGCAGCACAGGAGTTCAATGTCCCTGTTGAAATTCTACTTGCAGTGGGTTATAACGTTTCCCTATGGGAGCATCATGACGGAAAGCCAAGTGCTTCCGGAGGCTACGGATTGATGCATCTTACGGATGTTAACACTGATAATTTAGAAGATACCCACAACGATGAACCTGCCCATATGTTTTTATCCGGTAAAGATGGCGGAGACGCTCACCCCTTAGAAGAATCAACACTGAGAATCGAATCTACATTAGACATCAATGATCCCAAACTTCACACTCTGGATACCGCAGCTGAACTACTCTCTCTTGAACCAGAAACGTTAAAACAGAATAAGAACCAAAATATCCGTGGTGCTGCAGCACTTCTGGCACAGTATGCCAAAGATACCGCTGGAGGGACACCTTCTGATGTAAACGAATGGTACGGTGCAGTCGCTAAATACAGCGGTTCATCCGACTATACGGGAGCAAAGGACTTTGCGGACCGTGTATACGAGACAATCAACGTCGGAGTCACTAAACAAACAGAGGATGGCTCTTCCCTAACCTTAGCCGCAAAACAAACCAAACCGAATAAAGAATCACTCCAATCATTAAACTTAAAAATGGACACTGAAGAAACCGAAGCCGATTGTCCGAATGGCCTCGCATGTCATTACGTACCGGCAGCTTACAAGAAAATTGACTGGGGCGGCGGGACCTACTATGAAACTTCATACGGCAATTACGACATTGCAAACCGGCCACATGACAATCAGGAAATCAAGTACATCGTCCTTCACGACACGGAAATCAGCTATGATTTAACCAAAACCGTGTTCCAGCGTGAATGGACTCAGGCTTCCGCTCATTATGTGATCCGTTCTTCCGACGGTGATATCACTCAAATGGTGGACAATAAAGATGTAGCCTGGCATGCTGGAAACTGGTATTTCAACTCCAAAAGCATTGGGATCGAGCACGAAGGTATCGCCATTGAAGGGGCAGCCTGGTATAACGAACAGCTGTATCATGCATCAGCCCGATTAGTAAAACATCTTTCTAAAAAGTTCAATATTCCATTAGACCGTGATCATATCATTGCACATGATGAGATACCTGGAACGACTGCTGCAAGACAACCTGCTATGCACTGGGATCCAGGTCCATTCTGGGATTGGGCACATTATATGCAAATTCTTGGAGCTCCCGTGGAATCTGGAAAAGGACAAAAAGACATCGTCCAAATCCGTCCGAATTTCGAAACAAACAAGCCAATCCTTCAGACTCCAACGGGGGAACCCGTACCTGAACAATCGGCAAATTTTGTGTATTTGTATACAGCCCCAAGCTTTGAGGCTCCGTTGATCAAAGACGCTGCCCTACCAAACGCCAACCCATTCGATGCGTCCAATTGGGGCAACAAGGCGGTTACAGGGCAAACCTTTTACCAGGCAGAAGAACAAGATGATTGGACGGCGATTTGGTACGCAGGGCAAAAAGCGTGGTTTTATAATCCTAAAGGAACGAATACCACAAAAGGTTCAGGTATTGTGATCACACCCAAGGAAGGAACTTCTGGCATCCCTGTTTACGGACTTGCTTATCCAGAAGAAGAAGCTTTTCCTGATGGCATCCCGGTAAGAGGCATGTCCCCTCTTCAGTACACGCTGGCTTCTGATCAAAAATATGTTGCAACCGAAAAAGTAAAAGGAAGCTACTACAGTGCCCCTGTTTATACGTATAACCCAGAGACGACACATAAAATCGTCTGGGGGAATGAGGAGTTTTATCTAATTCACTTGAACCATCGCCTGGCATTTGTAAAAGCAAGCGATGTCGATGTGGTAGCTGCTCCATAAAAAAATGGGCTGTCTTATTTAAAGACAGCCCATTTTTTTTAAGAACTTCTATTCATCTGTAACCCAAATCATGCACTTCTCTTCGCTTTTTTCATCATCCGGTCGCTGTACCAGAATCCGACGGTCAACGAAGCCGCGTCTACGACAATAAGAAACCATGAGTCTGTATAACCTTTTGAAACCGACGCCGCAATGAGGGCTACGGTCAAGATCAATCCGACATAATGATTGTACGTCACCCTTGTGAACAGAACGACAAGCAATCCTGGCAAAAATAAACCTAAAATGATTTTGGACACGTTCAACTCTCCTTAAAGATAAGGGAATAACACATATTCTACCGAAGTTTCCCCTATCTGGAAAGGGTTTTCCTACTCTTCCCCCTGCTGAATTAATTTCTGGGTCCGTTCCTTCAACTCACTATGAGGGATGAATTTTTCCGAAAGCATATCAGGCAGAATGTATTCCAAGAAGTATTGTACGCACTCCAGATCCTTGTATTTCACAATTGTAGAAAGCGCTTCTTGATAAATTTCAATAAATAGAGGCTCCGGATTCCCTTTTTGAATTTCTCCAAAGGATTCATACAGAAGATCGATTTTGTCTGCGACAGATAGGATTCTTCCTTCAAGGCTATCGTCTTTCCCCTCTTTAAACCGTTCTCTGTACACTTGTTGAAATTGCGGGGGGAATTCTGTGGTGACGAATTTATTGACCATCTGATCTTCTACCTGGCTAAAGAGCTCACGCAGCTCTCCTGATGCATATTTTACAGGGGTCTTTATATCTCCTGTAAACAGTTCAGCGTAGTCATGATTCAAGGCTTTTTCATACAGTGCTTTCCAGTCAATTTGTTTCCCGCTTTGTTCTTCCGCCGTTCCTAAAAACTGTGCAATTTTGGTCACCTTAAATGAATGGCTAGCTACGTTATGCTCATGATATTTAAATCGCCCCGGACAGCGAATGAGGGTTTCAAGGTCGGATAAGCTTTTAAAATAGTGATGAATTCCCATCGTATTCTCCTCTCATTGATCGACTTTACTTTATGAAAATAGTATCAAGTAGAAGGAGTAAGAGCAAAGATAATCTATTACACCTCAGCTGCCAACTCTTCTATTTCACCTAACAGTATATTATTTAGAGCATCGTGATAACGTGTGGGAATTTGATGAGAGGCTCCTGGAATGATATATATTTTCTTAGGATAGCAATCGTTATACAGTTTTAGTTGAGAATTGATCCAATCGGACCTTTCCCCATAAATTAAGAGAAGCGGGATGGGAAGCTTCTCTACCTGCTCTATTCCATCGTAGTGAAGGGATTGCTCGTAGAACTGATACCAAATATGGTGGTTCGCCTTATTCATATGCCCCCTAAGCTTTTCACGCTCTAGCTTGTCCTTGAAATGGGCTCTGGAAATAATTCCCGATAGGCGGGCAGGATGTTCACGAACCATTTTCATGCCCATATGGTGCATCCATTTCAGCTTGGGATTCGTGACTTTCGGATATCCCCCTACCAGAATGAGAGCGGAAACCCGCTCTTCATAGGTACAGGCGAATGTTTGTCCCACTATTCCTCCTGCAGAATATCCGAGCATCACACATGCAGCAATGTTCAGGTGGTCGAGAATCGCCTTTATGTCCCCTACAAACTGAGAGATATTTATATTCTGTTCCATGGTAAAGGAGTCGCCATGGCCTGTTAAGTCCGGAATGATGAGGCGAAAGTGCCTGGAAAGCACATGCTGCTTTATGAATGTCATTCTCCCCATACCAGGGGGATGGATCAAGACAAGGGGCGTCCCCTTTCCTAAATCGTCAAAATAAAGATCTCTATTCTTAAAATGGATCATCGCCATAAAAATAAATCCTCCCTCAACCGCTTTACTACACATTGTTCTCGGGTTAAGGGAGTTCTAGTCACTTTATTTAAATGAGGCGGACGGAAACCACACCGTGTATTTCTTTCATCCTGCTTTTCACTTGATGTTGTTCTTCTTCCAGGAGTTTCTGATCCAAATCAATCATGGTATAGGCCCACGTATGTTTACTGCGGTTGATCATATCTGCAATGTTGACTGCGTACCCTGAGAGAACATTGGCGATTTGACTGACCATGTTCGGGATGTTTTGGTGCATGACCGTCACTCGCATTTTTCCGCTGTAAGGCAGTTCCACATCAGGCAGGTTCACAGCATGCTTAATATTACCCGTTTCAAGATATGTTTTCAGCTGCTTTGTCGCCATGATGGCACAGTTTTCTTCAGATTCTACTGTAGATGCGCCCAAATGAGGAACAGGGACGACGTTTTTCATGTTCAAAACCTTTTCATTTGGGAAATCCGTTACATATTTACGGACTATTCCTGTTTCAAGGGCCTTTTCCAGAGCATCTTCTTCCACTAGCTCACCTCTTGAAAAGTTTAAGATCGTCATACCCTTTTTCATCTTTGTGAAGCCTTCTTCACTCACAAAGCTTGCAGTCTTGTCTGTTAATGGAATGTGCAGCGTCACAAAATCACACTCTGCCCATACTTCTTCAATATGATGAGCTCGCTTCACATCCTGGGATAAACGCCACGCTGCGTCCACTGATATAAATGGATCATAGGCGACCACATCCATACCAAGGGCAAGGGCATCATTTGCGACAAGGACGCCAATCGCTCCCAAGCCTACGACACCAAGCTTCTTCCCTTTAATCTCACTTCCTACGAATTCCTTTTTCTTTGCTTCTACGACACTTGGAACGTCTTCCTCAGTTCCTTTTAGCGTGTTTGTCCAGCCGACTGCAGAATATAGGTTACGTGAAGAAGCGATTAAATTAGCCAGTACGAGCTCTTTAACGGCGTTTGCATTGGCACCGGGCGTATTAAAGACAACAATTCCTTTTTCCGTACAGTAATCAATCGGGATATTATTGACTCCTGCACCTGCCCGGGCAATGGCTTTGACTGAAGCCGGAAAAGAGTAATCATGCAAGTTCTTTGATCTGACCAGAATTCCATCTGGATCCCCATTCCCATTCAGATGGTAGTTCAGGTCATCCTCTATAAGTGATAATCCGCTTTGACTAATGGCATTGTACGTATTGATTGAAATCATTTTCATACTCCTCCTTGCTCAGACTCAAATTTTTTCATGAAACCGACCAGTGCTTCCACACCTTCAAGAGGCATGGCATTATATAAACTCGCTCGCATTCCGCCAACCGAACGATGTCCTTTTAAAAATTCAAACCCGCGAGCCTTGGCTTCTTTTAGAAACCTGGCGTCCAGCTCCTCGTCACGTGTTGAAAAAGGTATGTTCATTAAGGAACGATTTTTTTCCGGGACAGGGTTATTGAATAAAGAGGATTCATCTATACAGCTGTATAAGAGACCGGCTTTCCTCTCATTTTGAGCCTGCATCCCTTCCACTCCGCCATTCTCCTTCACCCACTCCAGTACAAGCTTTAATACGTATATAGAGAAGGTCGGTGGTGTGTTAAAGAGGGAACCATGCTTTACATACGTTGCGTAATTCAGCATCGTAGGACACGTAGTAGATGCTTGACCGACCAGACTGTCATGAATGATCGCCACCGTAACACCCGAAGGACCCAGATTCTTTTGAGCTCCTGCATAGATGAGTCCGAAAGAGGAAACGTCGATTTTCTCCGAAAGGATATGGGAGGACATATCGGCTATAAGTGGAATGCCTCCTGTTTCAGGCCATTCATGGTAACGCGTTCCTTCAATTGTATTGTTGGAGGTAATATGTACATAGCTTGATTGTGTTGAAAAATCTTCCGGTGTATATGCAGGGATCTCAAATTTCTTTTGAGGTGATAAAGTATGGACATTCCCAACCTTCTCTGCTTCTTTGACAGCTTTCTTCGACCAGCTGCCTGTCAGTACATAGTCAGCTTCTTGATCTGAACCCAATAAGTTTAGAGGAATCATGGAAAATTGCAGGGATGCCCCACCTTGCATAAATACGACATGGTAATCATCTGGAATCGAGAGCAGTTCACGCAATAAACCTTGAGCTTCTTCTATTATATTTTGGAAAGGGGCAGATCGATGACTCAATTCCATAACAGACATACCCGTTTCCTGATAGTTCAATAATTCGCCTTGAACCTTTTTCAGAACAGGCTCAGGTAACACCGCAGGACCAGCAGAAAAATTATACACACGCTTCAACAACAGCACCGCCTAAAGTTCAGAATTTTTCAACAGTATAATCGCGCACAGTGGTTTAGTCAATATCAAAAACGAATGATGAAAACGCTTAATAGAACCGTTTTTAGGCTCATGCGTGGTTATGGATTGATTCTTTGTCGTTTTTAAAAAACGCTCTTTTCGTAAAGATTGTTGTTTTCAACATAAGTTCTGCAAGGCTCTGTCAATTAGTGTGTGCTGGATGGTGAGGGGAACTGCTCCGCTTTCCGGGGTCTCGGCACGCCAAAAATCCGCCGGAGTCTGCGCAGTTCCCCTCACCATCTTTAATAGGATCTTTGTGACAGAGCTTCAAGGTGTACCAGAAAACAAAATAACTAGAAAAAATAATTCTGCTTCATTAAGACAACGAATCTCTACTTGGATTGTTTGTTAAAAAGCTTGTTTTAATTGTTTTCGATTGAGGATTCATGCTCAGAAAATTGATTCTCGCTGCAGGATGATTGACTCCTGCGGGAATAGCTGGACAGTACGAAAAGCAGAGGGGCTTTGCCCAGGGGCGACAAGCATAAGACGAGTCTGCCGGAAAGGCGCTCTTTGCCTTTTTGGCAGACTTGGCTTATGACCTCGAGCCCCTAAGCCCCGTAGCTAGACAGGTGAGACCCCGGAGGCGCAGCCGAGGAGGCTCACCGCCAGCCCCGCGGAAAGCGAGCATCCTGTAGCGGAAATCAACTACTACTTTCTTCTTTAAGACATCCACTAGCTAATGCAAAATGGATCGTTAAAAAAGCAACCGGCTCCCCCACTTACCCACGAAGGGCAAAATGGAGGGAGCCGGTTGGTTGAGTATTAACCTGTTAAAATATCTTCTTTTGGATAGCGGATCTTTTCTTTGTCCGGTCTTGATAGGGAGAAGGCCAGTGTGAGGGGGCCAAGTTTCCCGACAAACATCACGATGATAATGATCCATTTACCGATGGCAGTCAGGGAGCCGGTAATCCCCATGGACAATCCCACTGTTCCAAAGGCTGATACCACTTCAAAGAGAATAGAGAGGAAAGAAGCATTCTTTTCCGTCATATCAAGAAAAAATAGAGCTGTAAAAACAAGGAGCACACTGATCATCGACACGGCCAATGCCTTGAAAATATAGTTTTGATCAATCGTACGACGGAAAATACGTATCTCTCTTTTCTCCTTTAAGAAAGCAAACACACTCAATGAAATCACAACAAAGGTGGTCAGCTTGATTCCTCCACCCGTGGAAGCACTCCCCGCCCCGATGAACATCAAAAGAATCGTGAGAAGCAATGTGGAGCGTTCCATGCTGCCATAATCAATCGAGTTAAAACCAGCCGTTCGCGGTGTGACCGCTTGAAAATAAGAAGCGAATAGTTTATCCAGGAGTGGTAACTGAGCCAGTGTATTCGGGTTATTATACTCCAGGATGAAAATCATCATAAAAGCGAATACATTGATGACAAATGTCCCAACTATCATGATTTTCGTATGGAGTGACAATCTTCGAATCGTTTTCGATTTCCAAAGGTCCACTAAAACGGTGAATCCGATCCCTCCTACAATAAATAGAAACGAAATTGTGATATTGACGATGGGATTTCCCACGTAACCCATTAAACTATCGGACCACAGAGAGAAACCTGCATTATTAAACGCAGATATAGAATGAAATATACTGACGTATAGCCCTCTTCTCCAACCGAATTCGGGAACCCATTCAGACGCCAGTAATAGAACTGCGAATCCTTCAACAAGGAAGGAAAAGATAAATAAATATTTTACAAGCTTGATGACTCCTCCTACAGACGTCTGATTTAATGCCTGTTGAAGAAGAAGTCGTTCTTTAAACCCGATTTTTTTTCCAAGCATCATAAAGATCAAGACGGCAAAGGACATGATGCCCAGTCCCCCGATTTGAATCAGACTCATAATGATCACTTCTCCAAACAGGGTGAAGGCATCTCCTGTATCAACGACCGCAAGCCCTGTAACCGTCATGGCGGAAGTCGTCGTGAACAAGGCATCAAGCCATGTAATCGATTCTGTGGTGGCAAACGGCAGCTTAAGCAAACCCATTCCTACTATGATAAAGAATAGAAATGTCACAACGAGAAGTTGAGGAGGGCTTAACCGGATCACCTTATGTTTCATAGGTTATACACCTTCTTTTTCAAATCGATTGATATCCCTATTATGTCCAATGACGATCAATAGATCTTCAATTTTTATGACTTCATCAGCAGAAGGAGATACAATAACTTCCTCCCCGCGGTGAATAGCAATGATATTACAACCGAATTTCGCCCGGACATCGAGATCAATTAACGTTTTGCCCGCGACTTTTTTAGACGCACGCACTTCTACAATGCTGTGCTCCTTCGATAGTTCGATATAATCAATAATCTTTTCTGATGTAATGTGGTGGGCGATTCTACGCGCCATGTCACGTTCCGGATGAATGACTTTATCTGCCCCGATCCGGTCCAACACCTTCTGATGATATGAGTTCGAAGCTTTCACCCATACTTCTTTAACCCCTAATTCCTTTAAAAGTAAGGTGGTAAGAATACTTGCCTCTATATTATCACCAAAGGACACGATCACGTGATCAAAGTTTCTGAGTCCTAGGGATTTCAAGACAGATTCGTCCATGGCGTTCGCCTGCACAGCATGAGTGGCAATGTCAATATAATGCTGGACGACATCGTGATGAATATCGATGGCCAACACTTCAACATCCAGGTCAGCCAATTCCTGAACCAGATTCCCTCCGAATCTCCCTAATCCAATAACTGCAAACTGCTTTTTCATGATGAAATCCTCCAAAACCTTTTTAATAGCTTAACCATATAGTACTTCTTCATTACAACAATGCGTCCCGAAAA
This sequence comes from Rossellomorea aquimaris, assembly GCF_035590735.1. Lineage (NCBI taxonomy): Bacteria > Bacillati > Bacillota > Bacilli > Caryophanales > Bacillaceae > Rossellomorea > Rossellomorea aquimaris. The sequence continues at coordinate 3,933,547 of NZ_CP141595.1, forward strand.
GAGGCGCCAAGCATAAGACGAACCTGACGGAAGGCTTACTTTGCCTTTATGGCAGGTTTGACTCATTACCTCTGGCCTCCAAACCCCGAAGACAGACTTCTAAACAACACAAAAAGACCAGCAGGAACTAAGCCTGTGGTCATCTATAATCGATCACAAGTATCATCCTCTCCCATTACGCTTACGTGGTTAGCTGACGGATTCGGGTCATGGAAGTAGCCCTACCTTTCCAAGAAAGGATTCACCCCTTTAAATACTCGGGTCCCCCGCTTCAAAAATGAATTAAGCGATAAAGAATATTTATTTGATGATAGATATATTACTCCTCTCCTAATTCGTTGTAAATAGGTTTTTTTGTAAAATTTTTTAGTCTCTTTTCGTAATTTTTGTTGTTGCCTTAGAGAAGAGAGTAGAAGTTGATCTCCACTACAGGATGCTAGCTGCAAGCGAAGCAGTTCACCTCACCATCCAGCGATTGACAGAGCTGAAGCAGACCTTTTGTTAATAAACTACACCCTTTGGGAAAAGAGCAATTATTAAAAGAAAAACAGGCAAAATTATCTCAATCCATCCAGCATTTACTGTTCGTTAAAAAGGTTTCTCTTTACTATATCCGGGGAATAGCATACATAAGTATTACGAAAATAGAACCAGAAGGGAAGAAGTATATATGGCAGGAGTTTCATCCATTAGTACATCAAGCAGTTCATCTGTTTCATCAAATGATATAAAACCTTGGATTAGAGGATTTGCACGAATTGGATATATTTCAAGAGGAATTGTTTATATGCTGATTGGTGCATTAGCCGTTATGGCGGCACTGGGTATAGGAGGAAGCACTTCGGACTCGAGCGGTGCCTTTTCAGCAGTTGCGAGCAAACCCTTTGGGGAAGTACTTCTGTGGATATTAGGTTTTGGTTTGATCGGCATCGTTCTTTGGCGCCTCATTCAAGTGGTAAAGGATCCGGAACATGTGAAAAACGATGGGAAATCCATGTTTAGAAGACTGGCTAATCTGATCAGCGGGATTGCCTACGGTTCTTTGACTTATAATGCTTTCGCCATCGCGATGCATGCCAAAAGCTCCGGCTCGGGATCTAAACAAACTTTATCTGCTAAGTTATTGTCTCAGCCCTTTGGTCAATGGATTGTCGGGATTGTGGGACTTATCATTATTGGATATGCACTCTATGAAATTCATAAAGCTTATACTGAAAAATACACCAACAAATTCAAACGACATGAAATGTCCGAGAAAGAATGGGAACTGGGAAGGAAGACAGGAAAGCTCGGGTTATATTCCAGAGGCACCGTCTTTTTACTGATCGGCTATTTCTTTATTCAAACTGCGATCACAGCCGATCCGGATAAAACACAAGGATTGGATGGAGCACTTTCCAAGATAGCTCAACAACCTTACGGACAATGGCTGCTGGGAATTGTAGCAGTTGGGCTATTTCTATATGGTGTCTTTCAAATTTTAAAAGGTAAAAACCGTCATATGAGCATCTATTAAGCATGAAAAGGAGCAGCCAGCCGGCAGCTCCTTTTTCTTCATCATGATGAGAGCAAATCAGGTTCCTCATGTTTCTCCCCCTTTTTGACCTTCACTCCGCCCAGCTGAAAGCGGAAGTCCACTCCTACTTTCTCTTCTAAAACCCAACTAAGCAAACGAAAACAGCCTTAGGCATGAATTTTGACACAATTTTTATTCTGATGTATCTTATGACCATAAATCCTCACTAAACCTATAAGAATTATATAAATGTTATGTTTGTGATTCTTGGGGAAATCTACTACTAAATTAAAGGAGGCGTCAAAATGAAATCTCTTTGGAGAGGTTATCTCAATACATCGCTCATTATGAAAATAACCGTCGCCCTTCTCTTAGGAATTACTGCAGGGCTAATATTCGGAAAGGATGCAGCGATTCTTTCACCATTAGGTGACATCCTGATCCGCTTGCTCACATTCCTTATCATCCCACTTATTCTGTTTACACTAATTGTCGGGGTGAATCAGACAAATGTGAATAAACTGGGGCGAATGGGTGGAAAAACGTTCTTATACTATTTATTTTCATCTGCTTTAGCGATCATCGTGGGGATTGCAGTTGCAAGTATCTTTAAGCCGGGAACAGGAATGAATCTGGATACATCTGAGACATTTGAAGTACCGGAAAATCCAGGGGTGACCAGTGTTCTATTAAATATTATCCCGGACAATATCGTCTCAGCGTTCACGGAAATGAATCTTTTAGGAATCATCTTTACCGCCATCGTGTTTGGTATTGCCATCTCTTATTTAAGGTCATCAACTGAACATCATGAACTCGGGGAACATGTGTATAAATTCGTAAACGGTTTGAACGAAGCCACGCTGGCCGTTATGAAAGTCATCCTTCAGTATGTTCCGATCGGAATCTTCGCGATCATGGCGGAAACCGTCGGGAAACAAGGATTGGATACACTATTGTCTCTAGGAAACATGATCCTTGTCCTTTACATTGCTTTATTTGTTCAAATTGCCATTTATATCGTTGCCTTACTTTTCTTTAAAATCAGCCCAGGCAGGTTCTTTGCTCAAGCAAGAACACCGATGATTACGGCATTTGTGACTCAAAGCAGTTCCGGTACTCTGCCTCTTACTTTAAACGCAGCAAAAAACCTTGGTCTGCCGAAAAGCTTATACGGATTCAGCTTACCCCTTGGGGCCACAATCAATATGGATGGTGCTGCGATCCGGATCGCAGTGTCCGCCGTTTTCGCGGCTAATGTAGTCGGCAATCCATTAACTTTGACTGACATGCTAGTCGTCGTCCTCGTCGGAACACTGGCATCGATTGGAACTGCCGGCGTTCCGGGAGCAGGCATTATCATGATTGCCACTGTATTTGCACAGCTGGGTTTACCGATGGAGACCGTTGCCCTGCTAACGGCGATCGATGCCCTTGTTGGAATGGGTTGTACGGCTCTTAATGTGACGGGAGATTTGGTTGGTACGTCGATTATTGATAAGACGGAGAAGGGAAACAAACAAGAAGCCGCTTCAGTATAAACATCGAATAAAAAACAAGCTTGAGTTGCCTCAAGCTTGTTTTATTTAAGGACGGGATTTCCATTCGGTTAAGGCGGCCATTAATTGTCCGTGCTCTTTTTCTCCCTTAACGGCAAACCTTAGCCACCTTCCATCCAACCCTTTGAAATTATAGGTATGGCGGCTCACAATACCATTTACTAACAGAAAACGGAATAACTCAGTTTGGTCGTTAAGATCCGGATCCCTTAAGAGATAAAAATTTGTCTGACTTGGTGAATAGTCAAATTGGGATTGGTCGAAAAATGCAAACAGCTTCTCCCGCTCCCTTTTCAGCATGCATTGAGTATGACGGATAAAATCCTTTTCTTCCAAGAGTGGTTCCCCTACTTTTTGAGCGATCCCGTTCACACTCCAATGAACCTGATAGGTTTCCAATTCTTTCACTACTGTCTCCCCAGCCATAAGAAAACCTAGGCGGATCCCAGGAATACTAAACATTTTCGTCATGCTTCTTAAAACCATGAGATTTGTATATTTCTTTACCAGAGGGGCTACCGTTACCTCTTCCAAAGGAAAATCATAAAATGCTTCATCCACAATCACGTAACAATTTTCATTATGAGCTTCCATAATGATTTCTTCTAACTTGGAAGCAGAATACAACACACCCGTGGGATTAGTAGGATTACATATAAAGACAGCATCCATTTTCGGCAGAGTTGCTTTCAATTGATTCAAATCAAGGTCCCAATCATTCTCTTTTAAAATTAAATGATGGATAGTGCAATCATTGATTTGACAAGCTTTCTCGTATTCCGAAAAAGTGGGATGGATGATCAGAACATCGGAATGGGACATCCATCTACCAATTAGATGGATCAGTTCTGCGCCGCCATTACCAATGAGTATCTCTTCTGCCTCTATCTCTTCCTTCCGTGCAATGCTTCTTCGTAATGCTGCAGAATGCGGATCAGGATACGTAACGATCTCATCTAATAGATCTTTCCATATCTTTTTTAAAACAGCTGGTGGACCGTTTGGATTAATATTTGCACTTAGATCAACGATTTGTTCAGGCATCCTAATATCCATTGCTTTATATGTATACTGTGGATTAGATCCATGATCTGGTAATACCAACAAGAATTCCTCCTATCCAAAGAACAATGATGAAGATGAAACAAGCCTTCTGCATTCTGGCAATGGCTTTCGGGATATGATTCCGTTCTAATTCGAAAACCTTCCTTCCCATTTTCGCACGATCAGAGACCATTCCTTTATATGTATTGAGTCCTCCCAGCTGTATTCCTAAATTCGCAGCTACAGCGGCCTCTCCCCAGCCGCTGTTTGGACTGGGGTGTTTCTTGGCATCTTCCAGCAGAATTCGAACCCCCTCTTTGTAAGTGAAATATTCAGGACGTATACTGAAAAATAATATGAATCCTGTGATTCTACTCGGAATCCAATTCAGGACGTCATCCAGCTTAGCTGATGCCCACCCAAAGTCTATGTACCTCTTATCCTTGTATCCCACCATGGAATCACACGTATTCACACATCTATAAACGATGGCTAGAGGAGCACCGCCGATCAAAGCCCAAAACAGAGGTGCCGTTATCCCATCGCTAGTATTTTCCGCAACGGTCTCAACAGTCCCTCTTACGATTTCACTCTCATTTAAGTGTTCTGTATCTCTCCCCACGATATAAGAAAGCTTCTCCCTTGCTGTTTCCATGTCGTTTTTTTCAAGTGGTTTAAATACTTCTAAAGCCGCCAATTTCAGGCTCTTTTGGGAGATGGTCGTCATGATGATGATCCCTTCTACCACGATCCCTATTATCGTATGCATAGAATAACTTGCCCAAATGATGCAGGAGGTAAGAATAAATGCCGCCACTACCAATAGCGATACCATCACTATACCTTTACTTTTTAGAAATCCTCCTTTATTCAATCTACGATCTAAACGAGAAATCGCCTTTCCCATCCACTTTACAGGATGGGGCCAGTCTCGTGGATCTCCAATCCATAGATCCAGCACATAAGCAATAGTTATAGCAATCAAGTGATGAACCATCATAAGGCACCCACCCTTTTCTTATACTTGGAAATCGCGTGGATGGTGCACTCATATACACCTTTACTAATCCTTTTTCCTAAGGGGGTGATCGTTCCAGCGTATTCCAGAAGCACTCCCTCTTCAGTGCTAGCGATCAATATACTGTCAGTAGAAGTACCCGTTGCTCCACTCCCTGTAACTGGATCTTTTACATTATGAGCTTCAAGAGCTTTCACCTTCGCTTCAGTTGCAGTCATTATCCCCTGTATGCTAGCAGCCTCCGTTACTCTCCCATTGACAAACACCCAGATGTTAATCGTGCCCGGTGATTGATCAAACGAATGACGGTCACTCATACTCGCATCAACGGCATTGCTTACTCCTGCGGTAACGACAATGAATACAGAAAATGATCCCTCCTCATAAAATCCCCAGCAGACATCTTCCAATTGAACAGCCGTCATCATCCCGACCGTTTCTTCTACCCGGGCACCCCTTTGCTGAAGGAACCTTTTCATTTCTTCATAGTGATTCTCACTATGATAGTTTTTTGATACATGGCGATTGACGAAGGTTGAATACCACCCTGTTCCGGCATTGGTGACGCCAGAGGATATTGTTTTTAGTGGGAGCGGTGATTGGAGAATGATTTGATCCTTGGAGTGACTAAGTAAGTGTTGATTGATGATGAAAATGTTTTGAAACTCTTTATTTCCGTTATTCATTAGTATCTGCTCCTCCCAGGACATATCAATGACACTATTTCTATTAAAAAAGCAAACTACTGTCAGTAGTTTGCTTGAAAAAAAGTCTATGAAACCCGATGGTGCTCCCACCCTGATGATTCATCCGCAAAAATGATTCCCAATTCGTGATGATCACCTTCGTACAAGGCTCCTTGTGTAAAACGGTTTTCCCCGTTTGTCCCAAGTACTTCAAGCTTACAGTAGGCCCCGTTCTTTTGAAGGGCTTCATAAAACGCTCTTTCTGTATTTACTTCGGCTCCATTTACTTTCAGTACAATTTCCCCTACTTGAAGCGTCAGTTTCTTTGCAGGAGAACCAGGTAGAATTCCAAGAATCATGACTCCCTTAGACTGTCTTTTAAAGAAGTATGGCTTAGAATCCTCAGCACTTCGGTAGCGATAGGCAATCCATGCCCGTCCCCCCATTGCCACAACAGCTGCTCCTATTGAAAATATGGGAGCCCAGAATCCCGTTACAGCAAGCGTCAATACAAAAGCACCAAGCCAGAAAACCTGAGAGCCTGTATGCTTAATCGCAACTTCAGGCAAGGTACTTTTAACAAGCTGCTGAAAACCAAGGAGAAACGGCACACAAAGGAGAGAATACGTTTCTGTCCCCATTGTAAAAACCGGCCACCATTCAAATGGAAGGGTCAATGTCCCGGTAGGAATCGGCACAAACATCGGCACAAGCCACAGTTTCTTCCCTTGATGGGCACCTACTTTCAGTCCACGGGCACTTTTAAGTAGACGGGGTGAAGTATGCTTCCACCCGTTCAATCGAATCAGGCTTCCTTCAATCATCGTCAACACACCGAGAAGCACGACGATGGAGCTCAGCAGCCCTATATTCAAGTTATCTACATATGTATTCACATAAGGGATTTCCCACTGAAAATAATCCAGCGCAACCAGGATAAAATACGAAAACCCTACCGTCATGGCCGCAGACATGAGGTGAAAACGGCTCGTTAATGCAAACAGGATGGACACCACCCCTATTAGCATGATTCCGGCGAAAGGAATCACAACCCCTGCTCCAACTGTTACGACAGAAAACAGCAATCCAAGTACAATTCCATATGAAAATAAAAACCGCGTATCATGATAACCGTCCAGCAATCTCGTATTAAAGTCTCTTCGTTCTCTTTTGACACGATAATAGCCGGTCATGATAGCGAAAAACACAGACAAATATAATACAGGATGAAGAAATAACTTTCCAAATCCCTTCACGACCTCAAGCAACCAAAGCTCAACCAATGATCCGTCACCACCTTTTTTAAGAAAATTTGCATTATCTACTATTTTATCAAAAGACTCCCCTAAAACCTATTGCAATTTTATTTGATAGTTTTACGATTCGATTTCATTTCCGACAGTATTCTGCATATTTTCCCGGGAAATGATGTCGGATAGACAGGAAAAACAAGTGATTATGTATGATTCCCCCAAAAATTAGAGCCAACCATCATGATGGTCGGCTCCCAATATTAACGCTTAGCTGTTCTTTGAATATATTCTAAAGCCGCCTGCAGCTGCAGGTCATTCTTATCATCTTTTACCGCTTCAAAGATTTCTTCCTGTAATCTTTCCGCCGTCACTGTATCAATGATCCCTGTAACATCAATGCTCTCCTGACTTTGGAAATCTTTTACGGCCTTTTCTGTTTTCTTACTGAAATAACCATCCACGCGATCAATGGAGAATCCAAGTCCTTGAAGCATTTCTTGGGCGTTTTGAATCTGTTCATTGTTCATCCCTTCTTGAAGGGGCTTTTCAATTTGAAGCGGGTGGGCATAGAAATAGGACGGCTGTCTGACAGGGATATCCGGCTTAATCCCCTTTTTATGAATCCAGTTTCCATTCGGCGTCAGCCACTTGAACATCGTCAGCTTGATATTGCTGCCATCGCCCATTGGAACGGCTTGTTGTACCGTGCCTTTCCCAAAGCTCTTCGTGCCGATGAGTGGATACCCTTCCGCTTCTTTTAGCGCACCTGCCAGAATTTCAGATGCCGAGGCACTTCCTTCATCTATCAGCACCACAACAGGGTAAACCTTTCTTGCTTTACTGTTTGAGAAAGATTTCATCACTTCTCCACTTCGCTCTTGAATTTGAACATACGGCTTTTTCTCCGTTACAAATTCTTTTAGGATTTCTTCTACACTTGAAAGGAGACCTCCTGGATTCCCCCTCACATCAAGGACCAATCCTTCTACCTTTTTCTTCTCAAGTTCCTCTAATTGCTTTTTAAAATCAACGGCTGTATTTTCTGAGAAAGTAGTAATCTGGATGTATCCTGTTTTCTTTCCATTGACTTCCTTCACATCAGAGAGGACCGTCTCGACAGGAATTTCATCACGTTTCACAGATACTTTGATGGGATCCGTAAGTCCTTCCCTTGTAATCTCCAATTGAACCTCAGTACCCTTTTTCCCTCTGATTTTCAAAGTAGCTTCGTAGAGGTCAAGTCCTTCGATGCTATTTCCGTCTACTTTTATGATCCGGTCATTCGGTTTCAGTCCCGCTTCTTCCGCAGGAGAATTTTTAAAAGGAGCTACAATGATCAGCTTTCCGTCCATGATCGTGACTTCTGCGCCGATTCCTTCAAAAGAAGAATCCAGGGCGTCATTAAATTGAGATGCCGTTTCGGCATTCATGTAAACGGAATAAGGGTCATCCAGAGTCTTCAGCATTCCCTGAATCGCACCTTCCACCAGTTGCCCTTTATCCACGTCCTGAAAGAATTTGTCACTAATCAAGTCATACGCTACTTCTACTTTGTGCAGCTTGTCATTGAGCTCGCCTTTTCCGTCAAACTGAGCAAGCTCGTCCCCCTCCTTGCCCGTCCACTCCAAGCCGCCATACATTCCTCCAGCACCGATCAGCATGCTAATGATGATTGTGATGATGAGCTTTCTGCCCGTCCACTCCATATATTCCCCTCCAGCTTGTTGTTTGTCTATTGTATAGATAAGAGTGGCGCGACTAAGGACGCCAGCCTTTCTTATCCAACGAAAAAGACACCACACAAAAACGCGCTAAGGCGGTGCGATGTCTTTGCTTATCTAACTATATGCCGGAGGGGGACGAGTTATGATAAGAGAGCTCTTATTTTGTACCTGTAAAAACTCTTTGAACATAATGGTTCTTGAGGTGAGAAGCAATGATCCCTCCCCACTTTTCAAATTCCACCAGAAACCCGTCATGACCAAAGGAAGTGGAGATGAAGTAGTGTTCACTCTTTGGTACAAGTTGTGTAAATTCCTTTAAGTAGTGAGGTGAGTATATTAAATCTCCTTCATAACTTATCGAAATCAGTTCGCACTGATAATTCTTCGCCACCTCTTCCGTTCCTTCTCTTCCCCTTCCGATATCATGTGAATTCATCGCTTTCAGCAGGGTAAGATAGCTGTTTGGGTCAAACCGCTTTCCTAATTTCTTTCCTTGGTAATCGAGATAGCTTTCGACATTGAAACGTTCGTTTTGCTTTTCACGTTGGAAACGCTGATCGAACAGCTCCTGTGTCCGGTACGTGACCATACCGACCATTCTCGCAATCTCTAATCCTTTTAAGATAGCGCCTGGTGGATAATGTCCCTTTTGAAACTCGGGGTCCCCTTCAATCGCTGTGATTCCAATGTGATTAAAAGCGAGACCATAATCATTTAAGGCAGGGGTGACGGCAAGAGCGAATACTTTATTTATATAGGCAGGATACAGGGCCCCCCATTCCAAGGCCTGCATCCCTCCCAGCGAACCTCCGATGACCGCTTCGATGTGGTCGATTGAAAGTTGTTGGAGTGCTTTATACTGGGCATGGACCATGTCCCTTATCGTAATACCCGGGAAGTCCGGACCGTAACGCTCTCCGGTATGTTGATTGGTGGACGTCGGTCCCGTGCTTCCTTCACATCCTCCTAATACATTAAAGGCAATCACATTAAAATGTTCGGTATCAATATACGATCCGGGACCAATCAGTCCGTCCCACCAGCCCCGGTCTTCACTCGTCCCCTTTACGATATGGGTGCCGGTGAGGGCATGGCAAACCAGGATGGTCGGTCCGTCTTTGTTTCCTGTTCGTTCATACGTAAGATCTACATTTTTCAACGTGGTGCCTGACTCTAATGTTAGGGATGGGATGGTAATGGAGCTAACTTCATATGTGTATGGCTTCTCCATTCCTCCACCTCCTTTTTTGGTGTTGTGGCGGGGGTGATCGAGTTCCCCCGTGTTTAAAACAGTTGATTATGGCCTGATTTTTGGATATTGCCATTATGGGCGTTGTGAATTCGTTGTTAAGGCTACCGTCAATAATTCAGATTTTCATTCAAGGTGACAGCGTGTAGTCTGTTTCTGATAAAATCCCGATTTCGCTGATATATTGGGAATTTCGCTGATATCTCCCTATCATAGACCCCGGAAACCCTAAAAATAGTATCCAAAATCCACTTTTTCACACCGTAGAGTGATTTCAATTACGTTTTTAGGGTTAAATTCCCCAGTTCCTATCATACCCGTGATGTTTCCAATGCGACTTCAATGGCATGATCCAAGTCCTCGATCAGGTCTTTTGCGGACTCTAATCCAACGGAAAGTCTCACCAGATCCTCGGTTACCCCTGTCGCACGGATTTCCTGGTCATTTAATTGCTGATGGGTCGTGGATGCTGGATGGATGATCAGTGATTTTGCATCCCCTACGTTGGCAACATGAGACCACAGAGAGATATTATCGACTACTTTCCGTCCGGAATCCCTTCCGCCTTTAATACCAAAGACAACAATGGATCCCGCTCCGTTCTTCAAATATTTTTGAGCAAGTTTATGAGACGGATGCTGCGGCAACCCAGGGTAAGATACCCAAGCGACACCATTATGCTGATCTAAATGCTCCGCAATCTTCAAGGCATTTTCTGTGTGACGTTCAATGCGAAGATGCAGCGTTTCTAATCCCTGCAGCAGCAAGAATGCGTTCTGTGGACTTAAGCACGCCCCTAAGTCACGAAGCAGCTGCACCCTTAATTTTGTAATAAAGGCTGCCGGTCCCACATCCTGCGCATAGCGAAGTCCGTTATAGCTACGGTCCTCTTCCGTGAAGCCCGGGAATTTTTCATGATTCCAATCGAACTTCCCACCGTCTATGACGACTCCCCCGATCGCTGTACCGTGACCGCCGATCCATTTTGTTGCAGAGTGGATGACGATATCCGCTCCCCACTCGATCGGCTTACATACATATGGAGTGGCAAATGTGTTATCGATGATCAACGGGATGTGATGGTCATGAGCCACTTTTGCCACCGCTTCAATATCGAGGACGTGAAGGCTTGGATTTCCGATAGTCTCAGCGAATACCGCTTTCGTTTTAGAAGTGATCGCTTTGCGGAAATTTTCCGGGTCAGTCGGATCTACAAAGTGAACCTTGATTCCGTATTTCGGGAGAGTGGTAGAAAATAGATTATAGGTTCCACCGTAAAGATTGGTGGCCGCTACAATTTCATCACCTGCTCCGGCGACATTCAAGATTGATAGAGAGATAGCGGCCATTCCGGATGAAACACCGAGTGCTCCGATTCCCCCTTCTAAAAGGGCAAGGCGTTTTTCCAATACATCGACTGTCGGGTTCATGATTCGGGTATAGATGTTGCCCGGTTCTTCAAGGGCAAATAATTTTGCAGCATGATCACTGTTATCGAAAACGTAGGATGTCGTTTGATAAATCGGCACTGCCCTTGAGCCTGTTGATGGATCAGGCTCCTGGCCACCGTGAAGCAGTAGTGTGTCGAAATCGAATGATTTTGTCATTGAGAATTCCTCCTAAATGGTTTTGGTGTTTGGATTTTCGTTTCGCGGTTAAATGTTTTGGACGTTTGCCTGTTAATGTTGGTTGGATTTTTAACTGTTGAATTTTAGTGATAATTTGACTGTTGAATTAGGAATGATTTTTGACTGTTAAAACAAAGCGTTTTTTTAACTGTTAAATACCGACCCATTCTCTCCTGTTAAATTTCGGCCAAAATTCCCCTGTTGAACTCAGAAACTGAAAAATCGAAGAAGTATATTTCCTAAGAAGTTAGAAGAGGAAAAAATAAAAAACCCTCTTCCTAAGAAGAGGGTCTAATTTAATAGGGTCCTCCTCTTATCTTTCAGGCAGATTGCCTGCAGGAATTAGCACCTTTTCATGTGACGCTTTAATGCGCACATGAAGGTTGCCGGGTTTCATCGGGCCTAGTCCCTCCACCTCTCTGGATAAGAGCATGTAGTTGTCAATGTGAAAATTCTTGCGTTGAGATGAATTATAAGGGGTAACCGACCTCAACGTCAAGAGTATTTTTAGAATTTTTACATAATTTAATTTTCAACTGAAGCTGCAATCGCCTCGTTAAATTGCACGACGATGTCTTCCCCATCTTCAATACCTAACGATATGCGCACGACATGTGTGTTTATTCCCAATTTTTCCTGAGCCTCTTTTGGAAGGGCACGGTGAGATGTTCCTAATGGATAGGAAACCGTCGTCTCCACGCCGGCAAGGGAAGGGATGATTTTAATCCAGCCAAGTGATTTGAAGAATGTGCTGATATCACATGTGTTGGATAGCTCGATCGTTACGATGGCGCCATTTCCTTTGTCGGATAAATCAGTTGGGTAATAGACTTCCTTTACGAATTCATTTGATCGAAGGTCCTCCGCCAGAACTTCGGCATTCCTTGCTTGGGTTCCCATTCGAAGTGCCAATGTTTTCGCTCCGCGGCATGTCAGCCACGCTTCAAATGGACTTAGATTCGACCCTATGTTGACGACTTTTTCTCTCGCTTTTTGTACAAGCTCTTCTTTTCCCACTACGACTCCTGCTGTAATATCACTGTGTCCCCCAATATACTTCGTGGCACTGTGAGCCACCAGGTCCACTCCTTCTAAGAAAGGCCGGCGCAGAAAAGGTGTTGCAAATGTGTTGTCGATCATCGTTTTCAGGTTGTGTTTTTCAGCGAATTCGACCATTTTCGGGATATCTTCCACTCGCATAAACGGATTTGTGACGGTCTCACTATAGAGGAGTTTGGTTTGTGGAGTAATGGCTCCCTCAAATTCTTCGGCACTTGTAAAATCAACGAAAGAAGTAGAAATACCGAATGATTTCAGCTCTTCTTTTAACATATGGAACGTACCGCCGTATAAATCTTCGGCGGCAATGATATGATCGCCTGATTGCACAACAGCCAGGATTCCTACAAGGATGGCCGATAATCCAGAGGAAGTCGCGACACCTGCTGGAGCTCCTTCCAAGTCTGCCACCATTTTACCAAGCTCGTCTGTATTTGGATTTCCCGTTCTCGTATAGAGATAAGGGGATTTCCCTTCATAGAAACCCTCCAACTCTTCTAAAGATGTAAAAGAAAAGGCAGATGTTTGATAAATCGGAGTCGCCTTACTACGGATTTCCTCAGTTCCTTTTAACTGACTATGTACGACCTTCGTTGTGAACTTCATCTCTGTCATCCTTCCTGAATCTATGTATTTTTAAAAGTGTATCATATTCAGAAGATTGTGAGGAGTAGGATGTACCCGAAGGCATAAAAAAAACACCTGTCCAATTGTAACAGGTGCCCTCCGTTTATTGAACGTTATCTAAACATCCGATCAGGCGGTTTTCAATATCCAATGCCAGGTTTTTCAATTCATCGTTATCCACCATTTCGATCAGCTTGCTTGGCTTTGCCATACCGATCTTGGTGGTTCCGCCTTCTGTGTATACCGTTACTTTACAAGGCAGGAAGTAGCTTACGAGCATGCTTTCTTCCAGCACCTTTTTAGCTTCATGTGGATTACACACCTCTAATACGACTACTTCTTCATTGAAATCAAGACCCTTATCCTGCAATTTCTGGGCAAGATCGAGATTCCATAGTACACCGAAGCTTTCATCTTTAAGGTTGGATTCTACCGCTTCCACCGCTTCTTTCACAGTCATCGAGACTTCTTTAGTGTAATGAAACATATTCACATCTCCTCCTTTTTTTATCACATTCATTTAATACCTCATAGCGTATAACGTCAAACATCGATATTCAGAGGTCCGTCCCTCTCCATTAGTCCATTCCTTCGACCATTTTCCCCATCATGTCTTCGTTCATGGGGCCGACGATTTTGTGTTGGATGATGCCTTTGGTGTCGATCATGTAGGTGGTCGGGATGGTGAACGCCCGGTATTCGTCTCCGATTTCTCCCTTTTCATCCATCGGGATGGGAAAGGTGAGTTCGTAGCCGTCGATGAATTCCTGGACAGCCTTTTCCCCATCGTCCATGGAGGTCAGGTTGACGGCAAGGATTTCAACGTTTTCTTTATCGGCATTCTTTTCGTAATAACTCTGCATATGGGGCATTTCTGCCTTACATGGCGGACACCAGGTAGCCCAGAAGTTCAGGATCACTTTCTTACCTTGATAATCTGAAAGCTTTATGGCTTCACCATCTAAAGTAGTTAATTCAAAATCCGGAGCGCGGTCCCCTTTTGCAAGCCCCTGCTCTGCATTAGACAGATCCATGGATTCATTTGCTAATTGAGCAGCCTCTTCCCTGGCCTTCTTTTCCTGCTGATCCTGAAAAAAGTTCGCTAAGAAAATACCGATAAGAAGCGCAACGATGGCCAAGGCAAAATTCCGTTTATTCATTGTGTTTCCTCCTTACGTTTAGAAGAAAGATGAGATAGATCATCATGATCAAATATGTCCAGGCGGTGATGGTAAATTCAAAGCCGCCAATGAAGGCACTTAAAAATAGCTGGACTAAAGTAAACATGACCAATAACTGTCCTGCCCAGATATCGCCGCAGGGATTACTGGTTTTTTTAATAAAAAAGACAAGGATCAGTAGATTGAACAGTACCTGAATACCAGCTAGAAGATAGTGGTGATGAAGCATTTGCAGGACAGTTTCATAGACAAGAACCGTGACCATCCATGAAATGATTAAAGTAGACGGATGATCTACTTTTGCAACAAATATGTAAGCTATAGCTGCTATGAGTCCCAACCAGTACCCGATGACTCCTCCGTGAAAATAGAGGATCGTAATGGGATGCTCCATAACCGTTTGAAAGTCAACCACAATCACACTCAGCTTCCAGACGAGTAAAAAAGTAAATATACTATTGGAATACCAGTCGCTCGCTTTTCTATTCCAGAAAAAGAGGAACAGGAAAGTGAGTATGAACGAGGCGATAATGGCTCCCCATGAAGCCGGGAACGTGAAGGAGCCTATAGTGTACCACTGTTGTGTCATGATATTCTCCTTAAATCTTTCTTTATTTAGGAATTGGAAGTCGTACTTCAAAGGTATGGTAAGAACTATCTGTTACGAGGGAAAGGTCTCCTCCATGAGCTTGCACAATTTCTTTTGCAATCGCGAGTCCCAGTCCGGTTCCACCTGTCACCAGGGAACGTGAAGCATCCACTCGATAAAAGCGTTCGAAAATAAGCTCGCTTTCTTCGATGGGAATCCTTCTTCCTTCATGTGAAAAGCGGATAAGATAATGTTCCTCCTCTATACAGCCGTCTATCCTTACTTTCTTCCCATTGTCATAATCCACAATATTTTGAAGGATATTGCTAAGGACTTGATTAAGTCCATGTGGGTTGCCCAGCAGGGTGAAAGGTCTAAGATTGTAGTCCAATTTTATACCTTTCTCAAGAAATTTGACGTGAAAGATGGTGATCCGTCTCTTTATGAGTTCGTGGATTAGAATTTCTTCATGTTTGAAGTTCTTCATTTCTCCATCCGAGGTCCATTGATTGATACGGACGAGTTGTTCCAGCAATCGTTCGATGCGTGTCGATTCTTCTTGAAGTGAGCGATACATCTCTTGGTTCCCTTCAATGATACCTTTTTCAAGTCCTTCGAGATAGCCTGATAAATTAGTCAGTGGGGTTCTTAATTCATGTGACAGATCTCTCAGTAAACGATTTTGCTTTGCTTTTATGATAGCCGTTCTTTCTGAAAGTTCATTGAAGGCATCATTCAGCTCTTTCACCTCATAGATCAGAGGATTCATTAGCTTTGTCGGGTGCTTCCCTTTTTGCAGCTCTTGAGTTGCTGCAGTTAAATTTTTTAGTGGCTGAATCAACCATTTTAATAAAATAAAATGAAATCCACCTGCAAGGATGAATGCCAGGATACTTACTTTTACTAAATACTGATTTAGGAGGGTTTCTAAGTCAGTTCCTGTAATCTCTTGCTGATTTACGAGTGTGCAAGCATAGTTTTTGACAGTGAATCCTGCAATGACAATGACTATGGCAATGATTTGGTGTTAAGGAAAGTCAACTGGGTGAATATCCCCCACACTTTTTTCCTCTTAAGAATCAAACTTATACCCCATCCCTCTAACAGTTTGGATAAATGGTTGACGCGTCAATTCTTGAAGTTTTTGACGGAGGTGGCGGATATGGACATCAATCGTTCGTTCCGAAACCACTTTTTGATTCATGTCATACAGGGAATCAAGGATCTGTTGTCTTGAAATTACTTGACCAACATGCGTCATTAAAAAATGAAGGATCCTGAATTCGAACGTCGTTAATTCCAGGACATCCCCTTTATAGGTGACCTCACCCTTCAAAGGCTTCAACGGCAACCCTTTCCGACTGAGTTTCTGGCAGCGTGTCCCTGTTCTGCGCAGCACTGTTTCCACACGGGTAACGAGCTCAGATGGACTAAATGGCTTTGTTACATAATCATCCGCTCCAGCTTTCAATCCATGGATCCGCTCTTCTTCACTCGTTTTTGCGGTGACGAAAATAATGCCGATATCACTTTTCTCTTCTTCCCGTATCCACCTGCATAGCTCTTCCCCTTGAGTTTTCGGAAGCATCAAGTCCAGTATCGCAAAGCATGGGTCATGTTCTTTGAAAAGTTGTTTCCCTTCTTCACCATCACTTGCTTCAAATACCTCGTATCCGGCTTTTTCAAGGAAGAGCTTGATAAGTTTACGGATTTTCATATCATCTTCAACAATCATGATCGTCTTATTTTGAACCTTCATACTTTCCCCCTATGGTGAGAAGAGACTAAATACGGATAGATACGAGCTGATTTGCTGCATCTTCCCGCTGAACACAAGAAATCCCAATGCAATCATCAATGCTCCATTGATTTTAGAAAGCTTTGGCAAAATTCTATTAACCACTTTCATTACGGTGAATGTCTTCGTGATCATCAGTGAGATCAGCAGGAATGGTAACGCCAAACCAAGCGAATACACGATCAGCAGCACGACTCCTTGAGTCAATGTACTGCTGGCACTTGCCAATAAAAGAATGGAAGAAAGGGTTAATCCAACACATGGTGACCAACCGCTGGCAAAGGCCATGCCCAGCAGGATAGAACCCAGAGCCGTTCCTTTTTTCCTTGTTTCAATCTTTCTCGTATCTTTCATTAAGAAAGAAAAGCTAAGCCAGCCCATCATCTGTAAACCAAATACAATAATCAGAATCCCTGCAATCTGTTCGATATAGATCCGATATTCTGAGAAGATCTCTCCAAGGAAGCTGGCAGAGGCTCCCATTAGAATGAAGATGAGGGAAAACCCTGCAATAAAACCAAATGACCTAAGTAAAACCACCGATCTTTCCACCTGCATTTGTCCTTCTCTTGCCTGTCCACCTGTTAAATGACTTACGTAAGCCGGGAGAAGCGGAAACACACAAGGTGAAAAAAAGGATAGTGCCCCAGCGGCTAATGCAAACCAAATCGATACTTCCGTCATACTGTTCACTCCTTTACATAAACAGTATGAACAGGAAATGTTAATGTTTGATTAAGATATCAATCTTTATTTACTATATATCAATGTGCCCTACCCTTTTTTCACGACAATATAATAAACCGATGGATGCAAGTGACCTACTGTTGTGTGGAACCCGGATGATTTGAGCTGTCGATCGAGTTCCCCGGAAGAAATCCGTTGATCTAAAGGCGGACCCATTTCAGATTCTACCTTCTCCCAATCCAGGATCAGCCAAATCCCATCTTCCTTCAGCATATCGTGTAAATCCTGAAATACTTTGATCAGATCGGGAACTTCGTGCAAGACAAAAGCGGATACGATTTTATCCAAAGTGCCTTTGTTGAAGCTGAGGTATTCAAGGGATGATTTCACATACACGATATTGTCTACATTTTCTTCATTTGCACGGTGTTTCAGGTATTCCAGCATTTCCTGTTGCAGATCTACCGCCTGGACCTTTGTTTCAACCGTTTTGGCGATGGGAAGGGTCAGGTAGCCGTTGCCACAGCCTAAGTCGGCAACGACATCGTCTTTATTAAGCTTGAGAAGATCGAGTACTTTCTCCACCGGTACGAGCTCCTGACGTTTTGGATCGAGTAGCTTTGAAGCTTTATGATGTTCGAATAAATCTCCTGTCATTTGGATTCCTCCGTTCAGTAAATATACCCTATTATGTATTAGTATCTTAAATTCTACATATTCAAGCAAGATATTTACTCATAGTGTATCCTATATGAGAATTATTACAGATAGCGTGGATAAATGTGTGTCGAAATTTTGAATAATAAAAGGATTCTCCATGTGGGAGAATCCTCAAATACCTTTATCAGTTCTTTCATACTGGTTTCTAAGAACAATTCTTGTTTAACGCAATGATTCCGAGTTAAATTCTATATTTCTTCTTATTCAGTATAAGCATGATCCATGGAAAAGAAAAAGTAGCTTGTATTTCCTGATTCGGGTCCTTTAATCGACCGCATGGTGTCTGTATAATCAATCCATGTAGCATGCTTCAGCTTCTTATCTAATTTCGTATTAACCTCTTGCTCTATATCCCTCATCCGTTTCATCAGCTCGCCAAAGCTCATGTTAAAATGAGAGGCTGCCTGTTGATGAGGAGAATGTTTCACAAGTAAGGCCATAAATTCCTCTGACGTCTCGGATCGGCTCGCCAGTTCATCTTCAAGACCGATCACATATTGATAGATATCCCTTTTTTCATTTGGCAGGCCTTCAACAATTTCCCTTGCGAAAATTTCCATTAAATGTTCGTTCATCGTAGTCACCCCGGCATGAGTCTAAACCTCAACCTATTCTTTCTGACGGCAATACATGCACTACTTCATGTTGTATTTTTTTCAAGAAGCCGTTTCGTAGATGGATTACCAGCTTGATTTCTTGACTCCGGGTATTTGCCCTTTATGAGCAAATTCCCTGAAAGCGATACGGGACATTTTAAATTTACGGAGATAGCCCCTTGGTCTCCCTGTAACTTCACAACGACTGTTTAATCGTGTCGGTGAGGAATCCCTCGGCAGCTTTCTTAACGCTTCATAATCCCCCTTCTCCTTTAGTTCCCTGCGCAACTCTGCATATTTCTGAACAAGCTCCTGACGCTTCTTCTCTTTTACTACCTTTGATTTCTTAGCCAATATGATTCACTCCCTTTTGTTAATCGTAATGATTACGTTTTAAAACTTATATGGTTATTTAACCATACTCTTTTTCTTTTTGCAATGATATTTGCCTACAATCTATGGAAGAGGACTCACCCCGACTGTTAAAACATAGATAAAACCGAATGCCATTCAAGACCGGCATTCGGTTTTTATGTATTCTTATGCTGCTTTTAACCCCTCTAAAATTAGCATAAAATATTTAACTGTATCTCCTCTGCGACGATTGATTATATCAATATCATTTAGAATCTTTCTAACCTCTTCAGCACCAAGGCTCTGGATTAGCATTTCACTGATTTCTTCTGCTGAATATTCACCAACATAGGTATACTTTAATGCAGTACGGTTCCTTCTACAAAAACTTCTTAATTGCCTTTTTAATTCAGTTGATTCCAACATCATCATCCTTACTACAGATTCAAATCCTACTATACTGGACATATAGATAAAAAAATCCCACCAAAAAGGCAGGGTAAATGATACTAATAAAACGTCCTAATTAGTATTCATTGTAATCCATTGTTTTCGGTAACCCGGCGATCATTATTTTAAGATAAAAAATGGCAGACCCGTGGTTTTGCGTCCTAATCTTTCAATTAGTTTGCCTTTTCGAAGGACTATATAATTGATTTAATATTTAGGTAATATAGTTGTCATTATACTAGAAGAAAAAGGATATGAAAACCGTCATAAGAATATTGTTCCATTCCATTTCCTTACATATTAACGTAATGCAGACCTAATGAAATATATTCAATTAAAGAAACCCCGCACATGGCGGGGTTTTTCTAATTAAAAGTTAATATATTGACGTGGGTTTACAGCATTTGATTTAGATGCATTCCAAGAACCTGCATGAAGTTCAAAGTGTAAATGCTGTCCGAATGAATACCCTGTGTTACCCATGTAACCGATTCTGTCACCTTTGTTCACTGCTTGTCCTGAGCTTACTGATGAAGAAGCCATGTGGGCATAAACCGTTGTGAACGTTTGACCATTAATCGAGTGAGTGATGTAAACTACATTTCCATAGCTTGAGCTATACTGACTCTTGATGACATACCCATCAGCTGCTGCTGAGATCGGAACACTGCCTCCTGCCGCGATATCCGTACCATAGTGGAAACGTTTCTTACCGTTTAATACATCCCAGCCGAAGTTCGTTGTAATTGTTCCATAAGCTGGAGCTGTCC
Organism: Rossellomorea aquimaris; assembly: GCF_035590735.1. Classification (NCBI taxonomy): domain Bacteria; kingdom Bacillati; phylum Bacillota; class Bacilli; order Caryophanales; family Bacillaceae; genus Rossellomorea; species Rossellomorea aquimaris. The sequence continues at coordinate 3,954,055 of NZ_CP141595.1, forward strand.
AGGCACCGGCACTTACTGGTGCACTTGGAGCTGATGGAGCAGGTGATGTAGAAGAGCCGCCGCCGCTATTGCTGCTCGTTGTTGCTTGTTGTTGTGCTGCTGCACGCTTTGCCGCTTCAGCCTCTGCTTGACGCTTGCGTTCAATTTCACGCTGACGTGCAAGTTCAGCTAAACGTGATTGTTCAGCCTGGATTTCACCTTCAAGCTGGTGTTCCATTTTAGAAAGCTCATCAGATTCTTGTTGAAGGTCTTTTTTCTCCACTTCAAGGGAAGCCTGCTGTGCTTCTAATTGCTTGAATAAATCCGCTTTTTTAGCTTTTTGACTATCAAGGTCATTTTTCAGTGATTCTAAACTTGCTTTAGTAGATTCTAAATCTGCAAGCTTGCCTTCTACTTCTTCTTGTTTCTTTTCTAATTCAGCCTGATCACGTTTTTGTTCGTCCATGATCTTCTTATCTGCACTTACAATTGTATTAACTGCTGTTACTCGGTTGATGAAGTCACCGAAGCTGTCCGCGCCAAGTAGTACATCAAGATAATTTGCAGAGCCGCCTTTTTCCTGGATCGCACGGGCACGTTCTTTTAAAAGTTCGTTACGTTCTTCAATCTTTTGCTTTAGAACCTCAATTTCTTCTTTAAGTTTATTGATTTCTGCTGTTGTTTCATCAATCTCTTTTGTTTTCTCTGTAATCTTTGTTTCAGTATCTTTTAATTTTGTGCTGATTTCAGCAATTTGTGTTTGGATTTCTTGTTGTTTATTGATATTTTGATTGATTTGAGATTTTTTCTCATCAATCTTGCCATTGATTTCCTCTTTTTTAGAAGAAATGCCTTCTTGCTGTTTCTTTAAATCCTCCACGGAGGAATGAGCGTTAGCAGTTGTCCCTAACGTTGGTAGACTCCCGATTGTTAATGCTGCTGCAATTGATAATGATATGAAATACTTCTTGTTCAAGCGGCATGCTCCTTTCAGCTTCTATCAACCTATCAAATTTTACACTTTTAAGAATTTACGTACAGACATAAAGCTTCCCCAAGCCCCAATCAGGCAACCCATTAATAGAATTAATCCGTTTACTTGATAGATAAAGGGGGTAAAATCTAATATCTGAATAAAATGGTTTTGTAGTTTTGGTTTAATGAATTCATAAGCATAGTAGTAACCTGTTGTGACAAGAGCGATCGGGATAATAGAACCTAAAATTCCAAGCCATAATCCTTCTAGAATGAATGGCCAGCGTACAAACCAGTTGGTTGCACCCACGAGTTTCATTATCTCGATTTCCCTTCTTCTGGCGACAATGGTGATTTTGATTGTATTCGAGATGAGGAACATAGCGGTAAACAATAGACCGATGATTAACACTAATCCAACGTTTCGACTCATTTCCAATACATTAAATAATCTTTCAATCTTCGCTTCACCATAAAGTGCTTCGTTCACACCTTCATACTTGCTGACTTCAGCAGCGATTTTCCCAGTATCACGGGGATCTTCCGCTTTTACGATAAATACATCGTATAATGGATTATCCTGTTCGAATAACCTGAAATCGTCTCCTAAATCCTTTACAAGATTTTGAAGTTCTTCTTCTTTAGAAGAATATTCTACGGATTCCACTCCACTTATTTGGTTGATCTTCCTATCTATCTCTTCTACTTGAGCTTTTTCAGTACCGATCTCAAGTAGTACGCGTACTTCAACGTCTTTCTCAATATCGGTAGCAACCTTGTTCATGTTTAGCATAAGTACCATAAACACACCAACAAGCAGCAGGGTTACAGTAACGGCACTAACGGATGCAAATGTCATCCAGCCATTACGTCCGATACTTTTGAAGCTTTCTCTTAGATGTCGACCATACGTCCTAGCTTTCATAACCGTAATCACCTCGCTGTTCGTCACGAACAATTCGGCCATTCTCGATGGCAATTACCCGATGCTTGATGGTATTTACGATTTCCCGGTTATGAGTAGCCATGATCACCGTTGTTCCACGATTGCTGATATCTTCTAAGATGTTCATGATATCCCAGGATGTTTCCGGATCAAGGTTCCCTGTAGGCTCGTCGGCAATCACAAGTTTCGGCGTATTCACGATGGATCGTGCAATCGATACACGCTGCTGCTCTCCGCCAGACAATTCATTCGGAAGCATTCTTGCCTTATGCTTTAAACCTACGAGATCCAGTACTTCCATTACTCTCTTCTTTATTTGCTTTGGATGTTCTTCTATTACTTCAAGTGCGAAGGCAATGTTTTCATAGATTGTAAGAGTGGGTAACAACTTAAAATCCTGAAACACGACCCCAACGTTTCTTCGTAAGTATGGAACTCTACTATTTTTTAATTTTGCAAGATTAATACCGTTTACGATGATATCACCTTTAGAAGGCTTCTCTTCGCGGTACATCATCTTGATGAATGTAGATTTTCCGGCGCCACTTGGACCCACAACATACACAAACTCACCTTGCTTAATGTGGACGTTAAAGCCATTGGCAGCCATGACACCGTTGCTGTACTGCTTATACACGTCTTTCATTTCTATCATTTTAAAATCACCTAATTTGTATTATGTAGTTACCCTCTTGGCTGTTATCGACATATGTACATGGTTTAAACACAACGACGTCTTTACCATAATTAGACACGAAATGGCGAAAAACCTCGAATTGCTCTCCCGAAAATTATTATAACATCACTTTGTACGTTGTTAAGGAAAAAAATTATTACATTTACGTTTCAAAGATTGAAATAATGTGTATATTTTACCTTTTTTATTGTCAGTTATACCTATTTACCGTTATAAAAGTAGGTATTATTATCTATAACCTGGTACTATAACCAAGTAAAAAAGTTTGATAATTAGGGGATGATAAACCTTAGGGTGATGCTAATCTCAGTAAGTTACTAGGTTATAACTTCTTGTTGTTTTATAGCAAATTTCCTTAGAGAATTTAGTAGATGATCTTTTGTAACATATATTTAAAGAAGAGACAGGAGAAAGTTTGTGGATAAATCAAAAAAGAAGAATCCCCAGTTCAGGACTCTTCTTCCTCACTTACTTCTTATTCGCCAACCACTCTGCCACTGCTTCTGCTTCTTCACCTTCTATGAGTCCTGCAGGCATTTGACCTTTACCATTTTGGATGACTTCCAAGATTTGATCTTTGTTTAATTCAGCACCGATTTTATTAAGGGCTGGCCCCATACCGCCTTCAAGATTTCCACCATGACAGCTGGTGCATTTATTGTTTACGATTTTTTCAGGGTCTACTCCGCCAGAGCTTGTTTCTGTACTTTCTTCGCCACCACCGCAAGCTGCAAGTACCAATGAAGCGCCAAAAACAATACCAAGTAGCTTTTTCTTCATTTTTTCTCCCCCTAGGAACACATTTTAAGAGTAACGGGATGTATCGAGGTCCGTCCCCTATTACATAATTATACCAAGGTTAAACCCGTTTGAAACCTTCACCTAACACCTCTGAAGCGTCCATTGTGACGACGAAAGCAGAGGGGTCAATAGTTTTGACCAGTTGTTTCAGTTTTGTGAATTCTGTTTGATCGACCACACACATAAGGATCGGGCGCTCATCGTCCGTATAACCACCGTATGCAGATAGTTTTGTCACACCACGATCAATTTTATTCAGGATCCCTTCACGAACTTCTTCCTGTCTGTTTGTAATGATAAGTGCCATTTTTGAACGGCTGATGCCGACCTGGACTAGATCAATCGTTTTACTTGTCACATAGAGGCCTATAAGAGCATATAAACCACGTTCGATGTCAAATACGATCGCAGCAGAAAGGACAATCATTCCATCGATAAGCGCGACACATGTTCCCAGGGACAGCCCGGTGAATTTATTTACAATTTGGGCTGCAAGGTCCGTCCCGCCTGTAGATGCTTTACCTCGAAAGACGATTCCCAATCCCAGTCCTACACCAATCCCGCCGAATAAAGCGCCCAGCAGGGGATCTTCCGTCCACGGCTTCCAGTCTTCTGTTAAAAATACTACCAGCGGCAGGAAAACCGTACCGATGGCTGTTTTCACTCCAAATTGAAGCCCCAGGAAAATTAACCCCGCAATGAATAACGGAATATTAAACGCCCACTGAACGAAGGCTGGCTTCCAATCAAACAGGCCTTTCAGGATGGTCGATATCCCGCTCACCCCTCCTGAAGCCACCTCATTCGGCAGTAAGAACACATTAAACGCAAGGGCCACGATCGTTGACCCAATTACAACAAACAAATACTCTAACAACTTCTCTTTCCGCGGATTAAAAACCTGCCCACGACGTCTCTCTTTCAAACCCATCCAGTACGACTCCTTTAACCTATGTATTTATAGTATGAGTACAACCTCTTCCTTTATGCAGAGTATGCAGAGGGACGGACCTCTAATTGGTCATGTCGTGAACCTCTGAGCATGAAGATTGTACATATATTTCGCTTTAAATAGTTGTAAACCATATGTATGAACCAGGGGCAAGTAAACTTCCCAACCCTTCAAACACGCTCTGTATCAACCTTTGAGAGTATAGCATGGGTACTTGGAGGTGTAAATAACACTTCAATAACGTGGTAAAGCACTAATAAGTTGGGGTGTTCTTGTGGTGAGGGACGGACCTTGAATAATGGGAGGCTATACAACTTAAGTTCGATTTGCGCAATGGAAAATTCAGATTCAACCTTCTCTACAAAGGTGATAATACCAGTAGTTGGTGTGCGCTTATTTGTGGATGTAGAGTATATTCCAAGCTCACATTTATACATATAATGGAAGAAACCCTTTTCCCTTTGAGGTCCGTCCCTTAATAAATTTAGAAAAAAGCTGAACCCTCCATTGGATAGGTGGGTTCAGCCTGAGAATTATTATTGAATTTTGGAACGAAGGTAGGCGTTGATGAATGGGTCGATGTCTCCATCCATGACGCCTTGTACGTTACCTGATTCTGTGTTGGTTCTGTGGTCTTTGACCATGGAATATGGATGGAAGACGTAGGAACGGATCTGGCTTCCCCATCCGATTTCCTTTTGCTCTCCACGAATTTCGGCAAGCTCCTGCTCCTGCTCTTCGATTCGCTTTTGGTAGAGCTTCGCTTTCAGCATTTTCATGGCTGACTCACGGTTCTTGATCTGAGAACGTTCAGATTGGCAGGTTACCACGACATTCGTCGGTAAGTGAGTGATCCGGACAGCCGAGTCCGTCGTATTGATGTGCTGACCACCGGCTCCACTTGCACGGTACGTATCGATTTTCAGGTCTTCTGTACGGATTTCGATTTCGATTTCTTCATTAAACTCAGGCATGACTTCACAAGACACGAAGGAAGTGTGACGACGTCCTGATGAATCGAATGGTGAAATACGAACAAGACGGTGTACGCCTTTTTCAGCCTTTAAGTAACCATACGCATTGTGACCTTTAATGGCAAGGGTCACACTCTTGATGCCTGCTTCATCTCCTGGAAGATAATCAAGGGTTTCTACTTTGAAACCGCGTTTTTCTCCCCAACGTGTGTACATACGTAGAAGCATGGAGCCCCAATCCTGAGATTCCGTTCCACCTGCCCCGGGATGGAGCTCAAGAATCGCGTTATTTTTATCATGTTCTTCGCTTAGAAGAAGTTGAAGTTCGTAGTCATTTAATCGTTTGACTAAATCACCCAGCTCCTCTTCAAGGTCCTTTTGAAGTTCTTCGTCCGGTTCTTCTTTGATAAGTTCAAGGGTAAGCTCAAGGTTTTCATGGGATTCAAGCAATGACTTGTACTCATTTACAAGGTCCTTCAAACCGTTTCCTTCATTAATTAACCCTTGAGCTTTTTGCTGGTCATCCCAGAAATCGGGTTGAACCATGATTTCGTCAAGCTCTTGAATTCTGGCCTCTTTGTTTTCTAAGTCAAAGAGACCCCCTGAAGTCCGCTAATGTTTTAGCTGATTTTTCTAATTCTGCTCTGATTTCTGATAGCTCCATGAGTGGTCACCTCTATAGTTATTTGGGTTGTTGAATTTATTTTGTATTCTTGTACCTGGAATAGAGTGGCCGTATTTTTATTAGAGAGTAGTGGTTGATTTCCGCTACAGGTGCTCGCTTTCCGCGGGGCGTGAGTTGAGCACCTTCCGCTCCAATCAACTCTGCCTTCTAAGAAATCAACTAGTACTACTCCAGGTACCATAAAAAACGGAAAAGTACCTGGGACTAATTTTAGCAAAATAAGTCCCAGGTATCATCTCATTTCTTTTATTTATCCAGTTATGCCGTGGCAGTGTTTGTATTTCTTACCGCTTCCGCATGGGCATGGTTCGTTGCGCCCTACGTCTTCTTGTTTGCGAACTGGTTGTTTCTTAGCCTTACCGCCTTCTTCTTTCGGGTTCACCGCTTGACCTTTGGCTACTTCCTGACGTTCAAGATTGTTGCGGATTTCAGCTTTCATGACGTATTTAGCCACGTCTTCTTCGATTGCGAGTACCATGCTTTCGAACATGGCAAACCCTTCATGCTGGTATTCGCGCAGTGGATCGGTTTGACCGTAGGCACGAAGGTGGATACCTTGACGCAATTGATCCATCGCATCGATATGGTCGATCCATTTTGTATCAACTGCACGAAGCAGGATGACTTTTTCAAACTCGCGCATTTGCTCCGGCGTAAGCTCTTCTTCTTTTTCATCGTAACGGTGTTTCACATCTTCATAGATCAGATCCATCATTTCTTCCGGCTCTTTTCCACGAAGATCATCAACTGTTACGTCGTTCTCAGGAAGAAGATTCGCGTTCACATAATCAACGATACCTTGAAGGTTCCAGTTTTCCATGTCTTCTTCTGCTGTATGGGCTGCTACCTGACGTTCGATCGCTGATTTGATCATACCCTCAACAATTTCACGAAGGTTTTCTGAATCGATTACTTCATAACGCTGTTTATAGATGATTTCACGCTGTTGACGTAAAACATCATCGTATTGCAGAAGCTGTTTACGAGCATCGAAGTTGTTTCCTTCCACTCGTTTCTGAGCCGATTCTACAGCACGGCTGACCATTTTACTTTGGATTGGCTGAGTGTCATCCATCCCAAGGCGCTCCATCATGCTCTTCATATTGTCAGATCCGAATCGGCGCATCAATTCATCTTCCATTGAAAGATAGAACTGAGTCACACCAGGATCCCCCTGACGTCCGGAACGTCCACGAAGCTGATTATCGATACGGCGTGATTCGTGACGCTCGGTACCAATAACGGCTAGACCGCCACGTTCGATGACGCCTTCACCAAGCTTGATATCCGTACCACGGCCGGCCATGTTTGTCGCGATGGTTACGGCACCAGGCTGCCCGGCTTCTAAAATGATTTCCGCTTCTCGGCCATGGTTTTTCGCATTCAATACATTATGGCGAACGCCTTTTTTCGTCAATAGTTTAGAGATAAGCTCTGACGTTTCAACGGCAACCGTACCAACCAGTACAGGCTGTCCTTTTTCATGACGCTCTTTGATATCCTCGACTACAGCAAGGAATTTACCTTCTATAGAAGCATAGATCAGATCGGCGCGGTCATCACGAACGATCGGCTTATTCGTTGGAATCACAATAACATTCATATTGTAGATATTACGGAACTCTTCTTCTTCCGTTTTCGCAGTACCAGTCATACCGGAAAGCTTTTCGTACATACGGAAGTAGTTCTGGAACGTAATCGTTGCCATCGTCATGCTTTCGTTCTGGATTTCAAGTCCTTCTTTTGCCTCGATTGATTGGTGAAGTCCGTCACTGTAACGACGACCTTTCATCAGTCGTCCTGTGAAAGAGTCAACGATGACGATTTCGCCTTCCTGAACCACATAATCCACATCACGATGCATGCTGACGTGTGCTTTTAACGCTTGATTGATATGGTGGTTAAGGGTTACGTGTGAAATATCGAACAGGTTTTCAATGTGGAAGGCTCTTTCCACTTTGCTGATCCCGTCTTCCGTTAATTGAACACCTTTTGTTTTTTCATCATATGTGTAATCTTCATCTTTTTTCAGCGTACGAACGACCGCATTGGCCTGGATATAAAGCTGAGGCGTACGTTGTGCGTTACCGGAAATGATCAGAGGTGTACGTGCTTCATCGATTAGAATCGAGTCAACCTCATCGATTACGGCAAAATGAAGAGGACGCTGTACCATTTGATCTTTGTACAGGACCATATTGTCACGAAGGTAGTCGAATCCGAATTCGTTATTCGTACCATACGTGATATCCGCTTTGTATGCTTCACGTTTTTCATCTTTGGACATCGAGTTTAAGTTCAGTCCTACAGTGAGCCCAAGGAAATTGTATAGCTTGCCCATTTCCTCGGCATCACGGCTGGCCAGGTATTCGTTGACTGTAATAACGTGAACGCCTTTTCCAGTGATCGCATTCAAGTACACAGGCATAGTCGCCGTCAGCGTTTTACCTTCACCGGTTTTCATCTCGGAGATATTACCGCCATGCAGGGAGGCACCACCCATAAGCTGAACGCGGTACGGGTATAATCCAAGTACGCGGCGAGCCGCTTCCCGTACGACAGCGAAAGCCTCAATCATCATATCTTCCAGGTCTTCACCCTTTTGATAGCGCTCCTTGAATCGTTCTGTTCTTTCACGGATTTCATCATCCGTCAATCGCTCCATATCGGGGCCTAATTCTTCTATTTGATCAGCCAGTTTTTCAAGCCTCTTTAATTCTCTTTTATTCGCATCGAACACTTTGTTTAATAGACCAAGCATGTATAAACGCTCCTTTATCTGTGTTTAAATGAGAGCCGAACGTCACTAGAATAACGAAAGAAAATGAAATTCAGATGAGAATCATGGAAAATCCATGTATAAAGTCACCTATATCTGTTTCCATTCACTCTACTTAAAATTCGCTACAAAATCCAAAAATCCTCCCACAAAAACACGATATATTCCATACCAATCTTACCACTATCCCATATGGGTTACAACTCAAGGAGGGACGGACCTCTCAATTACAACTCTTTCAATGGTTGGGTGCTTCACTATCATCCCGTATTCCTGGATTGATCTTGAGATGCGGGGTCCTCCCTCTAGAAATAGCGTCGATTCAGGTTGAGGGACGGACCTCATCTACTGCATAAATCCGTCTGGTGTTGGCGACTTTATTGCAATTCCACATATAATTGGTGGAAAGTGAGGTCCGTCCCTCAAAAACAAAAAAAGCCGCCTATGCAGACGACTTTTAGGTGTTGTGTATTGGTCAGGCTTTTGTTACTTGCAGTAGTTCGTTTACGGTGTCCTGGTAGCTTTCCCAGATTTGTTTGCTTCGTCTGGAGATGCTGTTGGCAGAGACATCGAAGTATTCTGCCAGTTCTTTTTGAACGTGGCGGATACTGATTTCGTCGATGTTTTTCGCCATGTCCACCAGTGCTCCCGAGTAGATTTTCGGATTGCGGATCGTTGGACGCTCTGTGTAGAAGTATTTTTCCAACACGGCTACCAGCAGTTCACTTTCTTTTTTGTCTTCCCCTTTTTCAGTCAGGAAGCTTTGAAGGGATGTGATCGCTTCAACGTATTCCGGTGTTTTCCAGATTTCTACTCCTTCGATCGCATCTTCGGATTTTTCATCCGAATCCTTGGAAATATCTGTTTCATCCGTGACTTTAGTAGATGCTGCTGCTTTTCCTGCCTTTTTCTTTTCAGCACTATAAAGGACGAATCCGACATCTGCTATTTCCAAGTACTGCCCTGATAAGTAATCATGCAGACTTTCAAAATCACCTTGTTCAAATCGGATTTTCACCAGTTCCATCGCTGCTTTCTCAATCGCAGGATAAATGAAGTACTGAGCGAACGGAAGATACTTCTCCCCATTCGGCAATAGTAATCCCAAGAAGAAACTATTCTCCTCTAACTTACCGAACTTTTCCGTTACAATCAGCACATCACCGGTGATGGCTTCTTCCACTCGCAGCGTATGGTCATCCAGCTTCTCTACGGTACCTGCCGTCACACGCACGTTTTTCCAAGACTCCAGTACTTCAGCTGTCTGAGGACGAGTCACCGTGCTCAACTGCTTATCAACAAAGCGTTCGATCAAACGAACACCGTCAGCATCCTTTTGAGTCGCTCCGTACCAGCTGACAAATGCCATTTCATAAATATCCGGATCCGCTTGCATCAAATCCATTTTCGCTAAGTAGTGATGATAGGATTCTTCCATCTCTGTTGATTGTGCCGTAGCGATATAATCATAGAGTTGCGCCTGAAGCACATCAAGCTCCTGAGTCACCAGCGTATCTATATTCACAATATTTTCTTTTTCACAGCATTTCTTATATTTTTTTCCACTGCCGCATGGGCATGGTTCGTTTCTTCCGACTGTACTCATGTTTGTATTTACCTCCAACTTCTTGAGTCCCGTACACAAATGTTCATTATATAACATTTAGAGCGTCCGTTAAACTGTTTTAGAACAAGAAAAAAGAACCAATCGCTTTTGGACTGGTTCTTTTACTATCTATCGTCCCTGTTTTTTCATATAGTCCAACACGTCAAGATCAATATAATTATCATCCTGCTCACGCATTTCAAAGTTTTCGGTATGAAGATAGTCTTTCAAGCTCTGATGAAGAGACTGTCTTTCTTTTGCATAGCCAAGACGGGTAAGTTCCCTCTCCACTTCATCTTGAATTTCACCTTCCAGCAATACGACTCTACCAGGCTCTGATTCTTTGAAATAGAGTTGATGCATCAAGTAGATTCGTTTCAATTCCTTAATGGGAGACGGGTGATCATCCACCCTGAGATCGATATACCGATCATTGAAGCCGCCATATCCACCGTTTTCCTTCACTACTAGAAGTGCAGCAGACTGCATGCCCCGGGAATCACCACCAGCGTCCTGACCGGCATCGAGTGCATGGAGTAATCGTTCAGCAAGAGATCCGGTCGTCGATTCAAATGTCTCTGCCATCGCCTTTACAGTATCCCCATCTACTAAAATATTTCCTTGAGCAGCAAAGTGTTTACCAGTTTGTCCACCGGCCCAGTCATAGCATCCTTCCCCTGTAAAAGTGGCAGCATTTCCACCTGCATCAATCAATCCCACCTGTCGTAATGGACGCTCGGGATCATCCTTTGTGATGATATCCAGCGCTTCCTCTGCCGTCTTTCCTTCTTCCATTAATTGAAGTGCATGAGGCCCGTACGAAGTATTCGCGTAAGACTGTGTCGCCACGGCTCCCACACCCGCTTTCGCAAAAGGCACGACAGAACCAACACCGAGGAATTTGGATTGTACCGCAATCCCCCACTCTTTCTCTTCCGGGTCATAACCTACTATGGAATACGTCATGGTGAAGCCCTCCTTTAGATTAAAACGTCAGGATTCAATCCTTTTAGCTCTTCTACTACAAATAACCCATCTTTCCGAATTAAAACATCATCAAAGTAAATTTCCCCGCCGCCATATTCCGGACGCTGGATACAGACCATATCCCAATGAACATTCGAACGGTTTCCGTTATCCGCCCCTTCATAGGCCTGTCCTGGTGTAAAATGGAAGCTTCCGTTTATTTTTTCATCAAATAAAATATCCAGCATCGGCTCATTGATCTTCGGATTCACACCAAGGGCGAACTCCCCAATGAAACGGGCACCTTCATCTGTATCCAGAATATCGTTCAGTTCCTTCGTTTTATCTGCCGTTGCGTTTACGATCTTCCCGTTTTCAAACGTCAAAGAAACATTGTCAAAAGAAAATCCGCGATACAGTGTCGGCGTATTGTATGTAATCGTCCCATTTACACTATCCTTAACCGGAGCTGTATACACTTCCCCATCCGGAATATTCCGTTCTCCAAAGCACATGACAGACGGAATATCCTTGATGGAAAACGTAAGGTCCGTCCCTTCGCCGGTAATCCGTACTTGATCGGTTTGATCCATCAGCTCTTTAAGAGGCTTCTGGGCTTCTTCCATCTGCTTGTAATCCACAGTACAGACTTCCAGAAGATAATCAAAGAACGTGTCATAGCTCATCTTCGCTTTTTGGGCGAGTGACGGGTTTGGATAGTTTAATAGAGCCCATTTCTTATTTTGAATGAGATAGTCATTGGATTCTTTCATATGAGGCATGAGGAGCTGCCACTGTTCGGCCGGCACTTCACTCATCTCTGCATCATTTTCTTCGCTTGAAATATTGAGAAACGCGTCGATATCCTGATATTTTTCCATATTCCATTTATTTTGCAGAATAATCTGTTCCGGTTTCGCATGAGTGGCCATGATACGCAGTAACTCCTGATCGCCGAGCTCATAGTATGGAATCACCCCCATCTCATAAGCTTTCTGGAGAACCTCCTTTACAAGCGGTTTTGTCGAATGCTCTCCCATTATATAGAGCTTCTCCCCTTCTACTAATTTCAAAGAATGGGTCAGCAGTACCTTTGCCAACTTCTCTAGTCTTGGATCTCTCACTTGGTATCCCCCTAAATTTTGTCTACCTTCAAACTTCGACAAAAAATGGAAAAAACCTCCTTGGAAATTTAAAAATCCTGCGGTCGCAGTGACCGCAGGATTTAAGGTTATTAGTTTGTTTCGATCAAGCCATACTTCCCGTCACGACGCTTGTACACAATATTCGTTGCGTTTGTCTCTGCGTCCGTGAAGATGAAGAATGTGTGACCCAGCATATTCATCTGCAGGATCGCTTCTTCGCTGTCCATCGGCTTAAGATTGAACTGCTTTGTTCTTACTACTTCCGTATCGTCCTCTTCCTCCAGTTCAACCGCAGCTGCACCATTTGGAGAAACATGATTCAAATCTTCCTGAGCCGCGAAGAACTCCTTCGGGCTGCCCTTCTCACGCATCTTACGGTTCACTCTTGTTTTATGTTTGCGAATTTGACGCTCCAATTTATCTACAATCAGATCAATGGCCGCATACATATCCGTGTTGCGTTCCTCTGCACGTAACACTAATTGCGGCATTGGAATAGTCACTTCAGTTTTAGTATTTTTATCAGGATACACTTTTAAATTAACATGTACATTTGCATCAGGAGTTTCATTAAAGTAACGGTCTAACTTGCCAATCTTCTTCTCCACGTGTTCGCGAATCGCTGGAGTTACCTCAATGTTCTCGCCTCGAATGTTGTAGTTCAACATGTAAACTCCTCCTTTTAAAAATAAAGCTATGTTTATATATTCTCCATTCCCTTAATTATTCCTTCTTAAACTTTCTAAATTTTTTGTCAATTTTTCGTAAAGTTTGTAATATGGTGTCGAGAGTGTTGATGGGTGTGGGATTGGAGAATAAAAGAGTGAGGTGATGGTTGCGAGTATGTAGGGTTCACCTTTCACTCTTTATATTATTATTTTCTCATTTTTTGAGGAGATTAAACGGTGGGAATTTGGAGGATTTGTGAATGGTTTGGGGCGGATTTGTGAAGGTTTGAGTTGTCGCTTTGGTGTGTAAGATTTTTTGTACCTGGTACAAATGATGCAGATTGTACCAGGTACAATCAAGGTTCGTTGTACCAGGTACATTTACTTCCTAATGTACCTGGTACAAAATGAAATCAACCGTTATATCCGCTGGTTCCAATCCTTAATATTAAATTTTGTTTCAACATAAAATTTATATTTCTCAAATGGATGATCACCAAGATTTGAAAGAATCTTTTGAGTATCAACAATTGATTTATAACCTGCAGTAATAAAACTCTTATAGCTGCTCCAATGATAGTCTTCAGGTTGTTTAGAGTACTTGGATTTCACCGGGTTCAAATGAATGTAACTACTTGTATCAATTAGCTGCTTAGAGTTATTAATTAACTTGGCATAATACCGGTCCTGAAACACATGACCAACATAATTGTATTTCCGGTTAAAATACCTTGCATAGATAGAATGGATGTAATGGATAATGTCGGAAGGAGAGTTATCGAGTGTCCCAATAATAAGATGAACATGATTGGGCATGAGGCAATAGGAGTGGAGAGTGAATGGGGTTTTTTCTTTTGCTCTTTGCACTAATCCTAAGTAATGAATAAAATCTTTTCTATCTCGAAAAAGATTATTCTTTCTGTTACCGCGTGCAGTTATGTGATAAATAGCTCCAGGATACCAAACTCTATGGTTTCTTGTCATAGACTCTTCCTTTCTCTAATAAAGTTACAACTATTCCTATTCGACATAATTCGAAATTCCCCTGCCTAAAAGGGTGTGTTTGGAGGGAGAAGTTTATTTTGTACCTGATACAGCTGCACGTTTTTGTACCAGGTACAAATGATGTCGATTGGACCTGGTACAAAAACAGATCCACTAAACATCCACATCCCTCCGCCCAAAAAACCACCCCGCCAATCCACCAAACCCAATCAAATACACGACAATCACCACTACAGAAAACATAAACGTCATCCCTTCAAAAGGTGGAGTCCCGAAGAAATACTGCTGCAAATCGGTATTCGCAAACAATAAATACCTCCCCCATTCCATTCCCCGCTCATTCATGACAATCAATAACGCTCCTGCAGAAAACGTCAGAAAGAGAGTCGTTCCAATGGCAAAGGAGCTGCTTCTCGTCATTACAGACAGGGTAAAAGCCATAGAACAGATGACAATCAGTTCAAGGAATCTCAGGACATAAGCACCGGCTACCAGGAAAAAGTTCACGTTGAACTCAAAGAAGCTGTCATAGAACCACAGAATGCCCAGTAAACCAGAAAATATGAAATGAGCAGACGTAAGAATGGTTGCTATGACGCTGACAGCTAAGTATTTGGAGAGCAGTATTTTCACACGGTTGACCGGACGAATGAGCAATAGCTTGATGGTACCTGACGAGAACTCATTGGATACGATGTCCCCTGCTATGATGAGACAGAAGACTTGTAGGACGATGATAAGGTTTGAGCTGATTCGCATATACTCCCAGAAAGAAAATTGGATTCCTTCGAATAGCATGTAGACGAATAGGGATGCGATGGAGTTGATGAATACGATGACCCCAAGTGAGATCCACATACGGGGACGGGATAGTTGTTTTAAGAGTTCATTGGTGACTAGGTTGATCATGTGTCTTCATCCGTTTCGTAATTGATTTGCCAGTTTCTTGGGGGCCACTCTCAAATAACCTTCGTGAATCAAAGCTACAATTGCTTGCCAGCCTACTTCCTCTGTCTCTACTAGCACCCAGCCATGCCTTCCGATATATGGCGCTTTAGTGTAGCCTTGCTGCTCGAGTAAGATTTCTTGAGTGGTGGGGAGCGTTTTAATGGATAAGTAGAGATTGTTTTCCTCGCCAATGATCACAAAGGGCTTGTCCTTCACCCTGAAAGAAGTGTGTCCAAAGCCATCTATATGTTCATGAACTTCAGGGTAGGTTACGCAAAGACTTCTGATTTCATCTACCAGACTTTTTTTCATCCAGTCTTCCTCCAGCATTTTTCTATTATTATAGCATGAGGGTATTTGGAAAAATAAAAAAGCCTCGAAGATTCGAGACTTAATGTGTTAGGTAGGGATTTAGTTCGTTATCAATAGATGCTTTCCATGTAGAAAAGGTTGGTGACAGTTTTTCCTGCACGATTTTTTGTTTGACTGCGTTATTGTCTAACTGTCCGTCCAGTTTCCACGCCTGATCTGTCACAGTATCAAACCCGGTTAGAGCTTTCTGAATGCCTTCCCGCCCATCAAACATTTCTTTCAATAAGCGGTTGCTTTCGGAAATCTGACCAATGGCCATGAAGACATCCGAAAGGACCCGGTCTCCTTCTGTTTTGCTTAAATCAGTGAAGCTTGCTTCCACATACTTCAGTGCTTCTTCGATTGTGTCGAGCATTCCGACGTATTGGCTGACCAATTCGTACTGTTGTTCGTCTAAATTCGTTGTCAAAGAATCACCTATTTCTTTTTATCGTAGAACATTCCATCATATTGTAAAGATTCGTATGGGTTTGAGTATTTTAGGACAGACGTTTTTTTCTTGGTCAATCCATTCATGTCTCGCTTGATTTCCAAACGTAATTGAGCCAACTGCCGATCAATCTGCTGGTTCCAGGCAATCATCTGCTTGCCGAGCTCCTGCTCATCCTGAGTATAAGGAGGCTTGACGGTCCCAAGTACACTCTGTCTTTTTTCTAAAAGAGTTTCCACTTCCTCAATCGTAGCTTCCCTGTTTTCATCATTCACCTTTTCCAATGCTTCTTTCAATTGCTTCGTGATGGTATAGCAAAGAAGGACCGAGCTCATTACGCCTGTCCACCTTGTCCGGCATGCTGCTTCTGGCGGTTCAGTTGAATGACCTGTTTCCACGTGTCACGGAAATCAGCGATGAGACCCTCAACTTCTTCTAAAATTGCCACATCATTCTTGATATTGGCTTCTGTTAAGCGACGGTTGATGTAGTCGTAGAGGGACATGAGATTTTGCGAGACTTCAAGATCTGTGTTCAACGTCACCATCAGCTCATTTACGATGGCTTGGGTCTTTTGGATATTAATATTTTTCAGTTCAATATTCTTTTCTTCAATCGCTTTTTTCGCGATATGAATAAATTTCAGGCTTCCGTTATAGAGCATAAGGGTGAGTTCACCTGGTGATGCGGTGTTGACCGAGTTATTCTGGTATGTTGCATACGGGTTGTTGATGGCCATAGTGACACTCCTTTATTTATGATTAGCCGCCGAATTGGTTCATGAGGAACATGGATTGTTGGTTGGAACGCTGAATGGCTTTTTCCATGGCGGTGAATTGACGCCAGTAGCGGTCTTCGACTTGAATCAGCCGATCCTCGAATCGATCCATTTGGCTGTCCATGTTATTTAGTAAGCGGCCCAAAGTAAATGTATTATTGGTGCTCGAAGCTTTCCCTGCTTTTTGCTCAATGCTGTCCATTGTATCTTTCAACGTATCACGTAAACGACGGGCGATTCCTTGTTCATTAGACGTCGCACCATCTTTAGCAAAAATTTCATAGATGGCGTTCGGGTCTTTCGAGATTGCTTCTTTCAGCTTGTTTTCGTCAATAATCAGCTTTCCACGATCAAGGTAGTTACTTGATGTTTTGATTCCAATCTGGGCTAATTGGTCAACGCCTGAAGTTCCACCTGAGATCGGTGTGTACATGTCTGTCCTCATTTTGTTTAAACCTGAAGTTAAGACAGAATCATTGCGCAGTGTACCGCTTCGGGACTTTTCTTCCCATAATTCGATTTCCTTTTCTTCCATCGACTCTTTTTGTTCAACAGTCAACGGTTGAAAATCACGGTATTTCTTTTCGTTTACTTCGCCGTTCACTTTTTCGATGAGTTTATTGTATTCGTCGACGAATTTGACGATCTTTTCCAGGATTTTGTCGGTGTCGGGTTGTGAAGCGAAAGTTACATTTGTATTGGATGCGTTCTTCAGGGTCAGTTCAAAGCCGTTGATAGTAAACGTGTTGGATGACCGTTCAGTAGCCATTCCGTTGTATGTAAATTTGGCATTTTCACCGATGGAACCCCGATTATTAGCCAGGGCAACATCATTATCCGCATCCAATTTCAGGTGTGTGGTAAATAGATTACCCTGTAACTCGATCTCAGCTCCACCGGCATTACTTCCTGTATTTTTACTCATCACTGACATTTGCTTTGTATGCTGGTCATAAAACATCGTCACACCTGTTTGCGCATTGATTTTGGATATTAAACTGTCCAATGTTTCATCTTCAGCATTAAATTTAATTTCAGTAAAATCAGACGCCATCGTTCCGTCTGATTTGATTGCCTTCACTTTAATGCTTTGCTCACCAGTCATTCCGAACGATTCACTCAATTTTTTCTTAGAATCAAATGCCCCACCGTCAGACTGAGTAATGCCTGAACTGTACATAGTAGCAGCAGTAGCCAGCTTCTCAACTTTTAATGTCCCGGTAAAATCGGTAGTTGAATTGATATTTTTAACCGAAACTTCATTCGGATCTGAGACTGTAACTGACTTCTGTGTATACGTCCCCTGCTTCATCACCCCATCAAAAATAAGATTACTAAAATCAAACATCATCTTATTCATATCTCGGTAATCATCACGCTGCCACTCAAGGTATTGCTTCTTTTGTTCCAGTTTATCTAAAGGGATTCTCTCCGCCTTCATTAAGTCCTTTATAATTTGATCCGTGTCCATACCACTGGCAAGGCCACCAATTCGCATATCAGCCATATATATCTCCTTCCATTAAACCTTCTTATCGACTAGTAAACCAACAAATTCCGTCATTGCGGCATGCATATCTAGCATTTTCTTTGCTGGTATTTCTTTTACTATCTCTTGCGTACGATCATCCACAATCGTCACATAGTATTCTTTCAATTTATCATGAAATTCAAATTTGAGGTGTGTCTTCGAAGTGGACATAAACTCATTCATACCATGAACGACATCTTCCAATTTTTCTTTGGTGACAGGTTCTTTGGTTGTGGTTTCTTCATGATGTCGCTCCTGTGCTTGAATTTGTTTCACTTCTTCACTTGTTTGGTTCTCTAATCTAGTGAATGATTGTACTCCTGAAACTCCGCCTGTCACTTTATCAATCATCTTTTGAACCTCCTGAGGGTTATATGGGTTATATCGGAGTTTGGTGGGGAAAGTTTAGCAGTTAGCTAGACTATTCAAATTTAAACATAAAAGAAGAGACTCTATTGCTAGAGCCCCTCTTAGAAAAATAAAAATTAACGAAGAAGTTGTAAAACTCCTTGTGGTTGTTGGTTCGCTTGCTTTGCGACTATGTCTTTCGACCATAGAATAGACTATATCTTCACCCTTGTATGTAAGGGGCTGGGCACTTCGAACAGGATTTCCTGCCCTACGAGATTCATAGCCATAGCTTTCGCCTTAGACCGTGTTCTCTAGTCGTTGAACCTTCTCCAGAGTTTCCTCACAGAAGCTTGGCTGCTGATTATCCATTGTTTTATCTCTATCATTTTCAGACCGTTCCGCTTACCGTTTCCAGTTACGTTGTGGTTGATAGAGCTTTAGGAAGTTCCAGCAATTCACCCAGTTATTTTCCAGCTCGTTACCAAACTGGACGCCCTCGAGTCATTTATCTCAGAAGTTGTAAAACTCCTTGAGGCAATTGATTGGATTGAGCCAACATTGCTTGTGCTGCTTGAGAAAGAATAGAATTCTTTGTTTGGTTCATCATTTCTTTCGCCATCGTGCGAACATTTACTTTCATAAATGACCAGACTATATCTTCACCCTCTATATGTAGTAGGGGTTGGGCACTTCGGATTCACAATGCTGATGACCATTGTTTCACCTACGGATTTCATCATCATGAGCTTAGCTTGTAGATGGTTTATCCTAGTCGTTGAACCTTCTCCACTCTTTCGAGACAGGAGCTTGGCTGCTGATTGCCCAATCTCTTCTTTTATTAAAGCCATCACGCTTGTCGTTTCCAACTACGTTGTGGCAAGAAAAGCTCTTAGGGGTTTCCAGCAATTCACCCAATTATAATCTCTAGCCGTTACCAGCTAGGACGACTGTGCTTGTCACTACTTAGGCAGCTAAAGCATAATCTACGTCACGGATACGAGATTCCGCAGCAGTTAGGTTTTCGGAAGATGTGTTTAGGTTGTTGATTGTGTGTTCTAAACGGTTTTGAGTAGCACCAAGATTTGAACGTTCTGAAGAAACTTTTGCAATTGCTTCATCAATAACTTTAATTGCTACGTTAGCTTGACCTTGGTTACCAACTTTAATGTCTTTCACTCCTAAAGCTGATGATCCCATGTCTTTGATCGCCAAGTTAATGTTTTGACCAGTGTTTGCACCGATTTGGAATGTTGAAGAACCATCGGAATGAACATCAGTAGCTTGAGTAGTTTCAGAGAAACTAGAGAGTGCATTTGTTGCACCAGCTTTTACATTTCCAGATGCATCTTTAACAGTTACTGTGAAACCATGAATAGCTCCAGTTTCTCCTGAAGTGGCTGCATCAAACTCTACCCCACCTGTAGTATCAGCCATAGAAGCTAAGTTAGCATCTGCTGTTCCACCAACACCATCACTATTAGTTAAATCACCAAGTGTACCAGCACCTACTGCAAAAGTATTTGTAACTGTTGCACCGTCTTTCACATAAGAAACTTCAATTGTATCAGTAGCAGTGATACCTAAACTATTACCATCTTTATCAGTAAGAGCTGTTAATGCAGTAGCAACGGCACCTGATGCCCCCAGATTAGTATTAGTAGAAGTATTAGCTACTGCTGTAGTGGTTTTATCCATTGAACCATCCAATAGGTTCTTTGTGTTGAATTGAGTTGTTTCTGCAATACGATCAATTTCTTTGCCTAATTGATCCATTTCATCTTGAATATTCTTACGATCTTCTGCTGTGTTAGTATCATTAGCAGCTTGAGTTGCTAATTCACGTTGACGTTGAAGAATTGAGTGAGTTTCGTTTAGTGCACCTTCAGCTGTTTGAATTAAAGAAATTGCATCTTGAGAATTTGCTGAAGCTTGATCTAACCCACGAATTTGCCCACGCATTTTCTCAGAAATAGCAAGACCTGCAGCATCATCTCCAGCGCGGTTAATACGCATACCTGAAGACAATTTCTCCATAGATTTTGATTGATTAGTTGATGCGCTATTCAACTGACGATAAGTATTCAAAGCTGCAATATTATGATTAATTCTCATAACAATAATTTCCTCCCTGAAATTAAGTCCACATCCTTGTGAACTATCTAATTTTTAGTTTGCAACAAGCCACAAAGGTCGGCCGCCCTTCTCCTCATTGCTTACAATACTATTATCGGTTGTTTCGACTAGTGTTTAATAGTTTGAGCAAAATAATTAATCATTTTTTGGCAAAAGATTAAACAGATTGTCGATTCCTTTTGAAGCTTCAGAGTTTTCTTCCTGGATAGAGAGGTAAACTTCTTTCCGATGAATATCCACGTTCTTTGGGGCGTTGATCCCCAGTTTCACTTGATCACCTTTTACAGAAATGACCGTAAGCTCAATGTCATCCCTAATCTGAATGCTTTCTCCCGTTTTCCTTGTCAATACTAACATTCCCTCACCCCTTCTTTCCTGCATGTTGGGCAAAGATCAGGTGCTTGGTTTGGTAATCCGTGTTGGTTAAGATGACTTGCTTTCCTTTACGATTTGCTAGATTGATAATAATCGGAGCCTGTAGATTTGCAGTCGATTCAGGAAGTGTTTCTCGAACAGTTAGAATAGACAGAACCTGTACTTCTTTTTCCCCAGGGTGTTCCAGTAACTCCACACTCGCCTGATCCAACTCAAAATCATAGTCCTTAAAGAACACAAACGGATCAGTCACCACAAATCCAAGCTGAGGTGTCGTCACTGATTGCAATATATGAAACCACTCATTTTCCGGAAGTGGCAAAAGTACAAACTGTTTCTCTTCTCCAAACCCGGGGATCCCGTGTTCAAATGTCAAAACTTCTTCTGACTTCACTTCTATTTCTCCATGATATTTCGTATCAATTTTCATCCGCTTCATTCCTTCATCCTATATTTCTTGTTCGTAGTTAATCCCGACGTGCTTCAAATTAGCAAAATTAATTTGTAAGTCTGCATACCGTTTCAAACTGACATCCACTTGGGCAGGTGTATACTGTATATTAGGCTTTTGAGGACGAGAGTTATTCACGACTTTTTGAGGTTCAATGTTCACCTTCACACTTCCAGGCTCATAGCTGATTTTGACGCTCCCTGCAGATGGAATCCACCCTATATTGAACTCATACATCGGATCCTCACTGTTCCGCTTAGCCTGAGCGGCAATCGCACCACCGCCATTCTCGATCATCATCAGTTCATCCCCGTCCTGGGCGACACGGGCAAGTCCCGATAACCAGTCTTCATATCCTTGTTGAGAATATTCTTCTATCCTACGGCGCACCGATTTTAAGTCCATATCGGCTCGTGCCTCGGTTTGGTCGATAGTCAGTTTGGATGGCTTCCGTTCAATTTCCATCTTTGCCTTCGGCTGCTGGATATCCAATACTGCCGGTGGCTGTTCAATGTCCATCTGCCCTGGAGTCGTCCGAATGCTTAGGGCTGCGGATGTGGATTGCAATCTTATTTGTGGAACGTTCACACTTACTCACCTCCATATAAAAAGGGACTAACCCTAAGGTGACAAAACACCTTAAAGGGTCAGTCCCCTTGCTTTTATCGTAGAAAATCCATTAATGTCGGCTGAATGATTCTGGCTCCGACGCCTAGGGCTGCGCGATGTACGCTTTCCTGGGTTTTCAAGTCCGTGATAACGCGTTCAATATCAGCATCCTCGTTGTCTGAAAGAATGCGATTAGCTGTCACTTCCTGCTGCGCTAATCGGTCATCTACCATTTCAAGACGATTGTAGCGAGCACCTAATTCAGATCGTTCTGCTGATAATGTGTTCATTACGCTGTCCAGGTTCTCAAGCTCGGTATCAAGAGCCGAATCATCTCCAGATTCCAATGCTTTTTGAATGTTGTGCACTGTGTCGAACAGTTTCTGATTAAACACCTTATTGGGATTAACATTGGCTTTTAAAGAAACACCTTGTGAAACCTCTACAGGATAAGCATCGATAGCACTGCTTCCTAAATTGTCAGCTACTTTAGGAGCACTTCCATCTGCGGGATTCCCATCCTTGATCGGAGAATCCCCAACATCCGTTCCATGAAAAATATATCTTCCCGCTACTTTCGTTTCAGCAACACTGACAAGGTCATTTTTTATCTGTTCAATTTCAACAGCTACGGCTTTTCGGTCTTCCGGGCTTAACGTTCCATTTTTCCCCTGAAGCGTCAATTCACGAACACGCTGCAAACCTTGATTCGCCTGCTCAATTCCGGATTCAGAGTTTTCCATCCATAAGTAAAGTTCTGATAGATTCCGCTTATACTGCTCAATCCCCGTCAAGTTCGAACGATAAAACATCCCCTTCATCGCAACAACCGGATCATCCGAAGGTTTTGTAATCTTCTTCCCTGTCGCCAATTGATCTTGCAGTTGACCCATTCGTCCATATGAAGAACTAAGGTTTCTCATCGAATTTGCAGTCAACATACTTTGAGTAACACGCATATTGTTTCACCTACCTATCTTCCAACGGTACCCATACCGTTGATGATTTTATCTAGCATTTCGTCCTGTAGTGTGATCATTCTGGCAGAGGCGTTGTAGGCATGCTGGAATTTGATCATGTCGGTCATTTCTTCGTCAAGGGATACACCGCTTACGGACATTCGGCGTTCGTCCACTGCTCCTCTTAATACCCCTGAGTTGCTTGCGAGTCGGACGGATTCTTGTGATTCTACGGCCATTTTTCCGATCACGGATTCAAAGTGCCCTTGGAATGAGGCTTCTTTTTCACCGTAAGGCAGTTTAGTCGTTGTGATGATGTCGGCAAGCGCCAGAACATTGGATGCGTCACCAAGTGTGGGATTATCTGCACCCGCTGTCGCGATGTTATCAAGGTTGCTCATTTCCTTGGCAACCTGTAATCTTTGAGCGAATCCTGCTTTCGGCACACCGACTAGATCTGCTGAAGCATTCTTTGCATCCTGGAAAAACTTCGGTGTATCCGGAGTATCGTTTTCAGGATCAAAGTTTGGATCGTTCATTTGTTCAGGTGTGAAACCTTTTTGATGTTGTTCATTGAATGCTTTGGCGAATTCATACGCCATGCTGTCCAGTTCATCGAGCATGCTGATGTAGGAGCCTTCTGCTTCATCGTCTTTATTTTTGAAGCCGTATGTATCGACAAGGGCTCTCAGTTTCCCTTCGCCTTGTGATAAGAAGTCTTTGACGTCGAGTGTCTGGTTTCCGATCGTTACGGTATCCACTGTATTTTGAGGACCATCATAGGTAAGCTTAAGTTCATTCACTCCACCTTTACCGACCAGGTTGACGGCCAAGTTTCCATCCTTACCGACTAAAGTGACAGTGACCGCACCTTCTGCGATAGGTGAAGACGCTCCTCCATTGGATTGGTAGCTCGTTTGGATGGAAACATGCTGTGAAAGTTCATCGATCAATCGGTCCCGTTCATCGTATAGATCATTCGGTAGATAGCCATGTGGTTCAACATCAGCTATTTGTTTATTGATGTTATCGATTTGCCTGGACAGGGAATTGATTTGTTTTTCACTGACAGACAGTTCATTTTTCAAATCGCCCCGGACACTTGTTAAGGATGAGGATAAGTAGTTGAATGTTTCAGCAACGGCTTTTCCTCTTTCGACAACGACTGACCGTGCACCTGAGTTGGACGGGTTAACGGCTAAATCCTGAAGGGACTGCCAGAACATATCCATCGTTTTAGATAAGCCTGAATCCGATGGTTCATTCATGACCTCTTCCATCTTCTTCATCGCTTCCATTTTTGTTTCCCAGTAGCCAAGCTTTTGGTTTTCACCTCTATACTGCATGTCCAGGAATGAATCACGCACGCGTTGAATCGAACCGGCGTCGACTCCGGTTCCGATTTGGCCTGGGATTTGCGGACGATTCATAGAGGGGGCAGGATAGGGTGTCGTTTGTTCAAAATTGACTCGTTGACGGGTATATCCAGGGGTATTTGCGTTGGAGATGTTGTGGCCGGTTGTATAAAGGGCGCCCTGCTGGGTGTACATGCCTCGTTTTGCCGTTTCCAGGCCCATAAAAGTGGATCGCATGGTGTTGCCTCCGTTTCAATTAGTAAGTGCTATGCTTTCGAATCAAACATGGATCTTCCAGTTGGTGATTTCTTTTCACCGTTTGGTCGTGAATAAGTTGATTGATCCGGCTGCGGTTGCGTCATGGATAGATTCATATTCACGAATTGAAGAGATTGATAGACAAGCTTTTGATTCAGCTCATTTCGGACTTTCAACTCTCCTATGATACCGACCAGTTTTTGCTGCCAATGGGCAAGCGTTTCTTGTTCATTAGGGGAACTATTCTCGATGCATTGAGATATTGTTGGCGCCTCGTTCAAATGTACTCCCCGTGATTGAAGATAGTGACTAGATTCCCGTTGCCGCTCAGCTTCCACCGTATTGATGGCAGCCAAGTGCTTTTGTTCATCCTTCAAGACTCGATCGAGTTCACTCATATCACCTTTTTTGATGACATCCGTTTTATCCATTGAAAGATCGAACAAACTTTTGTGCAGCTTATATAGTTTTTCAAGAGTTGTCGTTAGATTGGTTGCTGACATGTTTGTTCGCTCCCTTTTTATTGTCCGTTATAGAAATTCTTCAATCCTTTAGCAATTGCTTTCGGGTCAATGGTGTAGTTCCCGCTCTGAACCTGATCTTTTAAAGCTTCCACTCTGGCTTGGCGCTCTTTGCCGAGTTTGGAAACCTCCTGCATCTCTTTGGCGGCAGGAGAGATTTCGATTTTGTCGGATGCCGGTTTACCTGCTTTGCCGGCCTGGTCCATCTTGTTAAGATTGCGCTTATAAGGATTAATGTTTTGATTGCCGATATTGTTAATCTTCATCATTTTTCCCTCGCTTTCATCACGTCCATTGTTTCTACCTAGTATATCGGATAAAAACGTGGTTTGTTTAGCTTTAGGGTCTGGTTAGTTTTTCCTGATTTATGGGCTGACCTTCTAGTTCTTATCTCTCATGGTGTAATACGTTCTCTGTCCGGATTCCTTTGATTTATTCTTCCATTCCTGCTCGGTTTCGAACTTTTTCAAATCACTGGCAAGTTCAGATGAACAATCACTGCAAATCCTACCCGTCCCTATAATCTTCCCGCATTTATCACAAGGATAACCCATATTTGGAAACTGTCTCGTCTGGATACGGCCTTTTTTTACCCATTTATATAGAAGTTCCTCGTCTACACCTGTCACTTCAATGACACGATCCATTGTCGCAGCCCGGTTTTCCCGTTTCTTTAAAAATTGATAGACAGTCTCGTACATCGTTTCTTCTTCTCTATAACATTTGTCGCATACATCACGGAATTTATTTTTCATAAAAATCGTGTTGCAGCGTGGACAATTGATGATTTCTGACATAATTGGTTCCTCCCGATAAAGCTTCTCTTATCCGTTATATCGGCAGAAATAGAGATTGCTTTAACCCCTGGCAAGAGTTAAGGAAGATACCTCTTCAGCCCCTGCTTCCCTCAAAAGCTTTGCCGCCTGCCTCAAGGTCGTTCCCGTCGTGTAAATATCGTCAAATAGCAGAATCGACTTACCTTTAACGTCAGAGTCTACTAACTGAAAAACTTGCTTCTGCTGAAGACGCTCGCTACGTGTCTTTTTAGACTGTTTCTCAGAATGCGAACGGGCAAGTATATTGGAGGGACGGACCTCTGTTTCCTCCAGTAGAGCGGTAGATTGGTTGAACCCTCTCTCATAGAGGCGTTCATCACTTAGGGGGATGGGAATGATGAGGTCGTAATCCACTTTAGAGATATAGGTTTTAATAGTATGGGAGAAGGCTTTTGCCAACACGTAGTCCCCCCGATACTTATACTTTGCCAGATACTCTTTAAGAAAATCATTGTAACGATATAATGAAAAATTCTGATGTAGAATCCCTTTCCACTCAGGATCCACTTCCCATCGATGACAGTCCAGGCACCCATCACCCTTAATCAATTGCGGCGGCAGATCATCCAAGGACCGGGAGCACCCCAAACAACGCTTCCCTTCTATCTTCACCAGCTTTTTATCACACGCATAGCACAGAAATTGAGGTTCCCTGTAAAACAACCCTCTCCAGGATACGGTCTCAACCAATTCATTATGACAGTTCAAACAGTTATTTATCATGAAGCAATCCTCTTTTCCCAGCTTCTATATTCATCTGATTGATATGAAGAAGAGCTTTGATCATCTCACCCGTTCGGCCGTAATGAAAATAGATAATGTCTCCTTTTGGATATTCTGCACTGCGTCCTACTCTTCCTGCGATTTGTACGAGGGCACTTTCCGTAAAAATCTTTTCTTCTGCCCCAAGGACCGCGACATCGATATTCGGAATCGTCACACCCCGCTCTAAAATAGTGGTAGTTAATAGAATCGGAATCTCTTTGTTTCGCATTTTCAATACCTTCTCTTTTCGATCTGGATCTTCGGCGTGGACGCATTCAATGAGAGGATTCATTTCTTGAAATAACGGCAGGGCTTTTTCCATAAGTTCGATAGTCGGGAAGAAAATGAGGGCTTGTTTGGATTGTTGGAGTTTTGATAATGTCCATTTTTTCAAAGGATGAGGAATTCGATTTTTCTTCAAAGACTTTTTCCAAAGGCCACACCACACAAACCTGGGGAGTGGAATCTGGTGGCGGTGGAAACGGGCAGGAATCTGGATAAAGCTTCTATTCCCCTTGGCACACTGTTTCTGTGTTTTTTTATCCGGGGTAGCGGTAAGGTAGATCATCGAGGACTGGGGTCTACGTGCTTTTTCCACTGCCCATTGCAGGGAAGAATCGTAGGAGTATGGAAAGGCATCGACTTCATCAATGATCATGACATCAAAGGCGTCTTGGAATCGGTACAATTGGTGGGTAGTCGATAGAACAAGCTGGCCATAGGTGTTCCGTTCTTCTGAGCCTCCATAAAGGGTTGTCACCCCAGTATCAGGGAACACCTTTTTAACACGTGGAGATAATTCAAGGATGACATCGGTTCTAGGTGCGGCAATGCAAACCCGTTTATTCCCCCTAAGAGCTTCATGGATTCCTTCAAAGAGAACCTCGGTCTTTCCAGCCCCGCACACTGCCCAAACGAGCAGATCCTTCCTTTCTTTAACGGCCAAAACCATTTGTTCAGAAGCTGTCTTTTGCGCTTGTGATAGAGTGCCGGACCATTTAAAAGTGGGAGTCGTTTCTGATGTTGGCACAGGTCCTTTCCAGGTTATGAGTGGTGTGCACTCCGCTACCCTGCCCATCATGATGCAGTTACGGCAGTAGGTGCAAGGGGTGTGGCATCTGGAGCAGGAAAATGAAGCGAATAAATGGGGACTGTTGTTTCCACAACGGTGGCAACAGCTTTTTTCCACACCTTTTTGATAGGATACAAAGCCATTCACATAGTGATTTTGAAGGTTGTCGATTGAAAATGGGAGCTCGTCCAGTAGCAATGAACGTCCACTAAGAAAGGATTGAAGCTCTGGAGAAAAATGAAAAGACGGGTTGAGAGGTCGAGGTGGAAGGAAAGGTACTTCGGAAATCCTTTGTAGAACGGCGGTTTCCTGTTCTATAAGGGGTTCCGGTATTAAACCATTATCTGCAAAAGCAAAGCGCAAACACATCACTCCTAGTTTGGGATAGTGATGTATTCTACATAAAGGGGTGAAAATCCTGCCTAATAAAAATGGTGCCCGGCACAAAAACGTTGTTTTGTGCCGGGCACCGGGGAGTTAGGGATTGTACCTGGTACGTGATGACCAAATTGTACCTGGTACAAATCGTCGGAAATGTACCTGGTACAAAAAACGCAATTTGTACCAGGTACATTCAAAACTATCTACTCATCTTCCGAGCCCATCCCATCCCCATCGATCCCTCACCTAAATGAGTACCGATCACAGGACCGAAAATACTAACATTGAACTCCACATTCGGATACTTCTCTTGAAGCTCGTTCTTCCACTCAATCGCATCTTCTTCACGATTCGCATGGATAATGGAAGCTTGAAACTCTTCTCCGGAAGCCACTGCTTCTTCAAGCAAAGACTCCACCCGCTTCAACGCCTTCTTCTTCGTACGGATTTTTTCAAACGGGACAATCACTTTATCAACAAAGTGAAGCAAAGGTTTAACCTGTAAAAGGCTTCCTATGATCGCCTGGGCTTGCGATAGCCTGCCTCCGCGCTGCAAGTGTGCCAGGTCATCGACCATGAAGTATGCCTGTACCGACTGTTTCATTTCATCCAATAACGCAACGATTTCTTCAGCTGTTTTCCCTTCACGGCCAAGCTTGGCCCCTTCAATGGCATAGAAGCCTTGGATCATGCAGCTGATTTCCGAGTCATAGGGATACACTTTAATGCCCTCGACCATTTCCCCCGCTTGGACGGCGCCTTGGTACGTTCCGCTGATTCCACTGGATAAATGGATGGAAATGACGGCATCGTAGTCCTGCGAAAGCTTTTCGAATAACTCGACGAATTTCCCGACAGGAGGCTGTGAAGTCGTAGGAAGCTTTTCCTGGGTACTGACCTCTTCGTAAAATTCACTTGCCGTAATATCAACTTCTTCTTGATAGGTTTCTCCTCCGAAAATGACGCTGAGAGGAATCATATGTATGTTCAGTTGATCACGCAATTCTTTCGGGATGTAGGCGGTACTATCCGTTACAATTGCCGTTTTCATAGAATTACCATCCTTATTGTTTATTTTTATAGCCCGTCTTACGAGCTTGTCTAGTCTACCTTATGTATCCTTTTCATTTTATATGAAAACAAGTTGGTTTGCATTAGTTTCTCGGGAGTTTCGTTTCCACAAAACTAAACAAACGTTTGTTTAAGACTCTGAACCCATATGGTATAAGGGATTCCATGTCCTAATCAAACGTTTGTTTAAAGGTCTTACCTCGTACCAACAGGGAGCGAGGTGATTAGTTTTTTCGATTTTCTTGACGATAGGAATACTCCTGCAAAAATGATGAGTAATCCTAATATCAGGTTATGCGTGACAGGTTCCCTCAGAAGGACGAATCCCCAAATCATGGCGGTACCAGGTATCAAGTACGTCACTGTCGAAGCAAATTCCGGACTTCCATTCGTCATGATATAGAAATAAAGAAGCGTTGCTACTCCTGACCCTAAACAACCTAACCCCACTATCCCCAGGATGACCTCTCCTGTTAGCAAATCTCCAACTGAGATTGGATTCGTCAGCATCATTCCCACAAAACCTACCGCTGCACCTATCAACAACTGAAACGTAGAAATCACCACTACACTCGTTCCCGCCAGGTATTTTTTCGTAAACTGTGAAGCAAATGCGTAGCTCATTGTCGCAAGCACCATCGTCCCCACCCCAATAAAATCCGAAGTAAAGATCCCGCTCACCTCGAAGTTCATCAGAACAAGAATTCCTATAAACCCAACGGCAATACCGATCCATTGAAATCCTGTCAATATGACAGAGAAAAATAAAAATCCCGCAAGCCCCGTCCATATGGGGGTCGTTGCGTTTAAAATGGAGGCCGTATTACTATTGATCTGTGTTTCACTTAACGCGATCAGGGTCCAGGGTAACGCGGCATTTCCAATCCCGACAACAAACAGCTTCCACATAGGGAGGGGTTTCCTCTCCCCTTTTTTCCTCTGTATGAAAAAGATCGGAAGAAGCACAAGCGCACCGGCTAAACAGCGTAAAAATACCGTCCCCCACACTCCAACGGGATCAACCAGCCACTTGATAAAAACGAACGACATCCCCCAAATCAAACTTAAGCCAATTAACGCTATATATAATCTGGCCAATTTGCTTCCTCCTCCCCAGGTTGTATAATTTAATAGTTAAATAGACGTTATAACATATTTTGTTAGTTCTATCCTATCTTACTTTGCTTAAGATGGGAACATTCTTTTTTTCATATTTATGACCTATAATTAAGCATTCTTTTCCAATTAATGAGGTTCATTCGAAGGGGATTCACATCTGCCAACTGAAACCATTTAACTTTCATGGGTTTTCGTCATATAATGGTTGGGTAGGATTTAACTTAGAGAAGACGAAAATTACTTTATAGGACTGATATAGAATGTACAATAAGGAAAAAGTGTTTGAAGAATTATCAAAGGTGATGCATTCTGACAATATCAAACGTGATGAATTGTTACGAGAGCATCTGTACACGAAGTTAGGAGGAAGAGCCGATTTCTTCTTAACGCCAACCACATATGAAGAAGTTCAAAACATTGTGAAGCTGTCAAATGAAGTGGATGTTCCATTCACATTATTAGGAAACGGTTCGAATCTAATTGTGAAAGATGGCGGAATTCGTGGAATCGTTCTTCATCTGAAAAACTTTAAAGACATCAAAACGACCGATCAACTGATTGTGGCTCAAAGTGGTGCAGCGATCATCGATGTATCAAGACGCGCATTAGCTGAAAAGTTATCAGGACTCGAATTCGCCTGTGGGATTCCAGGTACCGTTGGTGGCGCTCTATTCATGAACGCCGGGGCTTATGGCGGTGAAATCAAAGATGTACTGGATTACTGCCATGTTGTCGACCGTGAAGGAAACCTGGTAAAACGTACAGCCGCAGAATTAGAGCTTGATTACCGTCACAGCAATATCTCTGAAAAAGGCGATATTGTACTAGAAGCAACTTTCAGCTTAAAGCCTGGTGACTACGAAGAAATCAAGGCAGTTATGGATGACCTCACAGACAAGCGTGAATCTAAACAGCCACTTGAATATCCATCATGTGGAAGTGTCTTTAAGAGACCCCCTGGATACTTTGCCGGTAAGCTCATACAGGACAGTGATCTTCAAGGAACGAACTTTGGTGGCGCTGAAGTCTCCACGAAGCATGCCGGTTTCATCGTGAATAAAGACAATGCATCAGCCTCGGATTATATTTCACTCATTGAACACGTTCAAAAAACGGTGAAAGAAAAATTTGATGTGGAGCTTGAACGGGAAGTTCGCATCATCGGGGAAGATCTGGAATAAAAAAGTCAGGAATCATTGGATTCCTGACTTTTTTATACGTTAATTTAAACATAAAAAAACAGTCTAAATAAATTTAGACTGAGCAGGGGCTTAATTTCCATTTTCAAGGAACCATTAGCTATCTCTTTTTGGCAACAGGGGCGGGCTTGGTTCTGCGAAACTCTCTCAATCTTGTGATTTGGGATTGAGATACCTTCGCATCCAGTTCATAAGCTTCTCGAGCCTTAAAATAGAGTAGCGACACAACTAATGCCCTCCTTTGTAAAAATATTAGTTTCTTTTTACCCGAAAAATTCTAGATAAAACCAAATTCAGTGAAAAATTTCATTTTAATCATCACTTTAGAAGTTATAGTTCCATAGTATCCTCCATTCTTCTTCTTCTATGGCGACAAAACAGGTTTGTGTGATCATTAATTCACCAAACTGACTATCAAAATACAAGTTCACTTCCGCTTTTCGGACATTTTTAAATTGAAGCCCTTCTTCGTTAAATGTAAACTCCTTCTCCTTTTCAATACTGCCTACCTCCACCTCAAACTCATCTACCCCCATATGACCCATGAATACATGGTTTTTCGTTTGGATATATGAGGATTTGGGGAACTTATTTTGCATTTCTGAATGGAATAACTCCCATGCGTTACCGAAGTCACCGTCTTTTTCAAAGTTATAAAAATCCTCGATCACTTCTTCGGGTGTATCAGGTTCCTGGGTTTTTCCAATAAACATAAACAGAGCCACAACAAGCAGAATGGCAACCACCGCTCCGATAAATAGAGGAACCGGGCTTTTCCTTCTCATATATCCAACACTCCTCCTCTATAGTTAACTTTATGAAGGACATGCAAGATGTATGAAAAAAAAGCTTCACGAACCTAGTAAGGTATCATTAAGCTCCAATGAGGGGTTTTAAAATTAGAAGTATACAGCCACTTCATAAGATTCCCATCTTACGAGAAATTTCTTCCCGCTTTTTTTGAAGGTACTGGTGATAGCGATTATCTTCATACATATCAAATATCAAAATGGATTTATTGATATGCGATAAGGCTTTTTCCAACTCTCCCTCTAGTTCATAGTTGTAGCCTGTATGATAATATAGCTCACCCAGACCAAATAAATGTTCTTCTTCCAAACACCATTTTATCGCCTGATCGCAGTAAGAATTGGATTCTTTGTATTTTCCTAATCTGGTTAAAGTTCTGGCTATATTATAAAGCAACCTCGTTTTAATCGATTTATCATTAAGCTGTGTACTTGATTGTATCGCAGATTTAACTTCCTCATATGAGAACAAAGACTTCTCTAAATTTCCTTTTCCATATTCAAAAACTCCTAAGGTCATATGTATTTCTATTTCTCGTTCCGTCATGGCCCGTTTTTTATTCATAGTGAGGGAAAGCGCCTCCTTCAAAAGGGAAAGCCCTGCATCCCGGTCTTTTTCAATTTCAAATAGATAAATACTTTTATGCCAGTAAAGTAATTGCAGATTGGTTTGGTTTCTAAAGAAGAGAGGGTTTTTCTCTTCTGCCTTTACCATTCCTATCATTTCTTCGTACATTAACTTCACTCTGAAATTTCTTAATTGACGCTCTACTTCTTTCACATAATCTAATCGCGGGGTTGTTCCAATTTCAAAGAAGTAGTTCACATCCACCCCAAGTTTCTGAGAAATTTGATAGAGAGCAGTTGCGCTAGGGTAGATATCCCCTTTTTCGATACGACTGATCAGAGCCTGTGTACAGATCCCTTCAGCTAAATCACCTTGCGTTAACCCAACGACCTTTCGCAACTCCCTTATCTTTTTACCGATAATTGAATAATCCAAAACCCCACCACCTCAATATATTAATATCTTTATATTTTCACAGAAAACATGCCATTTCAGTCGAAAAATGCGATTCTAACTAACCTCATTAACCGACGCCACAACTACATGGATTTCTTCATTGTGATTTAATAAATCTAACGACAAATTACAATACCTTTTGATGGCACTTCTCCATGTGGGAAGTGCTCTTTTTTTGAGGGACGGACCTCCAACAGGTTCATTCTTTATCTATTTCACATCTAAGTTGTTCGAGTTTTTTATTTATGAACTGGACAAACTCAATATTATTTTGAATGTCAAAAAAAGCTGCTGCTTTCTCTAAATATGGAAATGCTTCTTTATAATCTCCTATAAGCTCCAGATTATATCCAAGGTGATAATGTAGTTGTGCGAACCCATACATATGTTCTTCTTCGATGATCCACTTTATGGCCCTTTTACAATACTGAATGGATTCATGATAATTCCCCAGTCTTGTGTGCACCCTTGCAATGTTATACAGGAGTTTCGTCTTAATAGATTTATCCTGTAGCCATTCTGCTGTGGCTAATCCGGCTTGTACTTTAGAATAGAGACAGAGCGATTCTTGATAACATTCATTGCTGAAGTGGAACGCTCCATGAGTGAGAAGAATTTCCATTTCCCTTTCTGATAATGCTTTTTTGCTGTCGGCCGTCAGGTAGTAAGCCTTATGTAAAAGTTCGAAAGCTGTATCTTGATCTTTAACGACTTCAAATTGGTAGATTCCTTCGTGCCAACTAAGCAGTTGAGCATTAGTGCTTTCCTTAAATAGTGGATTATTTTCTTCCACTCTGACCATTTCCATCATTTCAGTATATTGATGGTTAATCCTCAATTTTCGTAGTTGTCTTTCTACCTCTCTAACATAATCAAGACGGGGAGTCATCCCGATTTCAAAAAAATAGTTCACGTCTACCCCGAGTTTCGTTGAAATTTGATAGAGTGCAGTGGCACTTGGATAAATATCTCCTTTCTCAATCCTGCTAATTAAAGCCTGAGTGCAGATTCCGTCCGCTAGTTCACCTTGCGTTAACCCAATGACCTTCCTCATTTCCCGGATTTTTGTACCAATAACCGAATAATCCACTACCAAACCACCCAACTCACAAATATTAATATATTTATATTTTATCAGAAACCATGCAATTTTCTTAGGTAATTCTTCATATTTCCCCTCAGATTATCTCTTACAGACAATACATATATTCCAAATCTATGTTTTAATAATATCAACGACAAATTACAATACCTTTGGACGGTACTTCTCCATGTGGGAAGTGCTCTTTTTTTAGGGATAAACCTCGACTATACACAAATGGTGCAGGTACAAAAAGGAGGTTCTGTGCCTGGCACCTCATTTCACAATATTAATATTTTAATAAATAATAAGATAACAGAGATACTCACAAGAAATACCTATATATATCAACTAAATTCGTGCCACAACGACAATACATGAATTCACAATCTATGGTTTAATATACCTAACGACAAATTACAATACCTTTTGACGGCACTTTCCTTAATGGGAAGTGCTCTTTTTTAGGGACGGACCTCTACTCGCTTTCATAAATTTCTAAAGGAAGTCCATCTGGATCTTCAAAGAAAGTGAAACGTTTATGAGTATATGGATCTATCCTTATTTCTTCCGTTTCAATCCCTTTTTCAATTAGAAGTCTTACACTCTCATCAATATCCTCTACTTCAAATGCTAAATGGCGTAACCCTTGTGCTTCTGGATAGCTGGGTCGGACTGGTGCGTCAGGAAATGAAAATAATTCGATGACGTATTCTCCATTTAACGCTAAATCCAGTTTGTACGAGTCTCTTTCTTCCCTGAAAACTTCTTGTTTTACTTCAAAACCCAGTTTGTTGACATAAAAGTCTTTTGATTTATCATAATCTGTGCAGATAATGGCGATATGGTGGATTTTTTTAAAGTTCATGGTCATGGCCACTGGCACCTCCCGTATTAATCGAAAAAAAGAAGCAGCCAAAAGACTGCTCCTCCCAGTTCTTTATTATTTCATCGCATCCGTCAACACAGGTACGATTTGTTTCTTACGTGATACAACGCCTTTTAATAGCGCTGTATTGTTGTGAAGGGTTACATCAAATGCTTTCTCCACTTCCGCGGCTTTACTTCCGAGAGCCAATGCCGTTGAGTCATTTTCCAGAATGTCAGTCACAACAAGTAGGAAAAGATCCAACCCTTTTTCCTTGATCATAGTTTCCATTGCAGCTTCGACTTCTGCCTGACGTCCGAATACGTCATTCACATCGACGACGTTGATTTGTGCTACTTCTACCTTCGCGTTACCCATCGAGAATTCTTTCGCATCAAGGGTTACAAGCTCCGCCACTGATTTGGTGCTCATGTTCGCACCGGCTTTTAGCATTTCCAGACCGTATACTTGAGCATCAACGCCAGCGATTTCAGCCAATTCGTTCGCTGCTGTAACGTCTTCATCTGTGCATGTTGGAGACTTGAATAAAAGGGAATCCGAAATGATCGCTGAAAGCATTAATCCAGCCATTTCCTTCGTTACCTCTACTCCTTTTTCCTTGTAGATCTTGTTTAGGATCGTTGCTGTACACCCAACAGGCTCTGCACGGTAGTATAAAGGATCTGCCGTTTCAAAGTTTGCGATACGGTGGTGGTCGATGACTTCAAGAACGCGTACTTCCTCGATGTCTACCGCGCTTTGCTGGCGCTCGTTATGGTCAACAAGGATAACCGTGTCGGTTTCACCGGCAACCTTCTCAACCAAACGAGGTGCGTCAACGTTAAAGTAATCAAGGGCATATTGTGTTTCACCGTTCACGTCACCTAAACGTACAGGCTCGACGGCCATCCCGATTTTTGTCTTCAAATCAGCATATACAAGGGCAGACGTGATCGTATCTGTATCTGGATTTTTGTGTCCGAAAATAAGTGTTTTACTCATATTCATTCTCCTCACTATATGTAATGTGTTTCGTTGATTTCTCTCTTTACATTTTCTTATATTACCATATTTACAAGCAAAACCGTATCTGTTCGTAAAGATTTTTTCCAGTGATTATGAAGGCAATACTCCCATATTCTGCGTTATACTGTGGGGACAATTAGTATGGATCAGGTATTACAAGCCATTAGAGAGTAGCAAGGGCAAATGACTCGATTCGAGAACAACATGATTTAACGCATGACGAAATTAGAAAGCCGTATGGATGGGCTGGAATCCCGTATGGACAAGCTCGAATCCAGAATGACCGTCCTCGAAGAAAAGCAACAAGACACCCAGGATAACATCAGGATTCTGGTAAAAGAAAATTGGAATCACAAAAAAGAGCTTCATAAAGTAAAACGCCGGGTGGGGATGGAGCAGTAACCTCAAATCTTTTCACTCCCACTCTTTCCTCATGGATAAACTTCATCATTAATCGCCAACTGTAAAAAAAATATATATCGGGCGCCACCATATACCTGACCACTTTTCATTGAATCTCCCTCATTAATTCCTTCCCAATTTCATCTTCATATTCTTCATACAAAGGATCAAGCTTCTTCATCCATTCTTCTTTTTCCGAATTCAATAGAATGTGGATATCCATATCAGTATTTCTCTTTAATTCACGCATATGTTCATCGTTGATTTCAATCGAATGCCTGCGAATCCACTCCGTCGTTTGCTTCATAGCTTCTTTAATTTCCACCTGGTACTCTTCAGGCAAGTCATCCCAAAATTCTTCGTTCATTAATACTACATAGCCTAAATAAGTATGGTTGCTGACTGTAAGATAGGATTGATGGTCATAAAGCTTCTTTGAGTAAATATTCGAAATGGTATTTTCCTGTCCATCTATAAATCCTACTTCTAAGTTCTCGTATGTTTTATTAAAAGGCAGGTGACTTACGGCAGCCCCCATCATTTGATATTGATCTTTTATCACTTCACCCGGCATTGTACGGAAGTGGAGCCGATTGAATTCACCCGGCCTGATCAATGGTCGCTGACTATTGGTGATTTGTTTAAATCCGTTATACCAAAAGGTAATTCCTTTCACGTTTTCTTGTTTTTCTACCTTTTTAAGTAATATCTCTCCTATATTACCCTCAAATGCCCGTTGAATATCGTCATAACTATTAAACGCAAAGGGTAAGTCGAACACATTATACTCTGGAACATAAGCTGAGACTTTAGACGTGGCGGGGATGATCATTTGAACATTATTATTTTTAAGGGCATTCCATTCACTGATATCCGAATAGAGCGAGCCGTTCGGGTAGATTTCAACCTTCATTTTTCCCTTGGTATTCTTTTCTACCAGTGCTTTAAAACGCCTGATTGCTTTTCCTTTCGGTGTGTTTTCGGAAACAACATGACTGACTTTAATGACGATAGCATCTTTCAGCTTTTCTTGATCGTCATCATATTCCGGGGTAAAGCCTGCCTGAGAATGAAAGCCAACAAAATAGGATGTAGCAATCCCTGTTAATATGAACAACCCTATAAAGAAAAATGTTCTCATTATTGGACCTCCCCTCTCTCCGTTCTACTAAAAATGGTACAATAACTTTGAATGAAGAGGAAGGAATATTCAGAATGAATCGAAAACAAATGCCCATTAGGTGGAAAATGACGATATTATCCTTTGGCGTAGTCCTGTTTGCGCTTGTCATTGGATTTATTATATTTGTAGGAAAAGCGATTGAAATGAAGAAAGAAGAGCTGGGGAACCAGGCACTTATAACAGCCAGGACGGTAGCTAATCTTCCAACCGTGCAAAGCCATCTCGAGGATTCAGGAGGATGGGATGAAATCCAGCCCATTGTAGAAAATATCAGGACTGTAAATGGCTCTGACTACATCCTCGTCCTCAATATGAACCGGATCCGTTACTCACACCCGTCCGATGAGCAGCTTGGGACCATCTCTGCAGGAAAGGATGAAGGCCCTGCTTTTGCCGAGCATAGTTATGTGACGACAGCTAAGGGGGAAATCGGTACGGCGGTCAGGGGGTTTGTTCCGATCATGAACGATCAGCACCAACAAATCGGTGTGGTCATTGTAGGTATACTGCTCCCCTCTACACTCGATATAATGAGGAATCTTCAAAATGAACTTATCATTATAGGTGCGATCACTCTCCTGTTCGGCATCATGGGTTCTTGGTTATTAGCAAGACAAATAAAGAAAGATACCTTTCAACTGGAACCACACGAAATTGGAAAACTCCTGGTGGAAAGGACCGCTACTTTTCAGGCCATGAATGAAGGCATCATTGCCATTGATAATCAAAAAAAGATCACCGTCTTTAATGAGAAAGCCAAAGACATATTGGTGTTAAATGGAGACCCCACCGGAAAATCCATTCAAGAGGTACTTCCTTCTTCAAAATTACCGGACGTGTTATACAAGAAGGAACCGATTTATCATGAAGAAATGAGATTAGAGAACAAAATTGTACTAAGCTCCAGGGTCCCCATCTTGGTAAACGGAAGCATTGTCGGTGCCGTCGCCGTGTTTCAGGATCGAACTGAGATGACTCAACTGGCAGAAGAGCTGACTGGAGTGAAGGAATTCGTTGAGGCATTGAGGGTCCAAAACCACGAACACCAGAATAAATTACATACCGTTGCCGGTCTGATTCAATTAGAGGAAGGAGAGAAGGCTCTCGATTATATCTTTCAATCCTCTCAAGAAGAGGAGCATCTCACCGCAACCCTGACTCGGCAAATCAAGCTTGATAGTTTGACAGGATTACTATTAGGCAAGATCAGGAGAGGAAATGAAATGGGGATAGAAGTAAAGATAGACCACGACAGCTACCTGGAATCCCTCCCCCCTCTTCTCGATGAACATGATTTTGTCATTATCTTAGGTAACTTGATTGAAAATAGCTTTTATGCCCTAAAAGATTCTGGAGAAGATTCCAAAGTCATTCATATCTACTTAAAAGAAGACCCGGACACTTTTCATATTCAAATAGAAGATAATGGGGCAGGAATGGCAGAAGAACAGCTTCCCCACTTATTTCAAAAAGGATATACGACCAAAGGAAAAAATGGCTCAGGCATCGGACTCTACTTGATTCATAGCATTATAGAGAAAGCAGACGGTCATATTAAAGTGGAGTCAATTCCGGGTGAAGGGACGTTATTCCAACTCACTTTTCCAATGAATGGAGGGAACAATCATGAAGGAACCGATTAACGTATTACTTATAGAAGACGACCCAATGGTTCAGGAAGTCAATCGAATGTTCATAGAACGTGTACCCGGCTTTACAGTGTGTGCCATTGCGGGGAATGGACAGGAAGGTGCGGAAAAGGTTTCTTCCTATCAGCCCGACCTTGTCCTCCTGGATATTTTTATGCCTAAACAAAATGGCCTTGAAACCTTACAAGCCTTCCGAAGTCATGATACAGACGTGGATGTGATTGTCATATCAGCGGCCCAGGATAAAGAAACCATCAAAACGATGATGAGATTAGGAGTATTCGATTACATCATTAAGCCTTTTAAGTTTGAACGATTGAAACAAGCTCTTGAGAAATACCGACTGTTTAAACATCAAATGACTGGAGAGGGATCGGTTGGACAGCAGGAATTAGATCAGCTTCAAGGCGTTGCCTCTTCCATTGAATTCCCCTCAGTGAAAGAAGAATTACCAAAAGGATTGAACCAGCAAACGTTACAGCAGATCATTCAATTTTTAAAACACCAGAAAATCCCCTTATCAGCAGAAGAAACCGCTGAAGGAATCGGCATCGCCCGTGTAACTGCCCGAAGATATTTAGACTATTTACAGAAATCAGGACAGGTTCAAATCATGATTGAGTATGGCGGCATTGGACGCCCCATCAATCGATATCAATGGCAGTAAGTAAGAATGAGGACACGCCTCATTCTTTTTTTATTTTCCTCAACCGCACTCCCGGACCAAAAAGACCAAAACGTCCTTTAAGTTCTAAATATTCTCAATTCAATATGTAAGCGTTACCATAATAAATAGGTAACTTAAAGGAGGACGAAACGATGAAAAAATTAAAATGGATTTCGATGGTAGCCATCATTTCATTATTGTTGGCGGCATGTGGCAGTGATAGCGCAAGCGGCGGCGATTCAAGCAGTGGCGATGATTCTTCCAGCCAATCAATCGTATTTGGTACAGGTGGCACGTCAGGAGCTTATTATGCGATTGGCGGATCACTTAAACCAATTTTCGAGGAAAGTGATTCGATCGGGAATGTAACAGTAGAATCGACAGGAGCTTCTGTAGCCAATATCCAGAACATTACAGATGGTCTTAATCAAATGGCGATCGTCATGAGCGATGTTGCTTATGATGCCGTAGAAGGAAAAGGGCAGTTCGAAGACAATAAAGTAGAAGTCCAGGCTCTTGCAGGCATGTACCAAAACGTTGTACAGGTAGTCGCTATGTCTGATAGCGGAATTAAAAGTATTGAAGATTTAAAGGGTAAGAAAGTGGGAGTCGGTCAGGTAGGTTCCGGAGTGGAACAAAGCGCGAAGAAAGTATTGGAAGCGGCCGGTTTATCGTATGATGACCTTGAAAAAGTCACTCACACAGGGTACGCGGATTCTGTTCAGGAAATGAAAAATGGCACACTTGATGCTGCATTCTTCACTTCAGGTGTACCGAACAGTAATATTACTGACCTTATGCAGCAAAATGACGTATCGTTTGTTGAAATCAAAGGAGATCTTGCT
This sequence comes from Rossellomorea aquimaris, assembly GCF_035590735.1. NCBI lineage: Bacteria > Bacillati > Bacillota > Bacilli > Caryophanales > Bacillaceae > Rossellomorea > Rossellomorea aquimaris. Next base: position 3,995,301 of record NZ_CP141595.1, read on the forward strand.
GATAAGCTAATGGAGAAATATCCGTTCTATAAAACATTTACGATTGAGTCAGGAGACGAGGCAAAATATAACCTGGATTCAAAAGTTGAAACCGTCGGGATTCAAAATATGCTGGTTGTATCGAAGGATGTAAGTGAAGACACAGTATACGACTTAACAAAACGTTATTACGACTATCTAGGAACAGACGCAGTTGCGGTTGCACCGCTTAAAGAAGTGAACCGGGATGAAATGGCGAAGGGCCTCATTGCTCCCCTGCACCCGGGAGCGAAGAAGTTTTATGAAGAAAAAGGATTACTGGAATAATAGAGAAAGGGCATCAATCCTGGTGCCCTTTTCATTCTATCTATGAGAAAAAGAATCCTGGGTGCCTCTGCCCTGCTCCTTCTTACCCTTCTCGCCATTGTCCCGATGAACACGATGGTCTTATCCTATGAGAATAAAAATATAGTAGTGCAGCCTGTTTTCAACCAAAAGGAATTTTCCATCCGCTGGACACACTCTGTTGAAAAAGAAGATTGGGAAGAATTTTTCCACATAAAAGATAATACTATCAACTTGACCTCCACCCGTTTCAAAACGTTTGGTGCCGGTGTCCCGGATAACGCAGGCGAACACACATATATCAAAGATGGCTGGGTGTATATGACGAATATCCATCAACCGATTGGAGACTCATTGCGCTTCCAGACAGGTAAGAATACGAATCATCGAATTTCATTCAACGAACGAACTCTAGTACTCGATTCTCAGCGGTCCTACCAATTATCCGTGGGGTCCGTCCCTATGTATGAACTGATTTATATGATTGTTAATGATTAAGCGAGGTGACTCATGATGAGAAAACAAAAGAACACATCTGTTGAAGAGTTGGATCGGGAGGGAAATACGAGAAGCAAGTTTCCCAAAGTGATTGGTCTATTCATTTTAGTATTGGCAGCCGGGATTGCACTCTTCCATCTATACACGTCTTATGCAGGGGCATTAGTAGATGTAAAGCAGCGAAGCATCCACTTATATGGCTTAATGGCGATTGGATTTATCCTGTACCCTTTTATTAGTAAAAAGAAAGGCCTCCCTGTTCCATTTTATGACTATATCTTAAGCGGGTTGTCCTTATTCGTTGGTATTTATATGTTATTCAGTGCGGAGCGCATCATTAAAATGGGGGGACAAATCAACGATACCGATTTTATCGTTGGAATACTCGTCATTGTCCTTCTTCTCGAACTGACCAGACGCGTGACCGGCTGGGGATTGACCCTCCTTGCCCTTGGATTTTTAATCTATGGTCTCTATGTAAAGCTGGCCATCTATCCGGAATTGAATTCTCAAATCACATTGACTGTGACAAAGAAAATGATTTCCCAGCTTGTTTACATTACAGAAGGGATCCTTGGTACAGCGATCGGCGTATCGGCAAGTTACATCATTCTCTTTATCTTATTTGGAGCATTCCTTAGCCGCTCCGGCATGGGGAAATTATTTAATGACCTGGCACTGGCAGTTGCAGGACACACAAAAGGCGGGCCTGCTAAAGTTGCGGTGATCGCCAGTGGATTTCTCGGTTCCATTAATGGTTCGGCTGTTGCCAATGTCGTGACAACAGGGGCTTTCACCATTCCATTAATGAAAAAAATCGGCTATAAGAAAGAATTTGCAGGGGCGGTCGAATCAGCAGCAAGTGTCGGTGGGCAGATCCTTCCTCCCATCATGGGTGCAGCCGCCTTCATTATGGCAGAGAACCTGAATATTCCTTATACCAAAGTGATCATGGCAGGTATCATCCCTGCACTGCTATTCTACATCGGTATCCTTCTTCAGGTGCATTTTAGAGCTTCCAAACGTGGATTGCACGGAGTACCAAAATCAGAGTTGCCTTCGGTGAAAGCAGTGCTGGCTGAAAGAGGACATTTAATCATCCCGATGGTGATTCTCCTGTACTTATTATTCTCAGGAAAAACACCGTTCTACGCTGCGTTCTGGTCGATTTTGGCAACGATTATCATTTCCGGTTCGAAGCAGGTTCTGACGTTATCAACCGTGCTAGGAGTATTTTTCATTTTCCAACCACAGGTGAATGGCATCCTTTCAGGAGAAGGCATCCCTCCCCTGAAAAACGGATGGTGGGAACTCCTGTTGATTGTGGTGATACCATTGGTCATCAATCTCGTTAGGAAAACAAAAAACCTGGAAGCCGAAGAAATAGGTTTAAAGGATTGCGTACAAGCACTGGAAGAAGGAGCGAAAACGACGATTCCGGTGGCAGTCGCCTGCGGTGCTGTTGGAATTGTTGTTGGGGTTGCATCACTCACTGGAGTTGCACTGGAGCTCGCAAACAGCATTGTCGGAATTGGGGAAATGATTGACAGCCCGCTCCTTCAGCTCGTCATTACATTACTGCTGACAATGGTTACTTCCATCGTGCTCGGAATGGGCTTACCGAGTATCCCAACCTATATCATCACGAGCACCATGGCAGCACCGATTCTATTACAGCTGCCATTATTCCGTGAATTGGCCGGGTCGACGGAAACAGCCGTGTTTGTAGCTCATATGTTTGTGTTCTACTTTGGAATCTTTGCGAATATCACGCCGCCTGTCGCCCTGGCTGCCTTTGCCGGAGCAGGCATCAGTGGCGGTGATCCGACTAAGACCGGATTCCAGGCGATGAGGCTTGCCATTGCAGGATTTATCGTTCCATTCATGTTTGTGTTTTCCCACGAAATGCTGATGGTGGACGCATCTGTTACAAGTATCCTTGTCCTGACCGTTACATCTGTTATCGGAGTGTTCCTGTTGTCGGTTTCCATCGAGGGGTTTTTCAAGAAGAAAATCCCTGTCAGTATGCGCTTGATAAGTGCAGCAGCCGCTTTTCTCCTGATTTATCCCGGCTGGATGACGGATATCATTGGCTTCACCGTCTTCGTCTTTGTTCTGTTTTGGAATTACCAAGGAAAGGGTAAACCGATGAGTAAGGAGATCAATATTCCCAATTAAACGAGGTGGATTTTAATGGATTTTGGTTTGAAGAATAAAGCAGTGATTGTCACTGCTTCCAGTAAAGGATTAGGAAAAGCAACGGCACTCGAGCTTGCAAAAGAAGGAGCTCGCGTGCTTATTTCCAGCCGAAATGAGGAAGAGCTTCAATCTACTGCAAAAGAGATCATTGAACTGTCCGGGAATCACCAAGTCTATTTTGCAACATGTGACATGACGAAACCAGAAGACATTCAAGCACTCGTTGAAACAGCGGTAAATAAACTTGGTGGTGTCGACATTCTCGTCAACAACACAGGCGGTCCACCTGCAGGGGGCTTCCAGCAATTCGATGATGCTGACTGGCAGTATGCTTTTGAGCTCAACCTGCTCAGCTATATCCGTACCATTAGAGAGGTTATTCCTCATATGAAAAAAAATAAGGGCGGACGGATCGTCAATATCGCTTCTTCCTCCACGAAGCAGGCAATTGATGGTCTGATTCTATCCAACACCTTCAGAACAGGAATAGTCGGTTTATCAAAGAGCTTATCAAGGGAACTGGCCCAGGATCACATTCTCATCAACACGGTAGGTCCGGGTAGAATTGCAACAGAACGAGTGGCTCAGTTGGATCAAATACAGGCAGACAAACAAAATATCCCCGTTGAAAAGCTAAAGGATATGAGTGAAAAAGCGATACCTATTGGGCGTTACGGGGAACCAGAGGAGTTTGCCCGAGTGATTACTTTTCTGGTTTCAGACGCCAACACTTATTTAACCGGTCAATCCCTTGTAGTTGATGGCGGATTGGTTACCGCACTATAAAAAAAGCAAAGCCCCAATGGCTCATACCATTGGGGCTTTGCTCATTCTATTTATACAGTGAGTTTTCCTCCGTTGGGCTCGCAACCCGTCCGGATGATCATTTCAACCGTCTCATCCGACATATCTAAATGAGAAACCCCCGTACCTTCGATCAACTCCTGAGTATTGCGATCATCAAACGTCAACGCCCCTGCCAAATACACCTTGAACACATCGATCAAACTATTAAGCCTAACCTCATCCTCATCTAATACATACTCACCACTATTTTCAACCACAGACAGATTTTCGAACTGAAGGGCATCTTTTAACATCTTCAAAAGCTCGATGTTTTCAGGTGGATTGGGATTCGTAATATGATAGATTTTGTTCGCCTGTGCTTTTTCAGGAGCCAGGCTTAGAATGTCGGCTACATAATCCACGGGAACAAGATTGGAAGTTCCGTTTTTCGCCGCAACCAGTCTGTATGTCCGCTCTTCTCCCCGGCGCCTTGCAGTCTTACGCTTGAACACACCGAGAGCACGCATGAATCCGTACAGTGTGAATTGAGAGTCCGCTTCCCCCGTTTTAGAATCACCTACAATAATAGCCGGGCGGAAAATGGACACATCCATTTTGTCTCGATAAGAAAAAACAAGATGCTCCGATTTCACTTTACTTTCCTCGTATGGGTTGTGGAATTCTCCGTCTGCCGGATAAAGTTCCTCCACCCCTTCTGAGAGCTTTCCGACTGTGTAAGCCGTACTGACATAATAGAACTTCTTCACTTGCAGCAGCGAAGCCAATTCAAGGATATGCTTGGTCCCATCGTAATTAGCAGCAAACAGTTCATCACGCAATTCCAAATCAAACTTCACCAGGGCAGCGAGGTGATAAACCGCATCGATCTTCCCTGTCAACCATTCAAGATCATCCATACTCAAGCCACCATCTGGAATGGTGATATCCCCTTGAAAAATATGAATTCTCTTTTGCTCATCCCCTTGAAAGGAATCTCTCAATCTTTCAGCCTTCTCTACATTTCTTACTAAAATATAGACTTCGTTCTCTTTATGTTGTAAAAGGTTCTTGATGAGCCTTCCACCAAGAAAACCTGTCGATCCCGTCAAAAACAAATTCAAATTGATCACTCCTGTTGAATTTCAACCTCTAGGGCCATTTTGTCTATCATAGCACATATTGAAAGCGGAATCGTGGTTAAAGAGAGAGTTGGAACATGATGTCAACATGAAGCAGAGGGACGGACCTTCTATTCCTGATCCAGAGGTCCGTCCCTCTCAAATTAATAAAACGGTGAGCATATACCTGCTCACCGTTTTTGGATTACCAGCTATCATAAAACCTCTTCGTCACTTCTACCGTATGCGTACTGCCTCCCGCTTCTTCTACGTCTTCAAGAAGCACGGCGAGCACCATCGTCGGGTCATTCTGATCATACGAGACAAATAATCCATTTTCTGTCCCTGTTGTCCCTTGTTCAGCCTTAATTTCTGCCGTACCGGTTTTACCGGCGATTGCTTTCCCTTTTACACTTGCTTTTCCGGCAATTCCTTCAGTAACAACTTTTCGCAAATCTGTTTTCAGCATGTCTGCTTGCTCTTTCTTCAGCAAGTTTTCTTTCCAAACCTCATGTTCTTCATCCTTTAGAAGTCTCGGCTTCATCATATTCCCATCGTTGATGATTCCTCCATAGGCGCTGGCCAGGTGAACGATGCTCATGAGAACTTCCCCTTGACCAAAGGCTGAATCAGCCAGTTGGACTTCTTTGGAGATGGTTCCATCGTTGGAGATTTGCGATTTATAAATTGGATAGGAAGATGGAATTCCCTCTTCAAAACCAAAGTCCTTTAATCCGGCAATAAAGGTATCTGCCCCCATCTCTAATCCCACACGGGCAAAATAGATGTTATCCGAGAATTTCAACGCACTTTCCAAGTCCACTTTACTCTCATTATCAAAGACACGGACGACCTTGTAATTCCCCCAAGAATCATCCTTTTGCCACTTCTTCCCCGTAATATCATAGATCTTATTTGGATCTAACTTTCCGGATTTCAATCCAACCGAAGCGGTGATCCCCTTCATCGTTGAACCGGGAGAATAAGCAATAGGGAAACGATTACGGAACGGCTTTTTCGGATCATCTGCAAGCTTCTTATACTTCTCAGAAGACATTCCCAGTACAAGCTCATTTGGATTATAAGCAGGTGTGCTCACAAGGGCCAATGCTTCACCTGTCTGCGGATTAAGAGCGGCAGCCGTTCCTGTTTCACTCTTCATCTGTTCATAAAGCTTCTTTTGCATTTCGGCATCTATGGTCAAGGTGATGTTTTTGCCATCTTCCACCGGTTGTTCTGCAACGGTCACTACTTCTTCAGACTCTTCTTTTTTTAAATAAATCCGCTGACCATCTTTTCCTCTTAATTGATCTTCATATACTTCTTCTGCACCGCTAAGACCCATTAATGACTGAGCTGTATAGCCTTCACCTTTTAGTTTCTCCAACTTTTCTGCAGTAAGCTTTCCTATATATCCCGTCAGGTGGGCGGCAGATTCCCCATATGGGTATTCCCTTGCAGGCACCCGCTTAGAGTACAGACCACCTAGTTCTATAACTTCCAGAGCTAAAGGTCGCTCTGTGAGGGCGATCTTTTTAATGGGAACAAAGAATTCCGGCTTCACCCAGCTTTGATCCAACATACCCTGAATGGATTCCGCTGACATATCAAGCAAGGATGACAACTTACTTAAGTCACTCTCGTTAAACTCTTTCGGGACGATCCCCAGTTCAAATGCTTCTCCATTCATCGCAAGGGGCTGTTGATTCCGGTCAAGTATGTCGCCACGCTTAGCAGATATACTCTCCACGCCTACTTTATCTCCCTTTTCCATTTCCGGCAGGATAAAAGAAGGCTCCCATTCTACAAACCAATTTTCATCTTCACCTTGTTTTTCTTTTGTTAAGGTTATTTCTTTTTCGTACGAAACCTCACCAGCCAAAGTGTTGAATGAAACAGTCAAAGGAAATCCCGCTTTTGATTCTTTGTCCCAATCCACATCTTTTTCCGGCTTTTTAAAAGTTACCTTTACATCCTTCACTTCTAAATCTTCATAGATGTCCTTGTATCTTGTGACGAAATCTTCTTTCTTAAACGACTCTTTAGTTGAAGAGTCTAGATACTCGCTGAACATGCTTTCAAACTTTTCTTTATTCCAAAGATCGACGTATTCCTGTAAACGATCATCAGGCTTTGGCTTCTCTTGACATCCGGCAACCAACAGACTGAAAGTGACAAAGAGACAAACCAGAATGACTTTTCTATACATATGTACCGACAACCCCTATATTAGACTTATTATCTCACTACTAATTCTTTCAAAAATAACAAATATTTTCAAATTTAAAGTATCTATATGCTTGTATCTCTCGGTTAGATAATAACCTGGAAGAGTAGCGAAATTTGTCATATTTTGAATAGGGACAGATATATTGGGGTTTTTGGCAGATAAAATGAAAAGATGGCACGCAAATCCGAGATACGGCATATAACTCTCCAATATGGAACATATCCATCCCTCCACCAAAGCTCAGCATGCTTATCCCTCCCCACCGAAAATCCAATATCCACCACCTTTTCCTCACAATCCCCATCATTTCTCCACCATACATAATGCATTTCTTTAAAAATTTGTTATAATAGTACATCGTAAGAGTAATAAGGAACAGAATCCTAAGATTATATCTTGCAAATATATATCGATAGGTGGAAATAAACATGAAAAATTATCGAGTACTTCTGTATTACAACTATGTAGCCATTGAGAATCCCGAGGAGGTCACGGCACAACATAAACAATTGTGCGAGGAGCTTGGCCTTATGGGACGTATCCTGATTTCATCTGAAGGAATCAACGGAACATGTTCCGGTACGATCGAACAGACAGATGCTTATATGGAAGCGATGAGAAAGGATCCTCACTTCTCGGACACTGTGTTCAAAATTGACGAAGCTGATGGTCATGCCTTCAAGAAATTGAAAGTGAAGCACCGTCCAGAACTTGTGACACTTCGTCTTGAAGATGATGTGAATCCGAATGAACTCACAGGTAAATACCTTGAGCCAAAGGATTTCTTTGAACAAATCCAGCAGGAAGATACGATTCTTCTTGATGCACGTAACGACTATGAATATGAATTGGGACACTTCAGAGGAGCCGTGAAGCCGGATATCAAAAACTTCCGTGATCTTCCAAACTGGGTCCGTGATAATAAAGATAAACTGGAAGGCAAGAAAATCATTACGTATTGTACAGGTGGTATCCGCTGTGAAAAATTCTCAGGTTGGTTAGTGAAAGAAGGCTTTGAGGATGTAGCACAGCTTCATGGTGGAATCGTCACTTACGGGCAAGACCCTGAAGTGAAAGGTCAGCTATGGGACGGTCAGCTTTATGTATTCGACGAGCGTATCGGTGTTCCAGTCAACCAGACAGAGCATGTCGTTGTCGGAAAAGACTACTACACAGGTGAACCTTGTGAGCGCTACGTAAACTGTGCGCACCCGCCTTGTAACCGAAAAATCCTTTGCACTGAAGAAAACGAGCATAAGTATATGAGAAGCTGCTCTGATGAATGCCGCAAGAGCCCTGAAAACCGCTACATTAAAGAGCATGGTTTGACGGAGGAAGAAGTGGCAGAGCGTTTGGCAGTGATTGAACGTGAGAAGGAAACAGCGACGATCTAAATAATATAAGAAAAGCACTGGCTGAAAATTCAACCAGTGCTTTTTTGTACGTTGAAGTTTTCTACTATGGTTTTCCACAAAGACCAAACAATGTGCATAACCAGTTTTTCAATTTCTTGATAAAGTCGAAGAAATCATCCTGCCAGTCTCCATCATCTGAATCATCCTGCTGTACTTCCTGAATGATTCTGCCTTCTACTTTAGGAGCCACTTTTTTGTTTTTAGCTAAATAGTCAGTGAATACTTCGTAGTCCACCTGGTACAACTCTGTCATTCGCCCTTCATCCTTAGCTGTTTTAAACATGGTATACCCGTCTCCACCATCTGCTGTAAAGGCATTTGTTGCTACTGTATACATCTTGTCGGTTTTGATTTTTTCAAAACCTTTATCTGTTTTCACTTCAACAAACCATACTCTTTCTCCGACCGGTTTGTTTATATCATACTTGAAGTTGATTCCTGATACTTGAAGGAATCGCCCTTCTCCTGTTTCTACCCCGCTTACACCATGTTCAAGAGCATCTAAAAGTTCCTGGCCGGTTAAGTCCAGTGTCACAAGATTATTTCCGAATGGCATCGTGGTTAAGACTTCACCCAATGTAATCTTGCCTTTATCGATGGATGCGCGGATACCGCCCCCATTTTGAAGACCGATATGTGTCTTAACGGACTCATTCGCTTTTGCTACCATTGCGTCAGCAATAAGATTTCCCAGATTCGTTTCTTTCGTACGAACATCAGCACGTTCACCATTTAGAGCTACCTTCGTCTTACCTACTACTTCATTTTTAATTTCTTCCAGAGGAGCCTTGAATTCATTTACTTTCGCAAGTGCCTCTGCATCCTCTTCGTATGATTCCAGGTCGAGGACCTCACCTTCATGACTAGTAACGACACCCTCAGCATTAAAGGTTACATCCAATAATCCAAGTAGATTTAAATATTCTCCTGCTTGGACAATCAGTGTAGGTTCTTCCTTCTCAATCACTACCGGCTCTTCTAATACAGTGTGAGAGTGCCCGCCAACGATAACGTCGATTCCATCAATGGCTTCTGCCAGCTCCAGGTCATATGAATAACCCAAATGAGAAAGAACGATGATTTTATTTACACCTTCATTTTGAAGCATTTCAACCGTAGCAGCTGATTTCTCAGCAGCATCTTCGAATACCACGCTTTCCCCTGGACTTGATAGGAATTCAGTTTCTGGAGTCGTTAAGCCGAAGATACCTACTTTCTCTCCATCTACTTCTTTTATGATGGCCGGATAAATGTTACCACCTTCACCAGGATTACCTATTTCATTCTTCACTAATGGTTCTAGCTCTTCATCACCTGTAACAGTAACGTTTGAGGAAACCATCGGGAAGTTCATTTCTTTAATAAAGTCGGCTAATGTTTTAGAGTCTTTATCAAATTCATGATTCCCTAATGTCATGGCATCATAGCCAAGTTCATTCATGAACCAGAGATCTGCAAGACCTGAATATTGACGGAAGTAAAGAGTTCCTGAGAAGACATCCCCAGCATCTACTAACAAAGCATTCTCTTTCTCGGAACGCACCTCGTTTACAGCTGTGAACAGTCGAGGATATCCTTCCACATGGGCATGCGTGTCATTTGTATGCATGATGGATAAATCAAACTCAGTCGATTCTTCCGGTGCTGCTTCTTGAACGATCCGTCCTTCAACTTCAGGTGAGATCGGGCTGTTCTTTTCAAGGTAAGATGTGAACACCTCAAAATCGACAACGAACAATTCTGTTTGACGGCCATCTTCTTTTGCCTCTTTAAACATGGTGTATCCGTCTCCACCACTTGCAGTGAAAGCGTTAGTAGCAACAGAATACATCATTTCGGGATCTAACTCTTCAAATCCATTGTCTGTTTTCACCTCAACAAACCAAACCCGTTCGCCTGCCGGCTTGTTTACATCATATTTATAGTTAATTCCTGATACTTGGAGGAATTCACCTGGTGCGTCTGTACCTTCAATCCTTGCTACACTGTGCTCAAGGGCATCTAAGATTTCTTTTCCAGTTAAATCAAGTGTAACTAGATTATTGCCAAATGGCATCGTCGTTAAGACTTCTCCAAGAGTGATATCACCAGCGTCGATTGAAGCCCGGATCCCGCCACCGTTTTGAAGACCGATGTGTGTTTTCACAGACTCATTTGCTTTTGCAACCATACCGTCTGCAATTAAGTTTCCTAAGTTCGTTTCTTTTCTTCGTACGTCTGCGCGTTCCCCGTTAAGGGCAACTTCTGTTTTTCCTACGACTTCTCTCTTTAATTCCTCAAGTGGTGCCTTATATTCCTGAACTTTCGCAAGAGCTTCGGCATCTTCATCGTAGTTTTCAAGGTCCAGCACTTCGCCTGTATGGCTCGTTACGACACCTTCAGCATTGAATGTTATATCCAACAAACCAAGCAGGTTTAAGTATTCACCAGCTTGAACTATAAGGGTCGGCTCTTCTTTGTCTATGACCACCGGTTCATCAAGAACAGTATGAGAGTGGCCACCAACGATGATATCAAGACCATCTACCTCTTCAGCCAGCTCTAAATCATTTGAGTATCCCAAGTGAGAAAGAACGATGATTTTATTTACCCCTTCATTCTCGAGCATTTCGATTGTAGCCGTTGATTTTTCAACTGCATTTTCAAAAACAACATGTTCTCCCGGATTAGAGATAAATTCTGTATCAGGTGTCGTTAATCCGAAGATTCCAACCTTTTCCCCATCTACCTCTTTGATCATTGCCGGATAGATGTTTCCACCTTCACCTGGAGTCCCGATTTCATTTTTCACCAGTGGTTCCAAATCTGCGTCACCTGATACGGTAACGTTGGACGAGACCATCGGGAAGTTCATTTCTTTAATAAAATTAACAAGTGTCGCTGAATCTTTATCAAATTCATGATTCCCCAGGGTCATGGCATCAAAGCCAAGCTGATTCATGAACCAGAGATCTGCAAGACCTTCATATTGACGGAAGTAAAGCGTACCTGAAAATACGTCACCAGCATCCAGCAACAGTGAATTCTCTTTTTCAGTACGAATTTCATTAACAGCCGTGAATAAACGAGGATACCCTTCTACATGTGCGTGTGTATCATTCGTGTGCATAATCGAAAGGTCAAACTCATCATTATTTTCGACAGACAGATCAAACTGTCCTACAAACGGGTCATGATCACTTGCCCGTCCATGCTCTTCCATATAAGGAGAGTTAAAGTTTACGATATCGTATTCCGCACCCGCAGCAAGACGGTTAGAAACTAACATGTGATCTAGGACCTGTGCATTTCCTTGATACGTGTACGTATATCGTTCGCTAACAGGAAGAGTCTCAATAAGATTCGTCAACACATCACCTTTAAGTGTTTGCAGAGGTGCTGAGTATTCAAAATCATTTAAATCTCCCATAACGACTACATTAGCGTTTTCGTTCTTCTCATGAATATCTGCTACAAAGGAATTAACAATTTCAGCGATTTGGAGACGCTGCTCTTCACTTCCTAGTACAGGTGGTTGATTCTTGCCGAATAATGGTTGGTCTCCACCTTTAGAGTTAAAGTGATTATTGATGACGATAACGTCTTCACCATTAAAATTGAACTGTGCGGCTAATGGTTTGCGGCTATCATCGAATGCAGGATTTGTTGGATCGATCCTTCCCGGATTCAACGTTAAAGCACCATCTTCATAAGCTACTGCAGTAGTCGCATCTCCTTTAGTTGCTTCCACTAAGGTTACACGCTCAGGGTTATATAGATAACCGACACGTATATTCCCCCCTGGAACCCCGCCATCTACTTTATTTTCAGGAGCGACTTCCGTCCACGCATAAGTCGGACCGCCAAAACCGGCAATCGCATCACTTAATGCTTTATAGTTGGCATCCGCCTTTACAACGCCATCATCCGTTGTACCACTCTCATCTAATACTTCCACTAAGCCGATAATGTCAGGAGAGTTTAAATTCTCCACCATTGATTTAGCAAGCTTGTCGCGTTTTTCCGTATCAGAAGCAGCAAAGTTTTCAATGTTGTAACCTGCAACGGTCAACTTGTCTTCTTCTTTTTCAATCGTTGTGACTTCAGATGTGAATTCACGCTCGGATAGTTCAGGCAGACTTTCTTCATTAACCAGGATCTTAAAGTTACTGAAACCGTAACTTACAACCCCTGTTACTGTTCCATTGAATTGATCTCCTGTTTTCGCAACATAATCACGGTTATTTAAAAGTAAGAACATTCTTTCAGGATTTTGATTTTCTTTCGTTAAAAGCGGCGCGCCTTCTTTTGTATACGCCTTACCGTCTACTTTTTCAGTAATGACAGGAACTTCGCCATACTTTTGAGGTCCAGTAACGGTTGGGCTATCCAGAGATACACGCATCCCCTCTACACTTTCGTAAAAATCGATTCCGTCCTGCCCGGGATCGAATTCACTGAATTGATCATTGTCGATCACTTCTGTTGGAGGAATTAAATCTTCCCCGATCACAAGGGACTCTGGAAGTTCATTGTCAGCAGAAGTGACAATCACATTTCCGTACTGTGCGTTGATTTCAGTCATCGCAAGGTCTGTATCAAGTTTTTCGGAGTATCCATCCAATACCCACTCTTTTACTTGTCCATCAACCGATACGGCTTCCCCCACGTTTACACCATGAGCTGGCTTATAAACAAGTAAAGCTTCAGATGTTTTATCATTATCATCTGGTTGAGCATCCTGCATGTAGAAATTGCTTGCATCCACAACGTGGGTGACAATACCCTCTACACCTTTTACTTTTTCTGTATTGTAAGGTGATGCATGTGATTCACCTTGAATATCGTGAATCCGCAAACCTTCAATGCCTTCATATGGTGTTGGCTCATCGGGCTGTTCGCCTTCGAAGGACATTGCTGTAGCATCTTTTAAACCTGGAACCTGAAAATAGGCGGCAAGATTTCCTGTAATGATGACTTTTTTGCCGATATTGTCTGGATTTGTCTTGAGGCCAAATTTCGCCCGGAAAGCAGTCGGCAGTTGAACTGGAAGAATTTCGGAAGGATCCGTTTCATCCACACTATCCGCAATGGCAATATTGTAATCATTACTAAAATCACCTTCAAAATTATAACTGTTGGTAGCTTTTGTATGCCCAACAATATACCCCGATACAGTTCCTGTACCTGTATTATTCTCAATAGCTTCCTGAACCGTTAAATAATCGGATGCAGAAGCAACTGAACCAATAGGAGCAATATAACTGACAAGCATTGCCAGAATCGTTGTCAGGATTAACAACTGTTTTTTCACTATTTTCAACCTGGTTCCTCCTCATATTGTATGATTGTGAAATAAGCCTATGTAACTAGCAAATCGCCTATCTCACTAAACCTGCTTTTAGTCTTTTTTCTATGGCACCAATACCTTCTAAGGTTTTGAAAGCGCTTACTTTTAAATATATTCATTTCCCTTGGAAAGTCCAATTCCGTGCCAAAATACGTAGATTCACGAAACTTAATTATTAAAATCTACCTATTTAAAACACCTCCACCAGTCAATTACACTTAGTTCAAATTCTGTAGAATAATGTAAACCAAGTACTTCTTAAATATATCACTTTTTTGTCGAGGATTAAGGAATTATAAAAAAATTTACAAAAATGAGACAATGGATTCATATTATATTAATATGAGGTGACAGAATGGGATCATCACTCTCTTTGAGATGTAGAGTAATCTTTTCGAATAGGTATAAACAACCGGAAATCTACTGAATGATAAACATAAAATGATATTCTTCTCAGAAGAAACAGTTAATATAAAAAATTAAGTTACTGAAGTTGTAACTGATTCGTTACGTACATGAATTTTAGTTTTTCTATTAATAAGAACCTATATTTACTCACCACCGCTATCCTCAGAATGCCCCCTCCCCTGTAAACATTCTGTCCAATAATAAGAAGATTTATTGGTTATCTTTAAGGCCATAAGGGGGCTCCATTCACCTAACAAATGACTTACTAAAACCAAAAAGGTGTTTGCAGAGTTTTCCCCGCAAACACCTTTTCTACTTTTTATACTTTATATTCTATTCCACCACAATGATATCACTATTCACATAATCTTCCTGTTCACCTTTTTTCGCATTCACGAAGAAATAGTAACTTCCAGGAGCCAGATCCTGCCCATTAATTTTACCATCCCATTTCAAGGTGTTATATTCTTTTTTTAGATTTGTAAATACAGGTCCATCCCCGATATAAGCGAATGGGTCAGCACTGTAAACCCAGATGACCGCTTCTTCTGCTCCGCCTGGAAGGTAAACTTCTAAATCATAGCCTTCGTCGGTTTTAGTGACGTCTAAACTGGTAATTCGAGGGTAGTCCGGCTCTTTTACGAAGAGGATCGCAGGTACTTCAAATGAAGATACTCCATCAGAAACCTGTATCGTTCCTTCGTAGTAACCAGGTTCTAACTTACCAGCATCTACTTGGACACGCAGATTTACCTTTTTCGACTGATTACCATTCACTTTAAGATTTTTGCTTGTGGAAACTTTTATACCTTTGGGATCCCCTTCAAAGTTCACATCAAAGCTATAAGTTTTCTTTTTACTTGATAAATTTTTGACTGTAAAATGCTGCTTTTCTACTTGTTTTCCTTTGTCTTTACTAAATACACCAAAAGAATGGCTTCCAGGTGACACAAGGGTTTCTGTATGGAGTGCATCCAGAGGTCTGATACTGCCCGTTCCTTGAGTATTATGAGGATATTGGACTCCCTCTGCATCATATAAGTTTTCAGCTGTATTCATCAGTGATGATTTAATATCGTCTACATTCCAGTCCCCATGAGCTTCAAGTAAAAGCGCAGCAGCCCCTGCTACGTGTGGAGATGCCATACTGGTACCTTGATAAGAAGCATAACCATAAGGATTTTCAGGATTATGAGTTGGAACTGTACTTACAATGTTCACCCCGGGAGCTGAAACATCAGGCTTGATCATCCATGTATCCATAACAGGACCACGAGATGAGAAATCAGCCATTGTTTCCCCGATTTCACGAGCAAACTCCAGTTCAAATGAAACTTTTTTATTTCCTTTTTCCAATTCAGAAAGCATTTTATTACCATCTTCTAAAGACATTTTAATGGTCGGTACTTCCATACCTGGAATTTCAAATGTGAATTCTCCCGGTACGTTATTATAGATGATCGCTCCTGCTGCTCCTGCAGCATTTGCATTGGCTGCTTTATCAACAAAAGGATATGCTCCACGACTGATAAGAGCAATCTTACCTTCTACATCTTTTCCTGCAAAATCCTCTGGTCCGCCTAAACCGACATGGACAAATTCATATTCATTCCCATCAAGGGATAATAGTTCCTCGTCACTCGGGAAGCCCATTACTTTATCAGATTCGTAGGTTACACCACCAGTTGTCGTTACTTCAGACGTGTATACATTGTAAGGCAGCTGAGTCGCTCCTACAGAAATGGCATCTCGTGAAGTACCTGGCGAACCGACTGTCCAATTATCAGGACCTGAGTTCCCATTTGATGTAACAGCCACTACCCCTTCAGCCATTGCCCAATCCAATGCAATACTCGTTGCCCAATCTGGATTATTCAAGCTGTTTCCAAGTGATAGATTCATGACATCTGCCCCGTCCTGAACCGCTTTTTCAATGGCTGCAACAACATTTTCTGTCGTTCCGCTGCCACCCGGCCCTAGAACACGATATCCTAATAGAGTGGCATCAGGTGCTACTCCTTTAATATTTCCATTCGCCGCTACTGTTCCAGACACATGAGTTCCATGAGCCGTTTCTTCTCCACGCGGGTCTCCGATGGGTGTTTCTTGTGGATCTCCGTCATTATCGACGAAATCCCAACCTTTATAATCTCCGAATGCCTGATCTAAATCGGGGTGTGTATAATCGACCCCTGTATCAATGACTGCAACGGTTACTCCTTCTCCCGTATACCCAGCATTCCATACCTGATCGGCCCCAATGAAGGGAGCGCTATTAGCCATTTCAGGATGATAAGCGTCTTGTTCAATGGAAATCCCTTCAGACCCTGTCACTGTATATGTAACATCAGGATACACTGCTTTTACTCCTGGTACAGATAATAGGTTTGGAATTTCATCAGCAGCTACTTCTAAAGAAAATCCAGAGAAAACATAATCGTATTCACGTTTTACTTTGCTGGATTTTGTTACTCCTTTAACATTCTTCTTTACTTGATTTCGTGCGTTTGTCAAATTCGCTTTGGATTGTTTTTTCCCTTTATGTTTTGATTCGACTAAGGATTCTTCCTCTATTTCAACAATAACGGTGGTAGACTTTGAAGATGTTGTATCGATGTTTCCGAAGATTTCGGCTAAATCCGGTGGTGTTTGAGCTTGAGGTGTCTTTGCATTCGAGTTTGCCATTGCTCCTGATACAAAGATGGAAAGAATAAATACCAGGACAATTGAAATGATAGATGCTTGTGAAAACCGTTTTTTCATAGTAAATCTAACAACTCCCTTTTCTTGTAAAATAGTAATAACAAATGACTCTTAACCCTCCTCATCCCATTTAAAATACACAACTCTAATAGTAATTCACCTAACAAAACTCAATCCCTTGAGCAAAAAGACCTATAATTTAGGATTGAATGTAATAATATAGAGATAACTACAAATAAAGAGGGACGGACCTCCGTATTCAACGTAAGCCCGTCCTTAGAACATACTACTATGAAATTGCCGCTAGGGAGGTCCGTCCCTCTTCCCTTTTCCATTCTCACCCTTTACACTTAAGAAAATATTATGATAAAGGATGGTTGGATGAGTCGTTTTGTTGAAAGGGTCGAGCCTTATTTTTTGAGTGATGATCCGTTTGTGCAGAGATATGCGATAGAAATGTTGGAGGATACATATTTAGTCGATGGGAATACATTTTTGACCGGTTTGAAAGCTGTTGACCAGGGGCCGGTGTCAGAATTCTCCTCTCCGGTTCTTCCTTACTTAATGTACATGCCATTGAATGAGGATGGGATGAATGAGGTCATCAACCGTTTAAACCGTCTGGGCAAACAGGATGATGATCAGCTATTCTATACCCAGTTACTGTTAAATGCCGATACCAACTTGTTGATTGCACAGAAGAATGATGTAAAACGTTTAGTGGGTGAAACCCAATTAGCAGAAATCGTGAAGCTGCCTTCTTTAACGATTGAGGAACTCTACAAGGAGCTCGCGGGCATCACCGGTTACTTGGATATTGATAGATATACCCAAGCCCATTACGATCATGGTAAGAGGATCATCAAAGAGCTGATAACAAGAAACGAAATCGAAAGCTGGGAAGTACAGAGTGGTTTAAAAGCTTATGAAGAGGAGGAGGACGGGTTTGGTTTCAATGGGATTTACATCGTTTATTCGGCTGGTGAACTTCGTGAAGAAAGCGTCGTCTCTCAGTTAGTAAACCTCTTTAAAGATGAAGATGAAAGTGATCTTTTATTCGAGGAAGTGGCCAATGCCCTTGTGAAAATAGGAACGGAACAAGTAGTGCATGAGGTTGAAAAAGTGGCACTGTATGGTAATACTTATTTCTATACACTGGACGTACTCGGAAGAATCAAAACTAAAGAAGCGGAAAAAGCGCTCTTGAAATTATTTGATCAAACAGATGACATTACCGCAAAAACACTGATTTCTGACTATTTATGCCAGCAGTTATCAACAGACGCGATTCCAAAAATCGAAGCGTTTATCGAAGAGGGCTATGATGCAGGAATGCTATGCCTGGAAGAATCCCTCTATGTCAACTGCATCATAAATGGGATCGATAATCCGAAACTTCCACAGTGGAGAAGTTTCATTGAAGACGTGGAAGACCAATCAATGAAAGAGCAACCACTCTTTTCTCCACAACCCATACAAAGCGGAAACAAAGTGGGCCGCAACGACCCTTGCCCATGCGGAAGCGGCAAAAAATATAAAAAGTGTTGTATTTAAAAAGTGAGGGACGGACCTCCGCATTCAGCGGAAGCCCGTCCCTATCACTTTCTTATATTAAATAGTCCGACTAGAGGTCCGTCCCTCTACTCCATCCACTCAGGCTTACCAAATCCTTTGAACTCTTCGTCGATGATTTTCTCGAATTCGTCTGCTTCGACGACTGCTTTGATGTCTTTCGCCAACTGTGAATCAACGTCCTTCGTATTGACAACCACTCGGTTACGATACTGATCAGGCATGTCCTCCAACTGAAGTGCATCGAGTAAGTCCATGTCGGCAGCCAGTGCGTAGTTCCCTGGAACCGCAGATAGATCAACACTGTCAACGGCTCTTGGAAGCTGTGCTGCTTCGATCGGTTTGAACTGCAGATTTTTCACGTTTTCAGCAATGTCTTTTTCTGAGACCGTCAATGGATCCGTATCCGGCTTTAACGTGATCAATTTCGCATCTTCTAAAATCTGAAACGCCCGTGCAGCGTTCGTCGGATCGTTTGGAATGGCAATGGCACTGCCTTCTTTGATGTCTTCAATTGAATCAAACTTCTGTGAGTAGACCCCCATTGGAGCCGTTGGTACGACAATCACTTCGGATAAATCCATGTTATGCTGTTTCGCGAAGGTTTCCATGTAGATCTTATGCTGGAAAAGGTTCGCATCCAGATCTCCCTGGGCCAGTGCGTTATTCGGCTGGATGTAATCACTGAACTCCTTCACTTCAACCGTGTATCCTTTTTCTTCAAGACCGGGCTTGATAGCTTTTGTCACCATATCACTGTATGGTCCGGATGTCGCTCCGATGGTCACCTCTTTTTTATCTTCCGCGCTTGAACTTGCTTCGTCCCCTCCGCAAGCTGCAAGAATGCTCATTGCTACCGTTAATGACACTAATAAAATCCACTTTTTCACTTGTTGTTCCCCCTAAAGTAGTTATCGTCTATCGACTAATCGTGCAAACACATCACCCGTATATTGGATGAGTTGAACTAAACAAATTAAAATGACGACGGTCGTGATCATCACCGTGTTGTCATAACGGTAGTACCCGAAACGAATCGCCAGGTCCCCGACTCCGCCCCCACCGACGATGCCGGCCATGGCGGAATAGGCGACTAAACTGATCGTTGTAATCGTGATCGCTTGAATCACTGCCGGACGAGCTTCCGGCAACAGCACGTCCTTAATGATCATCCAAGGGCTTGCCCCCACTGAAACCGAAGCTTCAATGACACCCTTATCAATCTCACGCAATGACGTTTCTACCATTCTCGCAAAAAAGGGAATTCCCGCAACAGAGAGTGATACGGATGCTGCCGTCGGTCCAATCGTGGTACCGGTCAATAGTTTGGTTAATGGTAAGAGTGCCACTAATAAAATGATGAACGGAACCGAGCGCACCATATTGACGACAAATCCAACGACCTTTTTGATCAAACTATTTTGTAAAAACAAGCCTTTGTCTGTTACGAAAAGAAGAATCCCAAGCGGTAATCCCACTAAAATCGCAACTCCCAGTGAAATCCCCACCATATATACCGTTTCAAAAAAGGCTTTATTCAACTCTGGTAAAATCGCAGTCAATGAATCAGGCAGCATTCTCAAGCACCTCCAAGCTCTGCGTCTTCAACGTGATATACCGGATAGCGGCTTCGATTTCGTCTTGGGAGCCGATCAGTTCCATGATGAAAATCCCCAGTGGCACTTCCTGAATATATTCGATCTTCCCATGAAGGATATTGCCCTTCACTTTGTATTTCTGAAACACTTCCGATACGACGCTTTCCTCTGCGATCGATCCTTTGAACTGGATTTTGATCAGCTTTCCTTTTCTTGATTCCACGAGGTGTGGCGGGAGTTCAAATTGAAGGATCGTTTCGATGAATTGTTTCGTTAATGGCTGTTTCGGTTCTGCAAACAGGTCGTATACCGGACCCTCCTCCACGATCTTACCATCTTGCATCACGGCCATCCGGTCGCAGATTTCTTTCACCACTTCCATCTCGTGGGTGATGAGGACGATCGTCAAACCCAGTTCTTTGTTGATTTTTTTCAGTAGCTTCAAGATCGATTTCGTCGTATTCGGATCGAGTGCCGATGTGGCTTCATCGCAAAGTAATACGGATGGGTTATTCGCAAGTGCCCTCGCAATCCCGACTCTTTGCTTTTGCCCTCCGCTGAGCTGGGCCGGATACGCGTCGGCTTTGTCCGATAGACCGACCATTTCAAGGAGCTCGACGACCCTGGGCTTGATTTTCGCTTTCGGTACACTAGCCGCTTTCAAAGCAAAAGCCAGATTGTCAAACACCGTTTTGGATTTGATCAAGTGAAAATGTTGAAAGATCATACTTGTTTTTTGACGGGCGAGTCTTAGTTGTTTGGATGAAAGTTTTGTGAAATCCTGTCCGTCAATGATAATTTCTCCTGATGTAGGGGTTTCTAATAGATTCAGGCAGCGAATGAGTGAACTCTTCCCCGCTCCACTGTATCCGACGATTCCAAAGATCTCACCCTTTTCGATTTTTACGGAAACATTATCGACACCGACCACCGTTTGCTTCTTTGTTTTGTAGGTTTTAACTAGATTTCGAATCTCGATCAATGTGCACACCCCTTTTTCTCCAATAAAAAATGCCTCTTTCAACTGAAAGAAGCATCGCCTGTTTATCTCGACTTATCTCTCAGAATGAAATCATTCTGCAGGAATTGGCACCGTTCCAATACTGGAGGTTGCCGGACGTCATAGGGCCTGATCCCTCGGTCACTCTGGATAATTAAAAGTATGTAATTTTCTAAATTTTTATCTTATAGAGGATAATACTGGGTATGTGAATGGAAGTCAATAGGGGATTTTTTAGTTGTTTTTATGTAAGCGCTATCTTTACTGGTGCATTAGGTAAGGGATTTTTTTGTGTGTGGCGGAATTGGGTTTGATTTTGGGGTGGTGTGTATCCAATTTTTTATAGTTGATAATATATTCTTAAAGTCGATAATAAAACTTCTCTTATCTTATCAATCCATGTATTTCACATCGATTTTAGATAAAACCTTTCCTTAACACCATCTCAAAGACTCAAAAACCATACATACTATCCAAAAACACTCCTTCCACCTCCAAAAGGGACAAACCTCCTTTACACCAATAGAAAAAGGCACTACCCTAAATAGCAGCACCCCGATCATTTGTCATAACAACTCACAACAAATATTATAATCTCTCAAACAACCAAACAAAAACTAGAACGTCCACCCCTTAACCCCAGTCAACACATCCAACTCCCTCAACCTCTGCTCACAATAAGACGAATTCCCTTTCAAGTATGTATCAATATAAGACGGATGACACATAATCTCAAGCGTCTCACCTTCATCCCTGCTGTCCAATATCCGCTTCAACCCATCAACCGAAACACCGTCACCATAAAAGTCCATTGTGAACCGATCCGTTAATACATTCATTCCTTCTGCGTCCCCATCAAACACATTCCGGACCGGAACCCCAAAACGTTCCGACAACCTCTTCACCACCGGGATCAGTGGCAGAAAGCTATGAACATGGTGATGACTGTCAATATGAGAAAGGGGCAGACCGAATGATAGAAATTTATCCACCTGAGCCTCCCACTCCATCTCAACCTCATTCACATCGATTTCTTTTTCTTCAAAAATCCTGCTGTTGTAACGGAAAAATCCTCTTTCATCCAGTAGCGATGGTACTCCGCCAGAAACCGGTCTCCCGCATGTCAGCGTTAAATGGATCCCAACCTGTAATTCCGGATAAACCTTCGCCAATTCCACCGCATGCAGAGTCCCTGGCATATTGACCAGCATCGTTGTTGAGTTGACGATTCCAAATCGGTGGCTATCAACGATGCCGTAGTTCACTCCTCGGCATAAACCAAAATCATCTGCATTGACGATCACGTTTCTCATAATCCCCCATCCCCTTTTCTCTAATAGGTTCTTTCTACAAGAAAACTCGCTTTATCTCCTCTGAAGATCGCTTTGGAAAATTCGATGACCGATCCATCCTCAATATAAGCAGTCGTTTCGATCATAAAGCAAGGTGTCCCCTCTGGTACCTCTAGCTTCTCTGCCACTCGTTCATCTGCTAAAAACAACTCGATCGTTTCGACGGTTTTTTTAATTTTTATCTCAAACTGTGTTTCGAGGAGCTTGTAAAGAGATCTTTCACATTCGTCTTTATCAAGCCCCGGCGTCTTGTACCAGGGCAGATATGCCACCTCATATTGCAGGGGAAGCCCGTCCGAATAACGGATCCTCTCTAAGCGATTGACGGGATCTCCATTCTTCAATTCCAATGCTTTTTCCACCGTTGATTCTGCCGGGATGACATTCATGCTTAGTACCTTGATCTTAGGTTTCTTACCTTGTAATCGCAGTTGCTCTGTGTAGTTGTCGATCGTCGAGGATAGGATTTGACTGACTTTCTCTTCTGCGACAAAGGTGCCCCTCCCTTGCTCGCGATACACGTAACCTTCAAGTGTCAGCTGCTGGAGCGCCGTCCGGATCGTCGTACGACTGACATTGAACTTTTCGCAAAACTCCGCCTCTGTCGGTAGTTTTGTATTCGGAGCGTATTCTTTATTTTTAATCATGTGGATGATTTCTTCTTTTACATGCGAATGCAGGGCCTTTGCTTCTTGTGTCTCTTTCATTCTGTTTCTCCCTTCCACTTTCTTCCTATATTTGTTATAACACATCCACGTTCGATTCTCTATTCCTATTCATTTTATCATAAAAATAATTTGTTATTACAATTAAATAAAAATCAGTCATAAATTTTATATTTGTAATTACAATATATAGACGAGCAAAAATTTGTATGATACATTATAAAAAATAGAAATCGCTTTCAAAATGAAGGGAGATCGACAGAATGTCATTAAAGGTGGTCATAATCGGAGGCGGATCAAGCTATACACCAGAAATTATCGAGGGGTTCATCCACCGATACGAATCTTTTCCAGTCACGAACATTACACTTGTAGATATCGAAGCAGGGAAAGAGAAGCTTGAAATTATCGGGCGGTTTGCTCGTCGAATGATCCAAAAAACAGGTGTGCCAATTGAAGTTGAATGGACTCTTAACCGGCGGGATGCCTTGATAGGCGCTGACTTTGTGACAACACAAATCAGGGTGGGCGGCCTCTCAGCCAGGGAAAAAGATGAACGTATTCCTCTAAGTCATGGCGTCATCGGTCAGGAAACCAATGGAGCAGGCGGCATATTCAAGGCCTTACGTACCATTCCCGTCCTAATGGAAATTTGTCATGACATCCATCACATTTGTCCCCATGCATGGCTTATTAACTTTACCAACCCGGCAGGAATTGTAACAGAAGCCCTGCTTAAATACAGCACACATAAAAAAGTCATCGGGGTATGCAACATTCCTTTCAACATGAAAAACAGTGTCGCAGAGATGATGAATTGTTCTGCAAATGAAGTACAAATCGAATTTGTAGGGATGAATCATTTTGTGTTTGGAAAAAGGGTTTGGGTCAATGGTCAGGATGTCACCGATCAGGTTCTGCAAAAACTGATCCATCAAGAAATGCATTACTCACCTGCCAACATCGTCTCCCTCGGATGGTCGAAGGAATTTTTACAAGCCCTTGGGATGCTTCCCAATCCTTATCATCAATACTATTTCCAACGGGACTCTGTGTTGGGAAAGGACCTTCAAGCTTATAGAGAAAACGGAACACGGGCAGAGGTTGTTCGAAAAGTTGAAAAAGAACTTTTCATACAATATATGAAAGAAGAATTAAACGAAAAACCAAAAGAACTGGAAAACCGAGGAGGTGCCTACTACAGTGATGCTGCCTGCAGCCTCATGACGAGCATTTACAACAACTCAGGGGACACCCAAACCGTCAACACACTGAACAGAGGATCCATCCCTGACCTGCCACACGACGCTGTCATCGAAACAAACGCTGTGATTACGAGGGACGGACCTCGGCCAATCACCATTGGACCGCTTCCTCCGTCAGTCAAAGGAATCATCCAACAGATGAAAGCGTTCGAAGAGCTCGTCATTCAGGCAGCAATGACCGGTGAATACAATCATGTTTACCAGGCCATGGTGATGAATCCGCTAGTGCAGAACGAAGGGGTAGCAAGACAACTAGTGGATGAATTATTGGAAGCTCACAAGGAGTTTTTACCGCAATTCAATTAATCTAGTAAATGGGGGAAAGAGAAATGAGTAAAGTAATGGGGTTTATGGAAAGTAAGTTTATGCCTATTGCAGGAAGAATCGGGTCCCAACGACATCTCGTTGCCATCCGTGATGGATTCGTTTCGATCATGCCGCTGATCATCGTGGGATCTTTGGCTGTTTTATTAAATAACCTGCCGATTGATGCCTTTCAAAATTTTATGGTCTCTGTATTCGGTGAAAGCTGGAAATCCGTTGGGGGGAATATGTGGAATGGGTCATTCGCCATCCTCGGACTGCTCGTCGCTGCATCCATCAGTTATCATTTAGCGAAGTCCTATCATATCGATGGGTTATCTGCAGCATTGGTATCGATCGCTTCTCTCATCATCCTCACGCCGGTAACCGAAGACTGGGGGATTTCCTACGCCTGGACCGGAGCACAAGGGATATTTGTCGCCGTCATCACGTCCCTTCTTGTCACAGAATTATTCAAAGTGTTGATTCGTTCCAAGTTTACGATCAGTATGCCCGATGGTGTGCCGGAAGGTGTTGTAAAATCATTCAAAGCCCTGATTCCTGCAACGATTATCTTGATTCTTGTTGGACTTATTCAAGCTCTCTTAACTTCTTTTGCAGAAAAAAGCATCTTTGAAATCGTGTTTACCGTGGTTCAGGAACCACTGCAAGCCGTCTCCAACTCACTGCCATCGGCCATTGTCGTTGCTTTCTTAAATCATTTCCTTTGGTTCTTCGGCTTACATGGCACAAACATATTAGGTCCGATCATCGAACCGATCTATCTACCGTTAATTGAGAAAAATCAGCAGCTCTTCGCTGACGGCATGAGTGCCTTCGACGTTCCTTACATTGTGACGAAACCATTCTTCGATGCGTACGTGTACATGGGTGGATCCGGTACGACGATCGCCTTGATCATCGCCATCTTCCTTGTAGTGAAAACGAAGCATTACCGCACAGTCGGAAAACTGTCTGCTGCACCCGGTGTCTTCAATATTAATGAACCGGTCATCTTTGGTCTGCCAATCGTGTTAAACCCGCTTATGTTTATTCCGTTTTTACTTGTACCTGTCGTATTGACCGTTACATCTTACCTGGCACTGAGCTTAGGAATTGTACCCAAAACCGTCGCGATTGTTCCTTGGACGACACCACCGATCATCAGTGGTTACCTTGTAACCGGCGGATCCTGGAGTGGAATCGTTCTTCAACTCGTGAACCTGACGATCGCCACACTCATGTACATTCCATTCCTGCTTGCATCTGAACGTGCCCAATTAAAGAAAACGACTGAAACGAGTGATAAAATCGCATGAATGCTGAACAACAAATGACCTTAGAAGAAATATCTTTTCATATCATTTTACACGCTGGAAACGCCCGGTCATCCGCCATGGAAGCCCTGCAAGCCGCCAAGAAAAAACAGTTCGAAACAGCAGAGGAAAAAATGGCCGAGGCAGCGAATGAAGTTCATCAGGCCCATCACTATCAAACTCAGTTACTTCAAAAAGAAGCAAGCGGTGACACACAGAATCCTACGATTCTATTGATTCATGCCCAGGATCATCTTATGAACGCCATCACCGTCAAAGAACTGGCCCAGGAAATCATCGAAATCCATCAAACCAAGTAAGGAGTGCTTCATATGAATATCATGCTGGTCTGCTCGGCAGGAATGTCAACGAGTATGTTAGTCCAAAAAATGCGTAAAGCCGCTGAAGAAAAAGGCCTTCAAGCCACCATTAACGCTACGTCTGAAGCTGACTTAAGCAATCACTTAGATAAACTTGATGTGATTCTCATCGGTCCCCAAGTCCGCTACCTATCATCTAAAATCATTGAAAAAGCTGAGCCCCATCATATTAAGGTGGATGTGATCGACGGGATGTCTTATGGGATGATGAATGGTGAGAAAGTGCTGGAACAGGCTGTGAATTTGTTGGGGAAATAATATTTTCTAGATTGAGAGTGACCTGTAATGGGTTGCTCTTTTTTAAGTTGAAGTACATGAAGAAAGTGTCCCCCATCAAGGAGGACACTTTCATTCGACTACATCACATCATAATCCGTCACATTACGCTCGACCACCCGTGCGCCTTCCACACTCACAAACATTCCGTTCGAACTTCCAAACACATTGGTCGCTATCAGATTATCCATCGCTGCTTTCACCGCCACCGTATCAATCGGCTCGATCGGGTCATTGATGGATAGCTTAGCTGACTTCCCCGTTTCGGTTGTAAATTCCAGTTCCAATACTTTTGCCATGTTGCATCTGCCTCCTTTCTATTAAACTATCGGTCATCACTTACTCGTTAATGTCGAAGGTTTCGACCTTCTCGATGTTGTTTAATCCCTTTGATGAAAGACTCGCCACAGATAAAGCCGCGCTGTTCATCTCATCTGCCGTTGCCAGTGCATTGATGTAGCTGTACGATTTGTACACAATCTTAGGATTCCCCTTCTCATCCAGGCCATCATTGTAAGCCAACCGTATTCTCGTAGATTTCAAATCCGCTGTTGCCATGTGCCTCACCTCCCTTCACCCTTTATATAGGGGATAGGGAGAGTGAAGGACACCCCCGTTTGAAAAAAAAGAGGGACGGACCTCGACTCCTAGTACCAGCTCCTAGGAATAGAGGTCCGTCCCTCGTTCTTAATAAAGTTTTCCCTGTCTGTATAGAACCGTCGATAGTTTCATGACGGAGTGGATGTAGCAGTTTTGGCGAAGGGGGAATGGGTCGCCGAAGAATAGTGGCAGGACGGTGTCCATGGTCGTTTTCATTTTGTCGTAGAGGAGGTTGAATACTTCTTCCTCTGTGTAGAACTGGGTTTCCCGTCCTTGCAGCCATTCGAAATAGGAGACGATGACCCCGCCGGCATTCGCGAGGATATCAGGGATGATAATGACTCCTTGATCACTTAAATATTTATCCGCTTCCGTTGTAATCGGAGCATTGGCCCCTTCCACGATGATTTTAGCTTTTAATTTTTCAACATTATCCTTGTGCACCTGATCCTCTAATGCCGCTAACATCAGAACGTCTACATCTAAATAAAGAACCTCATCACGGTCACGGATTTCAGCCTTTACGCCGATTTCCTTCAACTGTTCATCCTTCGTGGGAAGATCTCCTTTATTCTTCATCGTGAACTCTACCAATGCCGGAATATCAAGACCATCCGAGTTGAACAACGTCACATTCCGGTCACTCACCGCCACCACTTTATTCTGTAAATGAGTGGATTGATAGGCTTCAAGTGCCGCAACCGACCCTACATTCCCAAACCCCTGCACTGAAATCGTCAAGGGACGGTCCTCGAAATCGAGAGCCGTTTTCGCAAAGACATTATCCGTCTTCGTCAATAGACTCTTCTGTTCCCTTACAAAATCATGAACCAGATAGCGGAATGTAAAGAAGACACCTTTTCCCGTCGCTTCCCTACGACCTAACGAACCGCCGTTCACAACACTTTTCCCCGTAAAGCTCCCTCTATAAGGCATTCCCGGCCGGATGCTCTTGTACTCCGCCATCATCCAGTCCATTTCACGTTCCCCCGATCCCATATCGGGAGCAGGAATATCTTTATCGGGTCCAAGGACATCGCTGAAATATTGGACATACTTCCTCGCAATCAGATGAAGCTCTTTCTCCGTATACTCACGGGGATTCAGGATGATCCCGCCTTTTCCCCCGCCGAATGGAACGTCATGAAGGGCATTCTTCAACGTCATCAAGGAAGCCAGATTCACGACCTCTTCCTCATTCACCGTCTCATGAAAACGAATCCCTCCCTTATATGGCCCGAGGGCATTATTATGCTGAACACGGAATGCAGGGATCCGGACCACCTTCTCATCCTCCAACGGAATCCTTAAATACGATTTATGTACGTGGTTCGGTGTCGATAGAATGGAAGTCAGCGACGTAAACGCTTTCTTTCTCGTCTCTCCTTTCACTTCGGGTAAAAAAGATCCGTCCTCTAATAAAGCATCCAATGACTTCTGAACAATATCTCTCGTTTGGCTGATCAAATCGGGTCCCTCCTATTGGTTTGAAGAAAATAATGGTATTTATTATAGTGTTACCCTGTCACACCTAGTTAAAAACGGCTATTCATAATCTGTTCATCAATAGACGTAAATAGGACATTTATATGATGTGACAACTACCATAATAAAGACCACTCTTACAGCTATTCAATTATATAAAACCATTTATAAAGAAATTCTGTCAGCGTAGAACGATTTAAAGTCCTATCGCATATCCCATTGTATTCTTCCCAAAATAAAGGAAACCTTGACAACCATCCCCAATATACTATAATTGTATTATTTATATTCCGACTAAACTAATATGAATTATAAGATAAGGGTGATGACATGTTTATACAGATCAACCATCTCAATAAGCAATACCTCGATAAGTCAGGAAAACCGACCGATGTACTGAATGATATAAATCTCGGGATAGATAAGGGTGAGTTTGTTTCAATCCTGGGACCTTCAGGATGCGGTAAATCCACTATCCTCTCCATCGTGGCAGGACTGACTACCTTGACTTCGGGAGAGATTCTTGCAGATGGAAATCCGATCAAGAAACCCGGAAAAGACCGGGGGATGGTTTTCCAGCAAGCGGCACTTTTTCCATGGTTGAGTGTGCGTGACAACGTAACGTTCCCTCTGAAAAAAGAGATGTCTAAGAAAGAGGCAAGACAGCAAGCCGCAAAGTACTTACATATGGTCCAGCTGGGAAACTATCAGGATCATTACCCTCATGAGCTATCAGGAGGAATGCAGCAGCGGGTGGCCATTGCACGGGCTCTCTCCATGAACCCGGAAATCCTTCTCATGGATGAACCATTCGGCGCACTGGATGAACAGACCCGCTCCCGCCTTCATCACCAGCTTGAAACGATTTGGATGGAAACGAAGAAAACCATCCTGTTCGTCACTCACAGTATCTCGGAATCTATTAAGCTTTCAGACCGGATCATCGTCATGGGTACCCGCCCCGGCACGATCTTGGCAGATATCAAAGTGGATCTCCCCCGTCCACGGGATGCCCATAAAGAGGAAATGGTAAAGATCGAAGAACATATCATGAGCTATTTAAAGAAGGAAATCGACAAAGTGATAAGTGAGGAATTGGCCTATGAACACAGCTCTTAAACGCATCATCTTTTTTGCCCTCATTATTGGCCTTTGGGAATCGGGATCACGATTCGGACTATGGACGGAAGTTGTCCTCCCCTCTCCCACTTCCGTTTTCCAGGCCCTATTTACTGGGATTGCCGATCAAACTTTGATCATTGACCTTTTTGCAAGCTTCAAACGCTTATTCATCGGATTGGGGATTTCCCTCGTTATCGGAACCAGCATCGGCGTTCTTCTCGCCAAATCCAAAACGGCCGACGATACACTGGGATCTTTACTACTAGCCTTCCAGAGTGTACCGAGCATTGTGTGGCTGCCACTGGCCATCATGTGGTTCGGCCTTAATGAAAAAGCCGTCATTTTCGTGGTCATCCTTGGAGGTACATTCGTCATGGCACTCAACATTCGAATGGGCATAAAAAACGTCTCTCCCCTCTTTTTGAAAGCAGCTCAAACGATGGGATCGAGAGGTTTGGACTTATTCATTCGAGTCATCTTCCCGGCATCGATCCCTTATGTGGTCACGGGTTCACGCCTTGCATGGGCCTTCGCCTGGAGAGCTTTAATGGCAGGGGAACTATTAAGCACCGGTCCAGGACTCGGCTACACTCTTCGATACGCATCAGACTTTGGTGACATGAGCCTGGTCATTGCCGTCATGATCATCATTGGAGTCATCGGAGCGATTGTGGATCAACTCATTTTCCAGCGCATTGAAAAATCTGTGATCAAGCGTTGGGGATTGGAGTCATAGGCATAGTCGGAAAAATGAGGCAGGTGATGGTGGCCTGCCTCTTTAATAAAAAACAGGAGGTTACAAAATGAAAAAAGCATTTCTACTCATGACGATTTTCTTTACATTCCTAGGTGTTTTGGCAGGCTGCGGTACTGAAAAGAGCTCAGGCGGAGACGTAAGTGAAAAGGTCGTCATCGGTTACTTCCCTAATATTAACCACGTTCCCGCTATGGTTGCGAAGGACAAGGGATTTTATGAAGAGCAGTTGGGTAACGGTACAAAGATTGAATACAAAACCTTCCCGGATGGCTCATCCTTTATGACCGCTTTGAAAACAGGCGAAATTGATGCGGGTCTTGTCGGGCCTGGTCCAGCCATGAACAACTACATGACCGGTGCCGACGTGAAGATCATCGGTGGGGGATCCACTGGTGGAACCGTGGTTCTTGCAAGTAAGGAAAGCGGCGTGAAAACCGTGGACGATTTCGCAGGTAAATCCTTCATCACCCCTGCCGTTGGTTGTACACATGATGTTCAGGTCGAGACATTCTTGAAAGAACATGGCATTGAATCTCAACGAATCGGCGGGACCATGAAGCATGTAACAGGAAACCCGGCACAATATGCCAATATGCTGAAATCTGGTAAAGTCGACATTGCCGTAGCACCGGAACCTTGGGCAGCCGTGATTCAACAAGAAACAGGTGCCAACATCATCATCGATCATGACGAAATTTCATTCGGTGAAACACTTCCCGCTTCCGTACTTGTAGCGTCTGGAAAATCCGTGAAAGAAAATCCGGATACCATTCAAAAAATCGTGGACGCCCATAAAGAAGCAACTTCTTTCATCGCTGAAAATCCCGAAGAAGCAAAAGAAATCACGATTAAAGACGTAAAAGACGTAACCGGCCAAGAACTAAGCAAAGAAGTCGTCGATCAGGCATGGGAACGAATCGGTTTCACTTACAAAGTGGACTCCGATGCCGTTCAAGCCTTCGCCGACTCATCCTATGAACTGAAGTTCCTGAAAGAAAAACCGGAATTCACAGATTTAATTGACAAACAATTCATAGACTAACCTGACAAGGTCCGTCCCTCTTCTAATGTGAGGGACGGACCTCTGTTTCAGAAGGAGGAAGTTGAGTGGGATTTAAATGTATGATTGCTGCGGTTGCATTATCTCTTTTCTTCTTGGCTGGCTGCCAGGGGGAGAATGTTGAGGAGTCTTTTCCTATGAAAGTAGAGGTCGGTGATTTGGCTGCCATGGATCAGAATGGAGAGACTACGTCTTTAGCTGAGCTGAATGAGGGAAAGATTGTGATTGCCGATTTCATCTTTACGAATTGTGATACCGTTTGCCTTCCTATGACGGCGAATATGTCGAAGCTTCAAAAGAAGATAAGTGAAGCGGGATTTGATGATGATGTCCAGCTTGTTTCGATTAGTGTGGATCCCGAACATGACTCTCCTGAAGTGTTGAAGGAATATAGCGGCCGCTATGAAATGAATGATGAGAATTGGAGCTTTTTGACGGGATACTCACGTGACGAGATCGAATCATTCGCCAATGTCTCCTTTAAAACTCCTGCTGCTCAAGTGGAAGGCTCTAATCAATTTGTTCATGGAACTTCTTTCTATTTAGTGAGTGAAAATGGGATTCTGCTGAAGCAGTATGAAGGGGTATCCAATCCTCCTTTTGAAGAGATCATCGAGGATATTGAGAAGTTGAAGTAACCTTTTCGAGTTAAATCGAGGAGGTTTTTTTATGTAGTTACGTCATACAGCCCCATACATCCCACCCCTTAACCCAATTCCCACCAAAATCCCATGCCATACCACTCATTTAATTTTCACCACTACTCCCAAAGCAGGAAAAACCCCTCCCCCTACCAAATACTAGTCATAAAGGGATTTTTAAATGGAGGGATTCACCATGCACACAGGGGAAATCATTCGATTTTATAGGGAGAAAGCAGGTCTCACCCAGTCTCAATTGGGGGAAGGGATATGTACAACGACGCATGTCAGTAAGATCGAGAGGGGTAAAACAGCTTATTCAGATGATATTATCTCACTCTTTTCAGAGCGTCTTGGAATCGATATTCATCACGAAATCACCACTTTTCACCAAGTCGAAAAGCAACTTCAGCTCTGGCATAATAGCATCATCATGAGGAGGATGAATCTCGTGGAACAAATGAAATCCGAACTTGAAAAGTCTCCGTTTCTCGAGTCCTCGAAATATGGAGTCTATTATCACTTACTTAGGGCGAGGTACTACCTCCTGCATAATAAAGATGACCTCTCTTCAAACATTCTGGATTCCATCCATAGGGGTTCAAGCCCTCTCACAGCCTATGAGACAAATCTGTTTCTTCACGTTCAAGGACTGATCTATATAAGAGACAACACGGATGAAAACCAGCAAAAAGCGTTGCAAGTCTTAAAGAAGATAGATATGGATACATATAAAAATGAAGAATGCTATTATCATATATCAATTGCTTATCACTGTATTGGAAATAAAGTGATGTCCTACTTTTATGCCGGTAAAGCCCTCAGTTTTTTTAAAAAGACGAATAATTACACCGGTGCAATCAAGGCTGAGACCTTAATGCTCCTTCAGTTGAGCAGTGAGATGTATCTCGAATTCGAGGATCTGGTGGAAAGATATAAGAGCCTGATTCAGGACACCGATTCACTTGGGTATTCAGATCAAAAAGGGGCTCTCCTAAATAACTTGGGGTATGAGTATTACAATCGTGAAGAATATGCCCTTGCCAAAAAATGCTTTAAAGAAGCGCTGAACCTGGCGGAAAAAGGGTCAATACCTTATTTGCGGCGATTATGTAACTTTACAGATGCTTGCATTGAAGGAAATCTCGCAAATTCAAAACAGATAAAGAAACACATCCAACACGGTCTATCTGAAAGCAAAAGCGCAAACAGCACCCAATTCACTATCTTATTTGAACTTTTTTCTCTCCATATGGACAATAAGAGCGATGACTACTTTTCCTATCTCGAAAGCAAAGCACTGCCCTATTTTTTTGAAACAAAGAATGTGCTGTTGATTGAAAGGTTCGGGAAGGTGCTCTATGAATATTACGTAGAATCCGAGGAGTTTAAAAAAGCGGTTCAATTATCGAATCTATTAATGAGATAATGTGTGACCGTCGCGGTGCCAGGCACACATGTCAGAACAAGTGTACCAGGTACAATATGCTGAATTTGTACCTGGTACGGACACTAAAAATAAACCCCTGGAATCCCTCCCAGGGTTTTTGATTACTTATTCATGAAGAGTCCCTTCACCTTGCTCAGCATTGAACGTCCAATTCACTTGCAGGGCGTCTCCCTGGAATTCATTTTGGTCTTCTCCGTTATCCACGAATTCAAACAGGACCATGATTTTCTCTTTGCCACCCGCCGGAATACCATCAGGAACGACTTCACTGCCTACGAATGTATTCATGGCCGTAAGATCCGGTGTTTGATCTTTCAGTTCATATAGAGAGGTTTCCACTACCGGTGAATACGCGCTTCCTTGATTGTACATAATGGTGACTTTGATATGCTTGGCCATGTCATCTGCGTTTGCAGCTCCATTCAGCATCGCATCGTCAACTGTATAGCTCGTCCCGAGTAGTACTTTGTAGATATCCAGTGTCCCATTGTTTTCTAATGTGAATTCACGCTGGATTTCATCACCAGGCTTGATGTTTTCCACATTGACGACGACTTCCGGGTTCACGGCGAGATCCAATGTACCTGCTGCGAACGTATTCTGAGTCTCAACTGTATCGCTAAAATATGCGTATGTACCTCCACCCATTAATGAAAATCCTAATGCCGCCGTTAATACTCCCCTGCTTACCTTCTTTGCAAAACTCATGTTTTTCTTCCTCCCTTTGCGTTGTCTATTTATTAATCTACTATTTGCTTCACTCGACAAATAATAGGATCAACCAGTGGTCTTCATTTCGACTTCCTTTAATGTCACAAAAATGGATCGTGCCGCTGATAAGACCAGCAGCAACCCCGGAATAAAAAGCAAAAGGGCAGATCCGATTTTGGATGAAGCATAGTTCACCATGTAGCCTATGTAGGGGATGGTAAAATCCTTGTAGCTTCCTACGATGTTTTGAGATAACACATAACCCCTATCCGGCGCGTCATTGTTGTCCCCTTTTGTGATATACAGGGTCTGACCGTTACTCTCTTTCGTATCGATGATTCTATGGGTGATTAACTTATCCTCGGAGCGAAAGGTGATGATTTGATCTTTTTTATAGGCAGCATTGTTCTTGGATTTCTCAATCACAATGATGGATCCCGTTTGAAAGGTTGGCTCCATGGAACCTGATAGAACGACTTTAAATTGATGATTCAAGATGGTGGGCTCACCGCCTGATGCTTTTGATGATAGGACGATGAAAGCAAGGGAACAGAATAGGATCAAGGCGACACCCACCACCATCTTTCTGAGTATTAAGAATACTTTCTTCATGGTGACTCTCCTCCTTCTTCTTCATTGGATTCTATAGTAAGATCAGAGGTTTCAATCGTTGTTTCAGCATTAGGTTCAGATTCAGTTTCAATGACTACCGCATCAGGCTCTACTTCACCCGTAACCTCCTGATCCACTTCGGCTTCGGGTTCAGCAGGTTTAACTGGCTCAATCCTCTCTCCCTCTTCCTCAACACCCTTAGCTGGCCCTGCTTGAGATTTCTCTTTCAAACTCTCAATATACGATTGTAGTTGGGACAATTTCATCGGAGAATCCAATTCCACTACCAGCTTCTCCACCCGATCAAATCCTTTAATGACATAATTGAACTCTTCCGGGTTCTTTAAAGCTTGTTGATAATAACCATCTAACTCCTTATGGAGGCTTTGTAACTCTTGTTCAAGAGAGATCAATGTTTCTTTTAAAAGAAGAGCCTCATCCAGGTTCAACTTCTGATAGCCTTTATACATCTTTGCAATCTCATTGACATGCTGACTCGTTTCTTTTTCCATTTCCTTAATAGTAGATGGAAATACAAATGCTGCTGAAAACGTCATATTGTCAACCGCCTCCTGATTTGAAAACGAGGCTTCCGTTTCTCCCATTAGATGAATAGTTAATGATAGATTCATTAGTAATAGACTTGGAATGACTAGTTTACTGAAACGTCCTTTCATTTCCCCGACGCCTCCTTGACTGCTTCATTGGTACTAATCGTATAAGAGCCTGCGAGGATTGTAAATCGGGTCATTTTCTTGTCGAATCGGGGTCGTTTTTTCAGTAAGAATGTCAGATTCCATCTGATAACCCCACTATAGAGACAATCCCATTAACCCAATTGACCAAGGTTTGATTATTCTGAATAATTGGAGATGTTCTACATTACTTTTTCGGAGAGGTGATTGGTTTGAAACAAAAGAAGATGAAGAAGAGAGCACTGCCAGTGTTGATTGCAACCTCCATTGCATTTGGAAGTCTTGCAGCACCAGGCTACAACGTGCTTGCGAATGATCAAGTGAAGAGCAGTCCTTCCTACATAGTAGAGGCGTGGGATGCCCCTGAAGGATTATCGAAAGAAGATGTACTGTATCAATTCTTACAAGCGAAGGTCGTCAATCCACAAGCGAAAACCATCGTATCCCTTGATGCGGTGAAGGATCAATTCAAGATAATCCAAAAAGAAGCCGACAAACAAACAGGTTCCTATCATTTTAGAACAGTCGAGCAGTTTGGCGGGGTTCCTGTATATGGTTCAGAACAAACAATCGCACTTGACTCAAACAATGATGTGAAAGCGTTCTTCGGTAAAATTTCTAAAAATCTATCAAAAACGGCAGTCTCAACAGAAGCAGCCATCTCCAAAGAAGAAGCACTGGCAACAGTGAAGGCAAGCATCGATGGGGAGATTGGCAAAGTCGATGCCTATGATGGAATCGAGTCGGAATTGATCATCTATCCCCATGAAGGAAAATATGTTCTATCTTATTTAGTAAAAGCATCGACATCCGTACCGGCTCCTGGCTATTTCCACTACTTTGTGGATGCGACAACCGGTGAAGTCATCAATCATTTCAATAAAATTCATGAAGAAACGAAAGACTTTAAAGCGAGCCCAACAGCTGCAGCAACAAGTTCTGTTAAAGCTTCAGCGAAAGCACTTCCTCCTGTCGCAGAACCTGCTCAGGCAAGAGGGATGGACATCTTTGGAAATCTTCATACGTTCAATGCTGTAAAGGATCTGTCGAATGGATCCCATTATCTATTCGACGGCACTCGCGCCAATGGTGTTCACACATTTAAAGCAAATCAGATGCCACCGACTACATTCATCCTCCTTTCAGCTTTATTAGGATTAACAGGGTTTGAAGTAACAAGTCCAAGAAACTTCTTCTATGATCCGGCTGCCGTTTCTGCCCATGTGAATGCAGGGAAAGTATATGATTACTACAAGACTAAATTTCAACGTAATTCTTTGGATAACAATGGGATGAAGCTTGTTTCCACCGTTCACATCGGGGAAAAATGGAGCAATGCTGCATGGAACGGAAAGCAAATGCTGTACGGTGATGGCGACGGTGAGCGCATGATCTCCCTTTCAGGCGGACTGGATGTCATCGGACATGAAATGACTCACGGTGTCATCGATAAAACAGCTGATCTCATCTATGAAAACGAATCCGGTGCAATCAACGAATCAATCGCAGATATTCTGGGAGCATTCGTAGAAAACAAAACAGGCGACGACCTGTGGCTGCTCGGAGAAGATATTTGGACGCCGAACACACCAGGTGACGGTCTTCGTGACATGAAGGATCCCGCTTCTGTTTACATCGGGGGATACACAGAGTCAGGCTACTACCCTGATCACTATGACGATCGTTATTTAGGGGAACTGGATAAAGGCGGTGTTCATATCAACAGCTCCATCAACAATAA
The DNA here is from genome assembly GCF_035590735.1 of Rossellomorea aquimaris. Taxonomy (NCBI): domain Bacteria; kingdom Bacillati; phylum Bacillota; class Bacilli; order Caryophanales; family Bacillaceae; genus Rossellomorea; species Rossellomorea aquimaris. The sequence continues at coordinate 4,032,912 of NZ_CP141595.1, forward strand.
AGCTGCTTACTTGTTAACCGATGGTGGAACACACCATGGTGTAACTGTGACAGGAGTCGGCAAAGCGAAAGCAGAGAAAATCTACTACCGTGCATTGACTCTTTATTTGACAGCTTCATCAGGCTTCAGTGAAATGAGACAAGCGGCAGTCCAGGCTGCGAGAGATCTGTATCCTGACCGAAATGGCGAGTCTTCTGCAGAGGTTAAGGCTGTTGAAGCGGCTTATGATGCGGTGGGTGTGGAGTAAGTAAGAATGGAATGTTGAGCTGATCTGGCGGACTTTGTTCTGCCGGGTCGGTTTTTTTACTGTTAATAGAAACAGGAGGAGGGCTTTTAGTTAAAACAAAAACGGTGCCAGGCACAAAAACCATCTTTTGTGCCTGGCACCGTTAACCGGTACACGATTATATAACTACATTCGATTCTACTGGAATACCTATCGTAAACGTCGTCCACTCATCGTTCGACTGACAGCGGATTTCCCCGCCATGCTTTTCAATCAGCTTTTTACAAATATAAAGACCGATTCCCGTTCCGAGGTCTTTTGTCGTATAAAAAGGTTCGAAAATGGCTTCGATGGTTTCTTCTTTGATCCGTGGACCGTTGTTGGAGATTTGAAGTTTTGTCTTCCCTGCTTCCACTTCGCATGAAACCGTGATTAGACGTTCTCCTTCTACTTCCTGAAGGGCGTCAATAGAGTTCATGATGAGGTTAAGAAAGACCTGTCTAAGCTCATCCCTGTTTCCCAACACCTTGATGGAAGCATCACATTGAAACTCAATGGATACATCACCATCCAGAAGGCTCGGATATAAAAATTCAATAGTCTCTTCCAGATGATCTGTAAGAATGATCTCTTCCCTGATACTCTCAATCAAATCCTTTCTCGACACATGGAGGAATTGGGAGATTCGGTAATTCAATTGCTCCAGCTCATGTTGCATAATATCGAGGTAAGGTAAGTCAGGATAACCGTTTTGCAAGAGCTTGGTAAATCCGATGATCGACGTGAGGGGGTTTCTGAATTCATGGACAAAGCTCGAGCTCATCTGGCCCAGGATTGTCAGCCGTTCTTTATGGGTTTGATCGATATACAACTCCTTTTCCTGGAGCTGTTGCTCTTTAATTTCCGTATATTTTCTAACGGCTAAGTAGGAAAATCGGTCGAAAAGCGCGTTGATTTCTTCAATGATGGGCTGCAATTCCCGGAGCTCAATTCCTGAATTACTCACCCACTTGATAATGATACTTTTCCCGACATTCACGTTATAAACAAACTCACTTATATTCACGTTTGCGTTTACCCGTTCCAAGGCGGTCTTATAGGCGAGATAGGTAATTTCCTCTTCACTGAGGGGCGTTTCGATCGCACGTTTCACTAACTGAAACATTTTCACCCCATTGTTCAACACTTCTTCTTTGTAAAGATCATTATCTGAAATGACGATACTCTTACGCCAATTTTGTAAAAATTCGTCTGAATGATTTTCAAGAAATTCAATTAGCATGGCAGAAGCCCTAGTCATCAAATGGCAGTCCCTTCATTCCGGTTATTGTCGAAATATTCGTTGATATTACTATAACAGAAAATAGGGGATAGGGTGAGAGTCATTTGATAATTTAGCAAATTGAGGAGCTCGGTAAGGGATGAAATAAAAGAAGGCGTTAATCTATCTATTGATGGAAGAACGGGGGGGGGTACCTAACTGCTGAAAAGGTTTGCGTACACGGTAACTGGCTGGCATTGTCTTGCAGACTTAAGCCCCTATAGCTTTGCGTCACCATTTTTCAATGGGTTTGCCTTTATCGTACGCGCTTTAGAAGTATTTAATATATTGGTTTTAAAAAATACGTTTTCTTGGTTTTCGGAGGACCTTCATAAAGATACTATTTTCTTCTGATCTGAAAATCTTAATTCCTACTATCTTCAACGGTGTCCATACTTCCTTCATATAATAACCTGGCATTCGCAATTCCCCTTTTACACAATAAATTTTAAATATTAACATATATTACTTATATTTACATTATAATTGAAATATCAGAATAATCTATATTTTAGGTAGAAATACTTATCGACAACTTTCTCACTTTGGAACTATTCTCTTCGTATTAATGATATTCTAGACTATCAATTGACTAGTTGCCCGCATCGATGTTCCTATTAAATGACTTTTTCAACACTAAAAAGCATGAAAATCAAGTCTTCATGCTTTTTTACTAATTCAAACCCAAAACAAAAAATCATTGAACAAAATTAAAACGCTCTTCAAAGTTAAATGGCACTTTGAATTGATCACGCACCCCCGTTAAATACGCCACATCAAAATACGTTTTCTGCGGCCGCGGCAGCTTATCCACCCACGGGGAGTAGGTCTTAAACGAAATCATCTCGTCTGCTTCATCGAATTCTGCAAACCTCATCCAGCCATTGCCCCCGTGATAGCCTGACTGGTAGTCGACAAGCATTTGTAAAACGGGATTACCTGCTGCATTTTGTTTCACTCTGTGAGTGGAGCCATGGTGATGGCCATTGACCGTCATAAATACCTGGTTAAAGGGATGGACCAGTTCATACCAGACCAGTGTTCCCCTCTCTGTCTCCATTGGTGTGACTCCCTCTATGTTAAGAATTTGATGAGATAGAAGGATGGTCGGTGTTTTGGGGTGTGCTTTTAGAACCTTTTTTGCCCAAGGAATATCCTCCTTCATATGTTCCATGTCGAGGGAAAGGAATAAGTAATGATAGCTTCCCGCTTTAATGATGGAATACGAACTATATCCAGTTGGGGAAGAATCTTTATAATACGATTTGTCCGCAAAACGCCCTGAACCGTAATATTTAAGATACGGATCTCCTTTACCGTAGTCATGATTCCCGGCAATCGTCACATACGGTGCCTTTCTCTGGTCGAGGATACCGACGCTTGTAGAAGAGTGGACCCATTCCTCCAACGAGTCGCTTTGATCGACCATATCTCCCAAGAAAGCGGTCATAGCGATGTTTAACCGTTCATATCTCTTTGAAATCCATCTCATTTGTTCTTTGAAAATTTCTGGTTTATATCGCACCGTTTTTTGTGGATCCGGGACAAAAAGAAAGGAATAATTTTTCTTTTTCGTTCGTAATGATTGATATCGATTGGATCCATTTTTGACGTGTTCACCGGGCTTATGTTGGATAAGCCAGTCTTCTTTTGGAAGAGATCGATTGGCGATGCGGATTTCCTGTAAATTCCCTGCAAACAAAGCATCCGCTTTATTCTCTTTTTCTGATGCCCCGATATTCCATCCCTTCCCTTTTGCAAAATCAATCCCGATCATTTCAACAGTGGAGTGCCGGAAGTCGGCCACTCCATTTATATAGATGCTAGTATTCTTCCCGTCATTGACGACCGCTACATGATACCAGTCTTCTTCACTATCAAGGGCAAGGGACCAATCTGTCTCGGTGCGTTGAAGATTCAAGGGATGACTGGCCCATTGGACTTGTTTAAAGTCCGATACGGTTAAATTGGAGCGTTGCCCACCCCTTGACAAAATGCCCATACCACCGTGGTCTTTCGGAGAGAACTGTTTCGGCAGTTTGAATATGGCCTCGATCGTATATCCGTTTTTAAAGCGGTTATGATTCAAAGGGGCATCCTTGCCAGTCTGAAAATATTGACCCCCAGCGTCACTTTTTTTGTGAGTAAATTGTAAGGTCTCCACCGCATCCTTTTGTTCGTAATCTTCTTCCGACCAGCGGATGAAAGGAAGCTTTTGATTGGAGCCTTCAAGGTTGATTAACCTGAGGTGATTGGTGTTGCCACTTACGTCTTTCATCACCAGATCCTTCCCGGTGATCGTTCCGGATTGAATATAATCCTTCGAGAAGATCCAATGGGCGGCGATGGTTGTAGAAGGACCTCTCTCTTCCATGTCCCGTCCCGAAATGACAGGAGGGAACAACACCCAAAGTAGAACCATCAAACCCGCCAGTCCCGTCATGAATAGCATGTGTTTTTTGTCTAATCTCAATGCCGTCCCTCCTTTGAATTGCCGAAGCGTTTTCTAATTAGTATGGACCGTGTCGAATAGAAGATGTATCGTAATGAAACAAAAAAATCTCCTAATGAAAATCATTAGGAGATTTTTTATACAAGTATTTCACAGACTGTGGCCCGTCCCTCTTATCAACCGGATCTTTTGACCAGGCTCCAATAATTCCAATAGATCAAGGTCTTCATCACGAATTCTGCCGACTGTGTTCACAGCAGGATTTTTCTCCAGGTTCTTTCGGACAATTTGCATTTCCCCTTTATAGCGTCCATACAGATCATTGTCCCGGGTGATGGTGCCACGTGGTCTTTCTACGGTATTTGAAGGCAGAACATCGCCATTTGTCCTTGTTTCAAGTAGTCGATACACATCTCTTCCCGGATCGGGTCTGAGTTGATATTCTCCCTCGATTTCACCGCTTCCCTCATACGCAAGCTCCATTACATTCTCTTGATCATAATCCATTAGCTTACGAATTAGTTCCTGTGAACAACCGGGGTCGCCTATGAATACACCTTGGACACCCCAGTGTCTCAATTGAATGGCACTCGTATAAGGGTTTTGATCACGGTGATCCTCCAAAGTTGGGAGACCCTTGTATACCGGTCCTCTTTTTTCATCGTCCCCTGGGATAAAGGCATAAACCGGAATATCTGAAGCTTCAAACAGTCTTTGCTGCTTCATAAAGTAATCCTGATCTAATCCGGTTTCAGGCTTTGGATAGAAGTTATGCCAGGCAATCATGTTTCCTGTTTCCAGTCCACTGGAGGTCCATTCTTGAAGCTCTTTTCTCCCAACCGTACTGGCATTGATGGCAATCTGAAAGTGATGGGATAACGCCACCATCTCTTCTGCTGTAAACCCATCATCCAACCGCAGTGCCGTCACACCCAAATCCTTTAACTCTTCGAAACGGCTCAACCCTAACAAAGTGGGCGTGTTCCTCGATACATCAGCAAACACTTCGAACCCTTCCCTTTTAAAGATGGATAACAGGTGACCGACATGCTCCCTGCTATACTCCGACTCTTCAGGAATGTGAAGAGAGGTAAACGCAAGCTTCATACCTGATGAAGAAGCGCGAAGAATTCTCTCTTCGGCTGCTTCATCAGATAAATAAACAGAGATTCCGATCATTCGAACTCACTTGCCATTTCGTCTTTAAAGCCAACCAGATACGTGATAGCAAAACCGGCTGCATAGGCAATTAAAAGTCCGATCGTGTAGTAAAGAATTTCTCCTGCATTCACGAGGAAAATCAGCGGCAATCCTGATACCCCGATCGCAAATGTCGCGACATCAAAGTACGCTTGGAATGCTCCCCCGAATCCGGCACCTAAACACGCCGTCAGGAATGGTCTGCCGAGTGGTAACGTGACACCAAAGATGAGCGGTTCACCAATTCCTAGCATCCCTGCCGGAAGCGCTCCACCAATGGCTCTCTTCAGCTTCTTCTTCTTTGTTTTCATGAAGATCGCGAAGGCTGCTCCCACTTGTCCTGCTCCACCCATTGCAAGGATCGGAAGAAGCGGGTCGTCCCCGATCGTGTTGATCAGTTCCAGATGAACCGGTGTCAATCCTTGATGCAACCCGGTTACGACGAGTGGCAGGAAGGTGGCGCCAAGGACGAATCCAGCGACTAATCCACCCATTTCAATCAGTGAAAGGAGTCCGTTCGTAATCAAATCTGAAATAAATCCACCTACCGGCATGAATACCGTGTATGTTAATAATCCCGTGACAAGTAACGCAATGGTCGGTGTCACAATAATGTCCACAGCCTGCGGAATCACCTTACGTACCTTCTTCTCAACAAACGCCATGAAAATGGCAGCAATCAATACCCCGATCAGTCCGCCACGGCCAGGAAGCAGATTTTCTCCAAATAACGTCACATCACCAATGGCCGGGTTGATGATCAAAATACCAGCCAACCCGCCTAGTGCCGCTGAGCCGCCAAATTCTTTCGCCGCATTCATCCCGACCAGGATACCCAGGTAACCAAATAATCCGCTACCAATAATGGAGAGCATCATCACAAGCTGTGACTCACCATTTAACCAGCCGGCTTGAACGAAGAACTTCGTAAACCCTGTGATCAATCCTGACGCAATCAACGCAGGAATCAGCGGAATGAAGATATTTGCCACTCGTCTTAGAAGTAATTTAAATGGAGTACTGTTCTTCTTTTTCAAATCCGCTTTTTGTTCCGCAGCACGAGCTTTCAGGTCAAGATCACCTGATCCTGCTGATACCAGCTTCCCAAACTCTTCTGTCACTTTATTGACCTTACCCGGTCCTAAAATGACCTGATACGTTTCGTCTTCTACAAATCCTAATACTCCTTCGATCTTCTTGATGCTCGTCTTTTGGACCAGATCTTCGTTATATACTTTCACTCTCAGTCTGGTCATACAATTTTCATAGCTTGCTATATTATCAGCACCGCCAAACCGCTCTAAAATAACACCAGCCAATTCTTTATTCGTCATTTTTCACCTTCCCCTTTCAAGTTTGCTTTGTTTTTCGTTTCCCCTTCTATTTCTATGAAGAGTCCTGGACAAGTACCCCTATACAAAAAGCCTATTTTTCAATGGCTAATCGAACGTAACCATTGGCATCTTCTAATCGATTCTTCGCTTCTTCATAGTCACAGCCCAGTGATATCATCACAATGGAAGGCTTAACTTCGTTGTTCGCTTTCTTCAAAGTTGCTGCTGCCATTTCTCTATCGGCACCTGTGATACTCTCGATGATTCCGATTGCTCGCTGCTCCAGCTTATAGTTACTGATATTCACATCTACCATCAGATTCCCATATGCCTTGCCCAGTTTGATCATGGCTGCTGTCGAAATCATGTTGAGGACCATTTTCTGTGCAGTTCCGGCTTTTAATCGAGTGGATCCGGTTAATGCTTCCGGTCCCGCATCCACTTCAATCGCATGCTTTGCTTCTGCAGAAATTTTCGAGCCCGTATTACAAGACAGGGCAACCGTTGTCGCACCAAGTTCCCTTGCATATCTTAGACCACCGATGACATACGGGGTACGTCCGCTCGCTGCAATCCCGACGACCGTGTCCGCCTGCGTCAGCCCGATTTCTTTCAGGTCGGATACACCTAACTCCTCATCGTCCTCTGCGCCTTCAACCGCTTTGACGAATGCTTTCTCCCCGCCGGCAATCAATCCGACTACGACGTCACTGCTGACACTAAAGGTCGGGGGACATTCCACCGCGTCAAGCACACCGAGTCTGCCGCTTGTACCTGCACCGATATAAATCAATCTCCCGCCTTGAGAGATGGACTTCACTACCTCGTCAACCACTTGTTCCACTTGAGGAATCACCTCTTGAACAACCGTAGCCACCTTCTGATCCTCATCATTCATCATGCGAAGAATCTCACCTGTACTCGCTGTATCGATCCCAAGCGTATTTCGGTTTACCTTCTCTGTTGATAATTCAAAAAATTTATCTTTCATAAGTCATTCCTCCCAGAAAATCTGTATGCGTTTTCATTACTTATATTATAATCACGTTTGAAATTAAATTTCAATTGTATTTTTTATTATATGAAATTTTATTTTAGTATAGACCGATAATTTTTATGGTAATAGAGGAGAAGTTTTCAAGAAAGGGGCCAATAGTAAAAGAAAATGACAAATAGGAGTTGGAACAAGCTTCCTACTCCTGTTTTTTCTTTATTTCATGTTTTTCATATATTCAAAGGTCCGTCCCTCAAAAATCGAGGTGTGAATCATTTGTAATGTCTGCGGAATCAAGCATACCGGGATGAAATCCTGGAAGATATAGTTCACTTTCAGTCCTTCTCAAAGCTCTGCGGGATGGGAAGCTTGCGAAGTGATTCAAAGTGGCAGCCGCCCGTTCCCGTTGTTTGGTGATCACTTTTTCTGAACAGTTGATTTCCAACTGCTCGCCATTCGTAAACTTGATGTATGTTTTTCCTTCTGAAGTGGAAGTTGACTCGATATGCTGGCAGAATAACCAGATGCAATCATAGTCTGTTGGAGCCCTTGTGGGTATCGCATAGATGAATTCCTGCGGGCAGATCATAAGAGGTGTCTTTCGTAAATACTTGGTAGCACGGCGGACGGCTTTGATCCTGCCGTCATATGTAGACCGGTAAGCCATACAGGAATCGTCTAAAATCTCCATAACTGACTTTTTGCTGAACGTCTTTCTCCCCGAGAAGTCATAAATAATTGACGCATGCATCCCATCATAAGCAGGACAAATCGCCACAGTCCTTCGAGTAATCAGCACTTCTAATCCTTTCAATCAAAACACCTTCCTTTTCCTTTTTAATAAAGTCCCCTTTATCAGAATCTTCTAATATATGAGACTTTATTACTATTATATACTAATGACAGAAAATTTCCATTTATATTTGTATATTTTTTGAGAAAAATCTCATAACTTGAGGAAATGGATTATTTCCTGGGAGATAGTGTCGAAAGAAACTAATTATGACGTACAAACCATAGAAGAATATAGTTTTTCATTTTATATAAAACTCACTTCAGGAAATGAAAAAACTCCTCTTTTGGGAGAGGAGAAAATCACATAACCGATTGGATGATCCAGATTCCGTGGAGACAAAATACGAAGAGATAGATGATACTAACAATATATGCCATAGAAGTTACCCATTTTAGCCGTGGGATCCGGTCGTAAACTACAATAAGGATCAAGAAGAGCGATAACAATAGTTTGATACCTAAAAATAGTATGGGACTTGTCGTATACATTTTATTCATAAGAGGGTTGGCTTCTACCATGAAGGAACCATTAATTCCTATAAAGGAGATAATTCCATCCATCAGATTCAGGAAAGCCAAGCCAAGGAAAAGTTTCTTCATCCTTTCACCCCTACCTATCATTACTAGAATGTTACCCTTATTTCCTCTCATACCCCTATAGACAAAAATTCAAAAAAAACCTTGATCAACTTCTCATCAAGGCTCTACCCATTCACCATATTCACTCTTCTTCGGTATTGATAAACATAAACTCCAACTCCGCTGAAAAATAATATTCCACCTATCAATAGTAGTTTATAAATGACCGTTCCCGTATTCGGAAGTGTCATTCCACCAACTGGAAGAGATTCGCCTACTATACCTTCCGCTTGAAAGGTGAATTTCAGTTCAGTCATGAGTCCTTGAAATTCATTCCCCAGATGTTCAGGGAACTCGATCTTAAAGGTCATATCCTCTTCTCCTGAACTAGCTAGTTTACGGGCATCAAACCCTTTGAATTCTGAAACCTTTCCTTCATAGATGACCCCTTTAGTATCGGACAACGTCATCATTAGTGCGTTATATAATTTATCCGAGCCGGATTTCACTTCCGATGACATCGTATATTGAAAACCCTTTAATCCCTGATTCTTGACCTTGATGGTTTTCGTTGTCCAGTCACCAGGCTTCATGTTATCCACTTGAAAGAGTATTCCTGTTGGCGATGTTGCAATATCCACTTCATTTGTCATATCCCCTTGATCGGCTTGAACCCTTTCCATTGAAAAAACGAAGAACCCAAGCAGGAATACCACGCTAATTGTTAGTAAGGTAAATCGCTTATTACCCATATACTCCACTTCCTTCTAAAACTTTCATTACATTACATTTTTATCAATAGGCTCAGTTGGTTTTTTTATCTCAATCTGCGAAAGGGCTTTACCGATGACAAAGCCTGAATAGCAAAGGAGTAATAGTCCCGGGATGATGAAGAGGAATGCGCCGTTTTTGGAATTGGCAAAATTCATCAAATACCCAATGTAAGGGATAGTAGTTCCCGTGTATTCCGCTACGACATTTTCAGATAAGACAGGTTCCATATCGGCTGCATCATTATTGTCTCCTTTGGTTTTGTACATGACTCCACCGTTTGTCTTTACCACTTCGACAATTCTATGTGTTACCAAAACTCCTTCCTCTTTCTTAAAAGTTATGACATCTCCTTCAGTAAAACGAGTCTTATCCCCGCCAGGTTTGACAGCTATAATAGAGCCGGTCTTAATTCCAGGCTCCATGGACCCGGAAAGAACCGCTTTTATTTCATGCCCAAATATCTGAGGTTCTCCTCCAGATGCTTTAGAAGAAACCACTACTAATACCAATAAGATTAAAACGGTATATAAAGTCACAGTCACACTCAAACTTAGCCATTTTTTTATCTTTTTGAAATTAATTTTCATTTTCATTGACCTGCCCCTCATTCGACTCTGAACTTTCAGACTCAGCTTGACCTTTATCCTTTGGTTCCTCTTCCTCGTCTACATTACTATCTTTCATTGTATTATTTTCTTTCGTTACTTCTTCACCCTTACTATCGCTCTCTTCCTTTTTCGTTTCTATTTTTTGTTCACTTTCACCAGGAGTATCATTAGGTTCTGTATTTTGTTCTTTTTCTGGTGTTATTGGCTCTTCTTTCTTAACCTCAGGCTCAGTAGTCTTTTTTGGTTGTTCAATCGATTTCTCTAGTTCTTTTTTGTCTGGTTTTATTTCTTTGCATGTTAATGTAATTGTTTCACTCCATAAATCATGGCGCTCATCATACTTATTTCCATGCCCAGGACGTTGAAAAGCTCTGAATTTATAATTTCCTGAAATATCTGTGTTATATGTCAATGTAGTTGATTGGTTGGATTGAATTGATTCTATCGTCCCTTCAGCTACTTTTTTTCCATCTTTAGGATTATCTGCTTGACTGAAATAAACTTCATATTCAGAAGTTCCTTTCATATCGTTTTTTGACCCATTTTTTAGTAAGGAAGAGATTTCTGTTTTTCCACAACCTTCTACCTTCTGGGTGGATTGTTTATTCGTAAAGGTAAGAGAACTTTTATCCCACTCCTCCAACCACTTCCCACTGCTGATGACAACAGTTGCCTGTTCTTGATCATTAAAGTAAGCACCCGTTTGAGAGGTCAAATAAGATAATGTAAATAATGATAGGTAGATGATGCCTAAGAGTTCCAACACTAGCTTAAGATTCTTGTTGTTCCTAAATTTTCTCTGCCTCTTAAATCGAATGGGAATCACACCCTTTTCTCAAATGGAATAAACCATATTTGAATATATGTATCTAGTTTTATTTAAAAGAAAGGGTGGCATAATACTCTCCACCCTCCCATAAAACATTTAGCGTTCTTCGCCATCCTCTTGAATACCTTCAAATGTCCATTGAAGATTTAATTTTAAATCTTGAAGTTCGTTTTGAGGTGCTCCAGAATCTTTGAATTTGAATTTAACATAGAAATTATCTGTTGAATTTGGCCCAGTTCCGGCTTTGATTCCATCTACTAATGCCCAATTTAAGAACCCTAATCTTTCCCATTCTTTAGCCAGTTCATCAGGGGTCATATCACGTAGTTCTAATAAAGATTTTTTATAAATGACACCATTTCCATCTAATATATATTCCCCGGTGTTTGTTAAGAAAACTACTTCTAGCGCATCTGCATATTCATTTGCAAGAGCGTTAGCTACCGAAGAACCATCATTTTTAGTTACCGTATATGCTGTATGAAGTTTTACTTTTTTAATATCCAACGTTCCTTCATTTTTCAACTTAAACGTTTCATCTGTCCAATCCCCTGGTTTTAAGTTTGCAACCTGTACATTCACCGTAGGGTCAACGCTAAGATCTAACGTCCCTGATGCGAAGGTATTCGTTTGAACGGCTGTGTCACTAAAATACGCATATGTACCCCCACCAATCAGTGATACACCTAAAACCGCTGAAGCTACACCCAAACCTAACTTTTGTTTAATCCCCATCCAAAATTCCTCCTCGTTTTCAACTCTATAGTTCGTTTATAAGCTTTTGTTCTTTTTAACGAACTTACAATTGAAGTATATGACAGAATACCCAGCTTGAAAATGGTTAAATATAGTCAATTTGCCATTATAAAGAACAATTATTGTTCTTTATCTCGAATTATCTTCCTGTTTCTTATTCTTTTGTTTTTTTATTAAGAAAATTAATATCTATATTAAGAACACGAACTCATATATTTTCTTATTGTTAAACCTGCGTAAATTTCTACATCCTTAATTATATCTGGGCATACATTCTGATAAAATAAGAAACATGTACATATTGGAGGCTGATAGAATGAAAGATTCATCTTTATCTAACAACCAGCAAAAAGTAAAAAAGGTCATCATTCCCGCCGCGGGATTAGGAACACGATTCCTTCCTGCCACGAAAGCTCAACCAAAGGAAATGCTTCCCCTGGTTGATAAACCCGCCATCCAATATATTATTGAAGAGGCCGTTCAATCGGGGATTACAGATATCATCATCATTACAGGACGGGGAAAGCGGAGTATTGAAGATCATTTTGATAAATCCTATGAGTTAGAAGCCACTTTGGAGAAAAAACAAAGATGGAGTGCATTAGAAGAAGTTCAATCGATTGCGAATCTCGCAAACATTCATTATATCAGACAGAAGGAACCCCTTGGATTAGGGCATGCCATACTATGTGCCCGTGCCTTTATAGGGGAGGATCCTTTCGCTGTTATGTTAGGGGACGATGTGATCGATTCAGATATTCCATGCCTGCAGCAATTGATTCAAGCATTCGACCATCATCAAGCACCGATTCTCGGGGTACAAGAAGTGGACACAGAAGATGTATCAAAGTATGGCATTGTAAGTCCTTCTTTAACCGTGGGAGCAGATCAGTCCACATATCCCATTGCAGGACTGGTTGAAAAACCGCATCAAGATAAAGCACCGTCTCGTTTAGCGATAATGGGAAGATATATTCTGACTCCTGATATTTTTTCATATTTAGAACAGGTAAAAGTAGGTGCTGGTGGAGAATACCAACTCACAGATGCCCTCAACTACTACAGTCAGGAATTCCCTATTTATGCAAAAACCTTTGAAGGACATCGATATGATATAGGTGATAAACTAGGATTTATCAAAGCAACTATAGAATTTGCCATGAAAAGGCCTGAACTTAAGCATCATGTAACTCAGTATCTCAAAGATTTACTGCATAAGGAGTGAGACAATGAACATTTCCGTAATCGGTGTTGGATATGTTGGACTGGTGACAGGAATTTGTCTTGCAGAAATCGGGCACCACGTGACATGCCAGGATATCGATCAAGGCAAAATAGATCAGCTGAACCAAGGTCTCTCACCGATCTATGAGCCTGGGCTGGAAGAACTTCTGCAACACAATCTCGCCAAACAAACACTTTCTTTTACATCAAGCTATCAGGCTGCTTGTAAAAAAGCTGAAGTCATCATCATCGCTGTCGGAACACCCTCTAATACTGATGGCTCTGCCGACTTGTCGGCTATCAAAAACGCTGCTGAAAAAATTGGTGCATATGTCCGACACACAGATACCATCGTTGTCACAAAAAGTACGGTTCCTGTCGGGACAAACAAAAAGATTAAAGCATGGGTATCGAACAATTTGAAACAGAATGTGCAAGTCATGATTGCATCCAATCCAGAATTTCTCCGAGAAGGCTCAGCGATACACGATACCTTCAACGGAGATCGAATCGTGCTTGGAACCGATGATAGTAAGACAGCATCGAAACTTCAAGAAATGCTTAAGCCATTCAGGGTGCCGATTCTCCAAACTTCTATCGAAAGTGCTGAAATGATAAAATACTCATCCAATGCTTTTTTGGCCACAAAAATCAGCTTTATTAATGAAATTGCGAATCTCTGTGAGAAACTTGGCGCAAACGTAGAAGACGTAGCAAAAGGGATGGGTATGGATCAGCGCATCGGTCACCAATTTCTGAATGCCGGAATTGGTTATGGGGGATCCTGTTTTCCGAAAGACACCAATGCCCTTGTTCAAATGGCAGGAAATCTTCACCACAAATTCGACTTACTCGAATCGGTTATTCACGTCAACGCAAAACAACAGGTGAGACTCGTCGAACTTGCCAAAAAGCATATGAAAGAGATCAAAGGAAAAACAGCCGGAATACTCGGACTTTCCTTCAAACCGAATACAGATGATATTCGTGAAGCAGCCTCCATAGAAATCATAAATGCCCTGTTGAAAGCTGAAGTTCAAGTCACAGTATATGACCCGGTTTCTCAAGATAAAGTAAAACTTTTATTAGGCGATTCCGTTTCCTACGCTGAAGATTGCTTTGCTGCGATTGAAGATCAAGAAATGCTGTTCATTGCAACCGAGTGGGAAGAATTTAAAGTTTTAAGACTTTCAACCATTGCGAAACTAATGAAAACCCCGAATGTGTTCGATGGACGCAATTGCTTCTCTCTTCACGAAGCGAAGAAGACAACAATTAACTATTATTCGATCGGAAGACCTGCTGTAATGAATCTTTGTATCGAAAAGGAACGTGTGTAAATAAGAAAGGCTTCTCTCTTGGGAGAAACCTTTCTTAAATAGAACTAAATTAAATGACACGATTCATACTCCGTAACGAATGAGGGATACATACCTCCCCAACAGGCTTTGCCGGAACTCCTGCCACCACCAAGTTGGAAGAGATATCATCCGTTACAACGGCATTCGCCCCCACCGACACATTATGGCCAACAGTAACCGGCCCCGCAACCACAGCACCGGTGAAAATTGTCACATTGTCACCAATAATAGGTTTAATCTGCCCATTGCGTTCTTGATCTCTTCCACCTATCGTTACATTTTGAAACACTTCCAAATGTGCACCTGCCTTCACATTGGTCCCGATTACCACTCCAACTGAATGAGCAATCCTGAAACCTGGGCCAATCTCTGCTCCTTGAGAAATTTCTGCCCCGTAGAAAATAATTCCGATAGACCTGAGTATGCGAGGCAAAATGGGGATCTTCTTTTTATACAAATAATGTGACATTCGATAAAGTACCACCAGCCAAAAAGTAGAAAAATTGAACACACTCATGATCAATCCTTTAAACGATAAACCATACGCCTTATAATCAGACTTAATTAATGTAAACATTTATCTCTCCCTCTACTGGGTTCTTTTCTGTAGTTTACTAGAGAGATGTTAATAGATTGATTCAAGGAGTTTAGGCTTTTGTAAATTTCCGATTACATGCCTTTTGAGTACTCTTCATAAAAGGAAGTGAACAAACCAAAACTTTGAATAAATCCCATATGAAGGTTTCCCATTTGTCTGCTAAGTGTATTGTAAGAATGAAAAGTAGACTCCTTTAGTACATGTACTTCCTCTTCCAACGCTATATTATTTTCGAGCATCATTCTTAGGAAATCCTTTGCATTCTTGTCATAGGATTCCTCATAAGTCAACTCAATGATCAGTTTTCTCTCTTCCCTCAGTTCAAATAAGATAGAATCTAAAGAATCCTGACTAACTTTTATAGGTTCCTCGCTCATGATCCATACTTGTTCATACTGTTCAAGAATATACTGTACCCTGTCCATTGTTAGATCTTTTTTCTCCCCGCCGTTATAAGAAGAGCCGTAGACCTTCTTGAAATCTTCTAATTCTGAACGATATTGTTCTACTACTAATGGATCCGCATGATAAGAAAAAGATTTTTTAATGCTAAAAGGTGAAAAAGGATACATCCAATTTACACCTGTCATGAAAATGACCAATGTCATTAAGGTAATCAGCATGACCTTCTTATTCTTTCTCATTGTATTCCTCCTTGCACATTTTGTGAAATATTAAAGGTGTTTCCAAAATACATTAAACATTCGTTTAACCAGATTCACTCGTATATCAGTAGATCTGCTTCCTTTAAACAAACGTTTGATTAAAATGTTAGTCGTCCTCGACATTTTGTGACATCTGTAATCCCATGTTTCATTACCATCCTCCCATTCTATTCTCTAATGACAACCTATGAATAATCCAATAGAAATAGTTACACTTCATTTCTCAATGATTCGATAGAAAAGGACTGCGAATTTTGTAAGAAAGATACACATGATTCCCTATATATTATAAAGAGTATATATTAGAAAATAGAGGTAACTCAATCCAATACACAAAGTGTTCATATTGAATGGAGGTACGCAATGAAATTATTTCATAAACTCCTCGCTACTTACTACTACACTCTTATACAAAGTTGTCTGGATGATAATATGAAAGAGCAGTTTGTACAGAAACTAAAATTTCATGAATCTAAATTCACAGCCTAAAAAGATAAATAAATAAAAGCCCTCAATTTAATGAGGACCTCAATTCAAAATGATTACTGCTCTTTTTCTCCATCATTCACAAAATATCCCTGCAGGTACTCAGCCCAAGTTTCATTCCCTTTCTCATTAGGTATATTTCCTTCAGTGAGATAATCTTCAATCTCTCTCTTGCTATAGTCAGGCCATGCTTCCCAATGGTTCAAGTAAATATAGTCATTTTGTTCAGCGTACCGTTCTAAATCGTTCTTTTCTTGCGGATAGTAAGTGGCTCCATAAATGGGATTTGCAGGCTGAATCAAGATGATGAGGTCCTGATTCTCTTTTTTGAAAGACTTTATTATCTTTGAAATGTTTTTCAGTCTTTCAGACATCTTGATTTCTCCATTATCATAGAGTAAAAAAGGTTCCAGCAAAAGAATGTCGGGCTTCATTTTCACCAGTTCTTTATGTATATTCTCCTCAACCACCTGTTGCGATGTTTTACCGCTGATTTCCTTAATCGTTACATGAATTAACGAATCCCCATATATATCAAGTAACTTTCTTTCCAGTAACTGTGGCCATGCTCCATCCTTTTGTGATGTGGAGGAGGAGCCGATTATCATAAGATGTAGAGGGCGTCTCTCTTCTATTGCCTTTTGAAAGGTGGGCTGCAGATCCTTTGGTAAGAAATTAACCTTATCAAGCTTTACCAATTTATCTTTGTCCGGATTTTCTTCCACTTTCTTTCCCTCAATAGCTCTCATTCCTTCTACGCCACCTTCATCACTCTTCTCTTCAGTTACATTTGCCTTCCCCTGAACGGCTCTAACCTTTTGATTCCAGTGATACTTCCCTCCAATTACTGTTGAAATGGTCATAATGGTTAGAATGATTATCAGAAACTTTTTCACCTGGACTCCCCCATAATCTATCATTTTGTAACTCTATGATACAGAAGGAGACTTACATATTTTGTATATATATGTAGATGACAGCCCCAAAAGTTCCGACAAAATAAATGAGGAAAAGCGAATGAAAAATAATCCATCTTATTAAGCGGGAAGAGTATGAAAGCTAAGCTATAGTTATGAGTTTTACTCTTTCAATTATTTCAAAAAAACCCATCTATCACTTTTCTGATAAAGAGGTTCTACCATTCATTAATCAATTATTGTAGTCACGACAAAAGACATTTCTCTCGAGTTCCTTGATTATGTGACTTGGTTGGTATGGCCATCCATCTTTTATTTGCTAATTCATCCTTACTCAGCACCCTCACCTCAACCCATTACATAATACACTTTATGAATCCTTCGAAAAAGTTCGTCGAATCGCATTCTCAAATTCAGTTTCAGGAACGTGCGACTTCGCATACCTTTTCGTTACATTTATGTCCCTATGTCCCGCCAACTTAGATACCACTTCAAGGCTGACACCTTGATCAATAAGATGTTGACAAAAAGTATGCCGCAGCTTTTGGGCATTAATATGAAACTTCTTAAGCATATATTGCGCCGACCGCTCGGTTAAACGCTCATTGTTTTTTGAAACGAACACCGCTTCCTGTGGTTGGACAGCATCCATATAGAAAGTCAGGTGCTCTATCAATTCTTCGGACAAAGGAATGATCCTCTTATCTCCATGAGTATCAAGAACGTTTACCTGTTTCGTTCGTAAATCTAAATGGGATATATTTAAGGCGCAGAGCTCTGAAACCCGAATACCTGTATGAAGCAACATATAAACAATCGCTATGTTTCGTTCATTTTTACTTTCCTTTACTTCCGATAAAAGTGCTTCACACTCTTCCTTTGAAAGTGTTTCAATTTCATCCTTTTTATTTCCCTGTTTGATTTTTATATCAAGCGTAAGGTCAGGTCTCTTTAAATATTTAGCAAAGGTTCGGATCACGCCAAGAACCTTATCCGTCGTGGTCGGACTCTTTCCCTTTTTCTCTAAAAAAAGTATATATTCCTGAACATCCTTCCGAGTAATGTCTTCAAGTACTTGATTATGACCCTGAAGCCATTTCTCATATTTCTTAAGTTCCTGATGGTAAGTCGAGATGGTATTTGATGATTTCCCTTCATGTTCAAGCCATGTTAAAAACTGATCAATTGTAGTACTAGAAGATCCTTGCAAGAGTACCACCCTTTCGAATCAAACCTTTGTTTACTATTATCGTAGAACTTATAGATGAAGAAGTCAACTTCTCCGAATGTAGCAGGGAGAAATTAGTCTTTAAAACAAATGCCAAAAAAGAGTAACTCCAATGAGCTACTCTTTTTCTATTTGCCTGGCAACGTCCTACTCTCACAGGGGGAGTTCCCCCAACTACCATCGGCGCTGAAGAGCTTAACTTCCGTGTTCGGCATGGGAACGGGTGTGACCTCTTCGCCATTATCACCAGACGAATATTCAATTGAAGGATTGTTCCTTCAAAACTAGATAAAGAATTGATGTCAAGAAAGCCGAATATCGACCAATTGTTGTTCATTTAAAAAATGACTCTTTGTGGTTAAGTCCTCGATCGATTAGTATCAGTCAACTCCACATGTCGCCATGCTTCCATCTCTGACCTATCTACCTAGTCATCTTCTAGGGATCTTACTCACATACGTGATGGGAAATCTCATCTCGAGGGGGGCTTCATGCTTAGATGCTTTCAGCACTTATCCCTTCCGCACATAGCTACCCAGCGATGCCTTTGGCAAGACAACTGGTACACCAGCGGTGCGTCCATCCCGGTCCTCTCGTACTAAGGACAGCTCCTCTCAAATTTCCTGCGCCCACGACGGATAGGGACCGAACTGTCTCACGACGTTCTGAACCCAGCTCGCGTACCGCTTTAATGGGCGAACAGCCCAACCCTTGGGACCGACTACAGCCCCAGGATGCGATGAGCCGACATCGAGGTGCCAAACCTCCCCGTCGATGTGGACTCTTGGGGGAGATAAGCCTGTTATCCCCGGGGTAGCTTTTATCCGTTGAGCGATGGCCCTTCCATGCGGAACCACCGGATCACTAAGCCCGACTTTCGTCCCTGCTCGACTTGTAGGTCTCGCAGTCAAGCTCCCTTGTGCCTTTACACTCTGCGAATGATTTCCAACCATTCTGAGGGAACCTTTGGGCGCCTCCGTTACTCTTTAGGAGGCGACCGCCCCAGTCAAACTGCCCACCTGACACTGTCTCCCACCCCGATAAGGGGCGCGGGTTAGAATTTCAATACAGCCAGGGTAGTATCCCACCGATGCCTCCACCGAAGCTGGCGCTCCGGTTTCCAAGGCTCCTACCTATCCTGTACAAGCTGTACCAAAATTCAATATCAGGCTACAGTAAAGCTCCACGGGGTCTTTCCGTCCTGTCGCGGGTAACCTGCATCTTCACAGGTACTATAATTTCACCGAGTCTCTCGTTGAGACAGTGCCCAGATCGTTACGCCTTTCGTGCGGGTCGGAACTTACCCGACAAGGAATTTCGCTACCTTAGGACCGTTATAGTTACGGCCGCCGTTTACTGGGGCTTCGATTCGCACCTTCGCTTGCGCTAAGCACTCCTCTTAACCTTCCAGCACCGGGCAGGCGTCAGCCCCTATACTTCGCCTTACGGCTTCGCAGAGACCTGTGTTTTTGCTAAACAGTCGCCTGGGCCTATTCACTGCGGCTCTCTCGGGCTTGCACCCTACCAGAGCACCCCTTCTCCCGAAGTTACGGGGTCATTTTGCCGAGTTCCTTAACGAGAGTTCTCTCGCTCACCTTAGGATTCTCTCCTCGCCTACCTGTGTCGGTTTGCGGTACGGGCACCTTTTTCCTCGCTAGAGGCTTTTCTTGGCAGTGTGGAATCAGGAACTTCGCTACTATAATTCGCTCGCTATCACAGCTCAGCCTTATGCGATGATGGGATTTGCCTCATCATCAGCCTAACTGCTTAGACGCACATATCCAGCAGTGCGCTTACCCTATCCTCCTGCGTCCCCCCATTGCTCAAACGGAAAAGAGGTGGTACAGGAATATCAACCTGTTGTCCATCGTCTACGCCTATCGGCCTCGACTTAGGTCCCGACTAACCCTGAGCGGACGAGCCTTCCTCAGGAAACCTTAGGCATTCGGTGGATGGGATTCTCACCCATCTTTCGCTACTCATACCGGCATTCTCACTTCTAAGCACTCCACCAGTCCTTACGGTCTAGCTTCGCAGTCCTTAGAACGCTCTCCTACCACTGACACCAAACGGTGTCAATCCACAGCTTCGGTGATACGTTTAGCCCCGGTACATTTTCGGCGCAGAGTCACTCGACCAGTGAGCTATTACGCACTCTTTAAATGGTGGCTGCTTCTAAGCCAACATCCTGGTTGTCTAAGCAACTCCACATCCTTTTCCACTTAACGTATACTTTGGGACCTTAGCTGGTGGTCTGGGCTGTTTCCCTTTCGACTACGGATCTTATCACTCGCAGTCTGACTCCCATGGATAAGTCTTTGGCATTCGGAGTTTGTCTGAATTCGGTAACCCGATGAGGGCCCCTAGTCCAAACAGTGCTCTACCTCCAAGACTCTTACACATGAGGCTAGCCCTAAAGCTATTTCGGAGAGAACCAGCTATCTCCAAGTTCGATTGGAATTTCTCCGCTACCCACACCTCATCCCCGCACTTTTCAACGTGCGTGGGTTCGGACCTCCATTCAGTGTTACCTGAACTTCATCCTGGACATGGGTAGATCACCTGGTTTCGGGTCTACGACCACATACTCAATTCGCCCTATTCAGACTCGCTTTCGCTGCGGCTCCGTCTCATCGACTTAACCTTGCATGGGATCGTAACTCGCCGGTTCATTCTACAAAAGGCACGCCATCACCCGTTAACGGGCTCTGACTACTTGTAGGCACACGGTTTCAGGTTCTATTTCACTCCCCTTCCGGGGTGCTTTTCACCTTTCCCTCACGGTACTGGTTCACTATCGGTCACTAGGGAGTATTTAGCCTTGGGAGATGGTCCTCCCAGCTTCCGACGGGATTTCACGTGTCCCGCCGTACTCAGGATCCACTCAAGAGGGAATGAAGTTTCAACTACAGGGTTGTTACCTTCTTTGACGAGCCTTTCCAGACTTCTTCGTCTACTTCATTCCTTTGTAACTCCGTATAGAGTGTCCTACAACCCCAAGAGGCAAGCCTCTTGGTTTGGGCTACATCCCGTTTCGCTCGCCGCTACTCAGGGAATCGCAATTGCTTTCTCTTCCTCCAGGTACTTAGATGTTTCAGTTCCCTGGGTCTGCCTTCCATACTCTATGTATTCAAGTAAGGATATTGTTCCATTACGAACAATGGGTTCCCCCATTCGGAAATCTCTGGATCAAAGCTCACTTACAGCTCCCCAAAGCATATCGGTGTTAGTCCCGTCCTTCGTCGGCTCCTAGTGCCAAGGCATCCACCGTGCGCCCTTCATAACTTAACCGAATTGGTTGTTACATCAGGTTTAAAACCTAAAATGGCGATACTCGGTAATTTCTTGACTATCAATTATATCTTTATCTAGTTTTCAAAGAACAAACACATTTTGATCTCGTAAGAGACAATATGGTTGGATATTTTGCTTTCGCAAAAATCCCTGATAGTAATTAAACCATCAAAACTGAACAAAACTTCGACGTGTCAAACGTTTTAGTAAATCTTCCTTAGAAAGGAGGTGATCCAGCCGCACCTTCCGATACGGCTACCTTGTTACGACTTCACCCCAATCATCTGTCCCACCTTAGGCGGCTGGCTCCAAAAGGTTACCTCACCGACTTCGGGTGTTACAAACTCTCGTGGTGTGACGGGCGGTGTGTACAAGGCCCGGGAACGTATTCACCGCGGCATGCTGATCCGCGATTACTAGCGATTCCAGCTTCATGTAGGCGAGTTGCAGCCTACAATCCGAACTGAGAACGGTTTTATGGGATTGGCTAAACCTCGCGGTCTTGCTGCCCTTTGTACCGTCCATTGTAGCACGTGTGTAGCCCAGGTCATAAGGGGCATGATGATTTGACGTCATCCCCACCTTCCTCCGGTTTGTCACCGGCAGTCATCTTAGAGTGCCCAACTGAATGCTGGCAACTAAGATCAAGGGTTGCGCTCGTTGCGGGACTTAACCCAACATCTCACGACACGAGCTGACGACAACCATGCACCACCTGTCACTCTGTCCCCCGAAGGGGAAAGCCCTATCTCTAGGGTTGTCAGAGGATGTCAAGACCTGGTAAGGTTCTTCGCGTTGCTTCGAATTAAACCACATGCTCCACCGCTTGTGCGGGCCCCCGTCAATTCCTTTGAGTTTCAGTCTTGCGACCGTACTCCCCAGGCGGAGTGCTTAATGCGTTAGCTGCAGCACTAAGGGGCGGAAACCCCCTAACACTTAGCACTCATCGTTTACGGCGTGGACTACCAGGGTATCTAATCCTGTTTGCTCCCCACGCTTTCGCGCCTCAGTGTCAGTTACAGACCAGAAAGTCGCCTTCGCCACTGGTGTTCCTCCAAATATCTACGCATTTCACCGCTACACTTGGAATTCCACTTTCCTCTTCTGCACTCAAGTTCCCCAGTTTCCAATGACCCTCCACGGTTGAGCCGTGGGCTTTCACATCAGACTTAAGAAACCACCTGCGCGCGCTTTACGCCCAATAATTCCGGACAACGCTTGCCACCTACGTATTACCGCGGCTGCTGGCACGTAGTTAGCCGTGGCTTTCTGGTTAGGTACCGTCAAGGTACCGCCCTATTCGAACGGTACTTGTTCTTCCCTAACAACAGAGCTTTACGATCCGAAAACCTTCATCACTCACGCGGCGTTGCTCCGTCAGACTTTCGTCCATTGCGGAAGATTCCCTACTGCTGCCTCCCGTAGGAGTCTGGGCCGTGTCTCAGTCCCAGTGTGGCCGATCACCCTCTCAGGTCGGCTACGCATCGTCGCCTTGGTGAGCCATTACCTCACCAACTAGCTAATGCGCCGCGGGTCCATCTGTAAGTGATAGCTAAAAGCCACCTTTCAACATTTCCTCATGCGAGGAAATGAGTTATCCGGTATTAGCCCCGGTTTCCCGGAGTTATCCCAGTCTTACAGGCAGGTTACCCACGTGTTACTCACCCGTCCGCCGCTGATTGATGGGAGCAAGCTCCCATCAATCCGCTCGACTTGCATGTATTAGGCACGCCGCCAGCGTTCGTCCTGAGCCAGGATCAAACTCTCCGATAAAAGTTTGAATAGCTCTTTAAAAATAAATCTAGAATTAACGTTGACGTATTGTCTTGTTTTGTTCAGTTTTCAAGGTTCAATGTGTAAGTGCTTCTCTCGAAGCGACCCTTACTATTTTACACGATCATCCATTTGATGTCAACAACTTTTTTTGAAAAAGTTTCGATCAAGTTCATCGTGTTTTGTTAGCCGTTTGTGGCAACAAATAATACTATACCAGTTAACTTCGCAGAAGTCAACTTCTTTTTAAGTGTTTAATAGCTTTTATATCTACTAAGTTATTAAACACTTAAACGGGCCTAAAAAGAGATATTAATTAACTTCCCTAATAAAAGGCGGAAGATTAATAATATCACAAACATCTACTTAATAACAATACCCTTTTTTATAATTTATTGTTGTCTGAGTGTTCAGTTTAGAATACCTACACTATATATATACACATAGAAAAGAATCTTAAACATATCTGCCTGACTATGATTTCGGGTTACCCGAGTATCTCCGCGTTTAGATGAGGTATTCCGAATGGAAATATGACGCTGAGTTCCTCCAGCATAACTAAATATATTGAGAGTTAAGGAGAGTTCCAGATCTGAAGTTGGTCGAAATCAATTGCGACACTCTTAGGCAAAAGCTAATTTTAGTTTGTATTTTTTGATATTTATTTTAACTTTCTAATAGATTGATTGTTTAATACTAGAACCGGTGCGTGTTTTTATCATTAAAAATAGAACGATTTAGTCCTATTCAATGTGCGCTCCGTAATAATCAGGCCTACAATATATATTGTAGCTTCAATTGTCAGAGCATTATAGAGGTCCATAAAAATAAATTGCGTCAAAATAGATCGGAATTGCGTCATTTTTATTTTTATTTGCGTCGTTTACATCCGTTATTGCGTCATTTTGTTTAAGAATTGCGTATTTTTCCAAATACATCCAAAAAGCCGTATTTTAATCGCACTCTGTCCTTCATTTCTGATTTTAATTGTACGATCAGCCTTGAGTAACATTTCTCCTACAAATAAAAACGCAAAAAAGCCGCCCTCTCTATCCTATAACCAATTTGTTCTTCGAACCAAGAATCCATTTACAAGAAAATACAAAAAAAGAGCAGCCATTAAGAGCTACTCTTTTCACATTTGCCTGGCGACGTCCTACTCTCACAGGGGGAGATCCCCCAACTACCATCGGCGCTGAAGAGCTTAACTTCCGTGTTCGGCATGGGAACGGGTGTGACCTCTTCGCCATTATCACCAGACGAATATTCAATTGAAGGATTGTTCCTTCAAAACTAGATAAAGAATTGATGTCAAGAAAGCCGAATATCGACCAATTGTTGCATCTACTTCTTCAAGTAGATACCATTCCAGCTCCGGCGGCTAGAGACTCGAGGTCATTTCAGTTCAATCAGCTGAGGGTAAAAGGCACCCTCTTCTGATTGCTCAGAAATGCTTGTCGTCTCTGTTCAAGCCGCCTCCGCTTTATAGTGTGGTTAAGTCCTCGATCGATTAGTATCAGTCAACTCCACATGTCGCCATGCTTCCATCTCTGACCTATCTACCTAGTCATCTTCTAGGGATCTTACTCACTTACGTGATGGGAAATCTCATCTCGAGGGGGGCTTCATGCTTAGATGCTTTCAGCACTTATCCCTTCCGCACATAGCTACCCAGCGATGCCTTTGGCAAGACAACTGGTACACCAGCGGTGCGTCCATCCCGGTCCTCTCGTACTAAGGACAGCTCCTCTCAAATTTCCTGCGCCCACGACGGATAGGGACCGAACTGTCTCACGACGTTCTGAACCCAGCTCGCGTACCGCTTTAATGGGCGAACAGCCCAACCCTTGGGACCGACTACAGCCCCAGGATGCGATGAGCCGACATCGAGGTGCCAAACCTCCCCGTCGATGTGGACTCTTGGGGGAGATAAGCCTGTTATCCCCGGGGTAGCTTTTATCCGTTGAGCGATGGCCCTTCCATGCGGAACCACCGGATCACTAAGCCCGACTTTCGTCCCTGCTCGACTTGTAGGTCTCGCAGTCAAGCTCCCTTGTGCCTTTACACTCTGCGAATGATTTCCAACCATTCTGAGGGAACCTTTGGGCGCCTCCGTTACTCTTTAGGAGGCGACCGCCCCAGTCAAACTGCCCACCTGACACTGTCTCCCACCCCGATAAGGGGCGCGGGTTAGAATTTCAATACAGCCAGGGTAGTATCCCACCGATGCCTCCACCGAAGCTGGCGCTCCGGTTTCCAAGGCTCCTACCTATCCTGTACAAGCTGTACCAAAATTCAATATCAGGCTACAGTAAAGCTCCACGGGGTCTTTCCGTCCTGTCGCGGGTAACCTGCATCTTCACAGGTACTATAATTTCACCGAGTCTCTCGTTGAGACAGTGCCCAGATCGTTACGCCTTTCGTGCGGGTCGGAACTTACCCGACAAGGAATTTCGCTACCTTAGGACCGTTATAGTTACGGCCGCCGTTTACTGGGGCTTCGATTCGCACCTTCGCTTGCGCTAAGCACTCCTCTTAACCTTCCAGCACCGGGCAGGCGTCAGCCCCTATACTTCGCCTTACGGCTTCGCAGAGACCTGTGTTTTTGCTAAACAGTCGCCTGGGCCTATTCACTGCGGCTCTCTCGGGCTTGCACCCTACCAGAGCACCCCTTCTCCCGAAGTTACGGGGTCATTTTGCCGAGTTCCTTAACGAGAGTTCTCTCGCTCACCTTAGGATTCTCTCCTCGCCTACCTGTGTCGGTTTGCGGTACGGGCACCTTTTTCCTCGCTAGAGGCTTTTCTTGGCAGTGTGGAATCAGGAACTTCGCTACTATAATTCGCTCGCTATCACAGCTCAGCCTTATGCGATGATGGGATTTGCCTCATCATCAGCCTAACTGCTTAGACGCACATATCCAGCAGTGCGCTTACCCTATCCTCCTGCGTCCCCCCATTGCTCAAACGGAAAAGAGGTGGTACAGGAATATCAACCTGTTGTCCATCGTCTACGCCTATCGGCCTCGACTTAGGTCCCGACTAACCCTGAGCGGACGAGCCTTCCTCAGGAAACCTTAGGCATTCGGTGGATGGGATTCTCACCCATCTTTCGCTACTCATACCGGCATTCTCACTTCTAAGCACTCCACCAGTCCTTACGGTCTAGCTTCGCAGTCCTTAGAACGCTCTCCTACCACTGACACCAAACGGTGTCAATCCACAGCTTCGGTGATACGTTTAGCCCCGGTACATTTTCGGCGCAGAGTCACTCGACCAGTGAGCTATTACGCACTCTTTAAATGGTGGCTGCTTCTAAGCCAACATCCTGGTTGTCTAAGCAACTCCACATCCTTTTCCACTTAACGTATACTTTGGGACCTTAGCTGGTGGTCTGGGCTGTTTCCCTTTCGACTACGGATCTTATCACTCGCAGTCTGACTCCCATGGATAAGTCTTTGGCATTCGGAGTTTGTCTGAATTCGGTAACCCGATGAGGGCCCCTAGTCCAAACAGTGCTCTACCTCCAAGACTCTTACACATGAGGCTAGCCCTAAAGCTATTTCGGAGAGAACCAGCTATCTCCAAGTTCGATTGGAATTTCTCCGCTACCCACACCTCATCCCCGCACTTTTCAACGTGCGTGGGTTCGGACCTCCATTCAGTGTTACCTGAACTT
>NZ_CP141595.1:4365000-4532929 GCF_035590735.1 Rossellomorea aquimaris
AAGCTTAATGATTACTCAACGGTAACGGGGATCCAGATCCGGAAAGACGCCACCCGTCCCTATGCCGGAAAATCAGGTACCACCAACACAGATAACTGGATGATCGGCTACTCACCTCAGCTGACAGCAGGGGTATGGACAGGATACGACAAAGAAAAAGAAATCTCCCTGGTCGACGATAAATATTTAGCCAAGAAACTCTGGGTGAATTTCATGGAGCAAGCCCTGAAGGATGAACCCGTCAAAAACTTCAAGCCGACGAAAGGCGTCGTCGGCGTAGCCGTGAACCCTCATAACGGATTACTTGCTACAGAAGACTGTCCTGTCCAGCGCTTCACGTACTTTGTAAAAGGAACCGAACCAACAGAATACTGCCATGAACACCTAGGTGAAAATGAGGAACCAAAAGAGAAGACGCCAGCGAAAAAAGAAGAAAAACCTTGGTATGAAAAGGTGAAGGAATGGATTTTTTAACCGAAAAGCGGAAGGGCTTTGCCCAGAGGCGACAAGCATAAGGCGAACCGAACCTGCCGAAAAAGGCGGGTTTTTGCCTTTTTGGCAGGTTTGACTTATGACCTCGAGCCTCTAAGCCCCTGGAGCTGGACATACAGAAAAGCGGAAGGGGCTCGCTCTGTGGCGACAAGCATAAGGCGAGTAACCCGGAAAGGCGTCCTTTGCCTTTTTGGGTTACTTGGCTTATGACCTCGAGCCCCAAGCCCCTGGAGCTGGACATATAGAAAAGCGGAAGGGGCTCGCTCTGGGGCGACAAGCATAAGACCAGTAAACCGGAAAGGCGCCCTTTGCCTTTTTGGGTTACTTGGCTTATGACCTCGAGCCCCAAGCCCCTGGAGCTGGACATATAGAACAGTCAGAAAAGTCGCTGTTCACAATTTGCCGCAATAAAGTCCAAAAGTACCGCAACAGATCCAAATCACTCCCCAAAATCACGCTAAAAACTTATAAAAAACGAAAAACCACGGGTTTGTGCGAACCCGTGGTTTTTCATGTCCTAGTTTATGTGCAAACTGTGATTTAAGTGTACTTTTTTTCAAGCATTAGGGCAAGATGTGAACGACATATTCAAAAAAATGTCATAGTTTGTTCACAAAAGAAGTTTTTTCTATGTTTTTAAATTTTTAACGCTTCCTTTAATTCGTCTTTTGAGCGTTCCCACATACCCTCGTCATGTTTCTTCAGGAAGTCTGTGAGAATCCCTTTCGACTTGTCGTCCAGATGATCAAGGACGATTTTACGTTTAATCGATTTATCCATATTATTTACATGCTCCGGCATGGACTTGTATCCTCTGCGCTTCTCACGGTTCACGACCATTTCACATGCCGTCACGCCTGCATAGTACGGTCCATTTTCCATACGGTCAATGGTGACCCAGATCAACCAGTACGGCTTACCACCTGCTGAATCCTCACGATTATTAGTGAATTTAATCCCTTTTTCAATCGGGCTCCTGGCGTGCATCGCACCGATTTCAATGGTCGCTTCCCCTTCTTCGACATCAATCATCACAGGGGAAACATTATCAAGACTTAAAGAGCCTACACCATAGCCACCGTGGCCGTCAGTAGGATCACTTTTGATGATATTGAACCCGATGTTCTTTTTCTTTTCCATGTATCTTCACTCCTTCAAAGTTGGCGTCCCTAGCTAAAGACTGAAAAAACAGTTGTGAAAATGGCACTGAATGCCTGGTTTGTTGCTGTCATCCCACCTTGTAAAAGTGGCCAGATCGTATATTCATCAAGGGGTGTAATCACGATGATAAGGAATAATACGACTCCATACTGCTCATACTGAGTCAGTTTTGCCCTGATATGATTCGGGGACAGGTCCTCTATGATCCTGTATCCATCCAGCGGAGGGAACGGCAGCAGATTAAACACAAATAACAACACATTCAGATACACAATCATCTGCAGGAGATCGATGACAAAGGGAGGAACCCCGACTCCACCTGTCACTCCTACAAAAAAATAAAAAAATCCGAATGCAATGAATGCAAGTAAGAAATTACTCAGGGGACCTGCCACTGAAACTAATACCCCTGCCAAACGGGGATTTTTAAATCGGGATCTCATGACCGGCACTGGACGCGCCCAGCCGAACCCCGCAATTAAGATTAAAATGGTTCCCAGGGGATCCAGATGTTGAATTGGATTTAATGTGAGTCTTCCTTGATCTTTCGCCGTCGTGTCACCAAATTTATACGCCACAAATGCATGGGCAAACTCATGAACCGTAAAGGCCATGACCAGGGCAATCACCACAAACGGAAGCTCTTCCAGCCGAAAGACGGAAATGGACTCAAAAAGAGAGCTAAATGTATCCAAAGTATGTACTCCTTTAAAAAATGTTTTACTTTCTTATTCAATAGTATACAGAAAAATTCCTGCTTCATGACCACTCTATAGAACAATTCCCGGTTCCGACAATAACAAACTTGCTCTAACATCCCCTACCCTTTACATTTAAGAGGTGGGCTAAAACGATTATGCCTACCACAGATTGTACCAAATCCAAAAGCAAGGAGCGAACCATAATGCCTTATATCACAGTAAAAATGCTCGAAGGCCGTTCAGAAGAACAAAAACGCGCCCTCGTCGAAAGAGTAACCGAAGCCGTAAGCGAAACAACCGGGGCACCTGAAGAAAAAATCGTTGTCTTCATTGAAGAAATGACGAAAGGTCACTATGCAGTCGGCGGTAAGAGACTCAGTGATCAATAAAAATTAAGGACAATAAGCCTGCCATCAGACCGATCGCAGGCTCCAATCGTATCCTATACGAAGGAGCGCTCACATGAAATTCTTCAAACCCATGTCCCCTAAAGAAAAGACCAACTGGAACAAAAGTGCCGTACTGGGGTTCTATACATATATGGGGTTACTCTCCGTTAATAAAATATCTTCTATGATACTAGGCAGGGACCTCTTTACCTCCGCTTTCATCTTCTTCACCAGATTGACCATTTCATTCGGCTATGAAGCCTACTTAAACGTAAAAAAGGGGTAAATTCTCACCTCGATGAATACGATATACCAAACCCATATGGAAAGGATGAAGTGAAATGGACATAAATACCGGTGATTTACTCTTCCAATTGTTCATGATGGCTATCCTGGCAGCCATTGTGGTGGTCGCTTTCATGGTGGCAAAAGGACTTCGAAATCGAAAGATCCAGCAGCAGAAATATGACAAACAAATTGAAGAGAAGCTTGATCAAATTATAGAGAAGATGGATCAAACACCTAAATAAAGTGAGGAAAATCGTTACGCTCATGAGTGACGATTTTTTTGTTCATTTAAAAAGGGACCACCCTTTTTGAGTGATCCCCGCCATTCATATGAAACGTCCTTTATTGGACGATTTTTTTCATTTTTAATCCTTCGATGTACGCGAAGGCTTCGTCAATTTCTTCTGTTGTATATTTCTGCTTGCTCTTAAGTGTGAATACTTTCTCCGCGACTTCTTCTTTAGGAAGGTTATCAAAATATAATACAGTTGAAACAAGTTCAAGAAAGCGTGCTGATTGAACGTTCATATCCGTCAGGCAATCCTGTAAGCATGGCATCTCTTTCTCATAAATCTGCAGGAAGTCTTCCCCTTCTTTGGTGACGGTGTACCGATATTGATAATATCCACCCTTCTTCTCCTTCACCTCGGAGATGAATCCCATATTGCAGAGCTCTTCAACCCTTAGGGTAAGCTCTTCCGAGTATGGTCCATAAAAATGGAACTGAAATTTTTCCTGAAACGGGAATTCAAGCTTCTTCGCGATGAAGATCATCTTCTGAAGCTTTTTTCTTCCCACCACTTCACCCGAGGCTAAGAAGGCACTCATTAGTTTTGCATGATCTTTCAACAATGTACGTCATCTCCTACTCCTAGTATTGCATTTGTAGATCCTCATTGTGTCGTATCGTTTATGTTAATTCTAGAATCGTACGTATTTGTCTCTTAATATTTTTCTTCGTTGATTCGTCATATAGTAAATCCACTGGATAATATAGTTTATGATCGGTTCGGCGCTTTCCGGAAATAGAATCGACGATATCCGACTGCCTCGATAACTCCCGCAGTTCATCATTCCTCATTAACAGATGAATCGGAAGCCGTTCTTCTTCCTCGCCTGGTCTGTAGAAATCGTATGGAAGGTCTGAAGATGAGTCCACAACTAAATAATAGTCAGGGTCGATCCCCGCTTTTTTAAACAGAACTTCAAGCTCACTGTGCTTCTTATATTCCTTCGCCGGATCAAATTCCACGTACTTAAATAAATTACGGTTCATGAACCGCTCACATAAGTCCCGTAAAATCGGATCCTCTTCTTCCTGCCAAATTTGAAAATAGTACATGATGACAGCTTCATCCAGCTTTAAATAGTCCTCAAGGGAAACCTCTTCCTCAAACAGGGAGTAAAAGTGGATCGGGCTTTGCTTAAAGGAATAAAACTCTTCATGAAGCTCCTTCGCTCTATGTAGAATCTTCGTTAAAATCACTTCAGCACTCCGGGTGACCGGATGAAAATAAACCTGCCAGTACATCTGATAGCGGCTCATAATATAATCTTCCACAGCATGCATTCCGCTCTGTTTGATCACAACTTGATCCTCACGGGGTCTCATCACTCGAAGAATACGTTCCATATCGAAATGACCGTAGCTGACTCCGGTAAAATAAGCATCACGCTGCAAATAATCCATTCGGTCAGCATCGATCTGACTTGAAATCAGACTGACAACCAGCTTGTTTTTATACGTCTTCGCTATCACTTCCGCTACATGCTTCGGAAAATCAGGTCCCACTTTCGTTAGAACCTCATTCACCTCTGTATTCCCTAAGATGATGGCTTGAGTGAAGTGCTCGTGATCCAGGTGAAACACTTTTTCAAAGGAGTGGGAAAACGGTCCATGCCCCAGATCGTGTAATAACGCAGCGCAAAGGGACAATAATCGCTCATCCTGATTCCACTCCGGTCTGCCTGCGAAGACATCGTCCACGATTCGGCGGATGATCTCATACACGCCAAGAGAATGATTGAACCGGCTATGCTCGGCACCATGAAAGGTCAAGTAAGTGGTTCCCAGCTGCCTGATCCTGCGAAGTCGTTGAAACTCTTTCGTTCCAATCAAATCCCAAATCACGCGATCCCTTACATGAACATACCGATGAACAGGGTCTTTAAATACTTTTTCTTCATGTAATTTCTGCTTGGCATACTCCATCTTCTACCCTCTTCCTAAACTAGCATATTTCTATTATAGCGACTTTCATCCTGGCATTCATCTCGAATTTTGTCGAAAAAAATAGGTATTTAGCTTCTGAATGATCCGTGCCAAGCGTTCCATTTACTTCAAAAAAATTTCAGCTTTTCGGCACGCTTGACATTAATCCATGCTTTCCCTACTTATTCTCTACCCTCTAACTAGTTTCCTTTTCCAAGAAGAGCCAAACCTATATTTTTTTATTCAGCAGAAAAGAAAAAACTCCCTCATTGGAAGTTTTCCTTTATTTCTTTATTTTCTTGATTACTTTTTCCATGAGTTCTTCTTCAGTCAACGCCGCTACAGGACGATTATTCACAAAAGCGAATGTCTTCTTGCGTCCTGGACCACAATAGGATTGACACGCAATGTCGATCGGTGCATCCGGGTCAATTTCTTTTAATTTGGGAATTAAGGTTTTTAGGTTAACGGCCTGACAATCATCGCAAACACGAAATTCGTTTGCCATCTGTCAACAACCCTTTCTATCTATTGAAATGAATTCCATTCGTCGTAAACATCGATTTATAGAATACAGTTTTCTGCAATGTTTTGCAAGAGAACATCGTTTCCAGCTTGTGGGAACCTACACTTATACAACGAAACTAGCAGACAAAAAATAAATTTAACATATTCGTATAAAAACCTATAAAACTGTCCATCCTTTAACCAACGAATCATTTAAGAAAACTATGGGAGTTGAGATGAAATGATGATGAAAACAAGACAGGATGCCTGGACGGAAGAGAATGATCTATTATTAGCTGAAACGGTCTTACGTCATGTACGGGAAGGCAGCACACAATTAAATGCCTTTGAAGAAGTGGGAGACAAACTGAATCGCACATCTGCCGCATGTGGATTCCGCTGGAACGCAGTGGTGCGTCACCAATATGAGAAAGCTCTTCAACTAGCAAAAAAACAACGCAAACAGCGCCACCGCATCCTAGGCAAAGACCAGGGCGGCAAGAAAAAGCTTTTATATCAGCCACCTACACCTTCATTCGAAGATTTAGATGCTATGTCTCTATCAATGTCTGAAGCCGAAGAAGAAATGGAATTTGCTGAGTATGAGAACTATGTGCCAGAAACGGAACAGCTGGGGAAAGAAACCGAAGAAGCCCCGAAATTCGAAATGGAAGCAAGCGAAGAACGAGTCTACGTCACACAGCAGGCCCCTGCCGCTAACCATGTGGTAAAGCCTTCAGGATTAAAAGGTGAAGTGACACTCGAAAAAGTCATTGCCTTCCTGCAAAACCTGGCTCAAACCAACATGAATTCCGACTATGTAAAGATTGAGAATCAGAGATTAAAGCATGAAATCGCTGAAATCAGAAAAGAAAACAGCGAGCTTGAAAAGAAAGTCAAAGCTCTTGAAAACAATTCCGTCACGATGCAGGAAGACTACGAGACACTTATGCAAATCATGAACCGTGCCAGAAAGCTCGTCCTTTTCGATGAAGACGATGCCAAAGCGCCACGTTTCAAAATGGATCGTAACGGAAACTTAGAAAAAGTCGCTGAATAATGCGGTTCCCAACCAGTGCGCCTGTGGGTGTGCTGGTTTTTTGGTTGGGTTGTGACAGTAAAGTGAAGGGAAGTAGGCTTGTGGAAGTTAGAGGTTGTGAGTGTTTGAACAATATTTTCTACAAAACTATAAAGAATGCAAAAATACAGTTACTTTAAGACCTTTTTAGATAAAAATAAGGCTCACAGGAAAAAAAATGCTCTAATGATCGGAATTAGCGCTTCGAAATAGTAGCAAGATGACGTATTTGCGTCGATTTAGATTTTTTTTGCGTCGTTTTTTTGATGTACGCGTCCTTTTTTCATTTTTATGCGTCAAAATCAGAGGTTATTGCGTCATTTTTTTATTATTTGCGCCTTTTACCATTATAATACAATTTCGTCATCAACTAAAAAAGCCAGACCCCATACCAACCGAAGTCCAGCCTCCCTATCTATCCCAAAAACTTCTCATTCCGGTCAACGACTCTCTGATAATACATTTCATACATTCCATACTCTTCCCCTTGAAGGGCACTGCTATAAAATTCACCGCTGAACCCTTTCAACGACTGCAGGAACCTGAGCATCACATCTTGAATCGATAACTCGACTCCAAGCAGCTCCGATAAAGACGCCATCACTTCAGGATCAATAATAGGAAACGTAAACTTCGTAGTTCCATTCTTCAACCCGGTCTCATAAAAACGCTGAATCAGCCTGGCCCGTTCAGAACCGCTTCCATTGACGCAGAGGTACACCTGAACAGCTACTCCATTCCGGATTCTGCGCTGAGAAATACCCGCAAACTTCTGATCATTGATACTCAAATCATAACTTCCAGGACAGTAGGACTGCGTGATTTCCTTCGCCTCGATCTTCACATCAAAGTCCTTGAACATATCCTCGACAAGCAACCACATAGCATCGTAGCCACGGTTAATATCGATCCCTTTTTCTGAATCGGGGAAAACCAATGAAAGATTCAATACTCCTTCATCCAACACAACGGCTAATCCGCCGGAGTTTCTCACAATATATTGATAGCCTTCCTTTTCCAACACCTTTAACGCATCAGAAAGAAACGGCAGCTTTGTATCCTGAATGCCCAGGACGACCGTTTGATGGTGAACCCATGAGCGTGCCGTCGGGTCAGACTGAGCTGCTCCAATCACCGTGCACAACGTGTCATCCATGGCAAACGACTGCAGGGCCACGAACATCGGTCCCAAGCTCGATTGATCAATCACTCTCCATCTGTCTTGACGAAGCAGTGCATATGCTTTTTCCTTATCCATAACGCTTCTCCTTCACTCACAACTTGCGAGCTCATTATATCATATTATGGCGGGGTTGCTAAAAAGGGGTTGGACAATCCAAGGATTCCGCTTTTCGTTTGAGGTTGATTGCCTGTTGAAAAGTTTGGTTATTTTGACAGGTGAGTATCCCAATATATTTGCCTGTTAAAAAAACAGGCAAACGTAATTCTCTCCTGATCACTGGTGCCAGCCACCAATTCAGTACACACAAACGAAAAAAAGCCGAACCCCCTAAAGGATCCGGCTTCTTTCAAACCGTCTATAAAATTACAGCGCCTGAGCAGCCGTAATTAACGCCAGCTTGTACACATCTTCTTCGTTACAGCCGCGTGAAAGATCGTTCACAGGAGCATTCAGTCCTTGAAGGATCGGGCCTACTGCTTCGAAGTTTCCTAGGCGTTGGGCGATTTTGTATCCGATGTTTCCTGCTTCAAGGCTCGGGAATACGAATACGTTCGCATTACCTTGGATGTCGGCACCTGGTGCTTTTTTCTCTGCTACGGATGGAACGAATGCAGCGTCGAATTGGAATTCACCGTCGATAGTGAGTTCAGGTGCTTTTTCTTTTGCAACGGAAACGGCTTCAACCACTTTTTCTGTTTCCGGTGATTTAGCCGAACCTTTTGTAGAGAAGCTTAACATCGCAACACGTGGGTCGATGTCAAACATTTCAGCTGTTTTTGCACTTTCCACCGCGATTTCAGCTAGATCCTGGCTGTCAGGTGAAATGTTGATCGCACAGTCAGCGAATACATATTTCTCGTCTTCACGTACCATTATGAACACACCGGAAGTTTTGCGGACGCCTTCTTTTGTTTTGATGATTTGAAGAGCCGGACGAACCGTATCCGCTGTCGAGTGAGCTGCTCCACTTACAAGACCGTGAGCTTGGCCCGTGTATACAAGCATCGTTCCGAAATAGTTTCCGTCCAATAGGATTCTTTTCGCATCTTCTTCTGAAGCTTTTCCTTTACGACGCTCCACGAATGACTTCACAAGCTCGTCCATTCCAGAGAATGATGCCGGGTCGACAACGTCACAACCGTCAAGCTTCACACCTAGCTGGTCCGCCTTGGCATTGACTTCATCCACGTTTCCGATTACGATCGGCGTCAAGATGCCGTCGCTTGCTAAACGCGAGGCTGCTGTTAAAATACGTTCGTCTGTACCTTCAGGGAAAACAATTTTTAACTCTTTGCCTTTTACTTTATCTGTTAGTGTTGTAAATAAGTTGCTCAATAGAGGAACCTCCTTGATTTATACATATCCAATCTTAGAATACTCTTCTCATATAGGAATTCAAGGAAAAGGAGAAATGTTATCGGTTTCACGGAAAAGTCTTTGTTTTCTAATAATTCCTATTTACTTTTACCCTTTCCTCTACACTCCTAAGCCTATGTAATAATCTACGAAGATAGTGTGTTCCACATATCCCTTGCCTATCCACCATTTGTGCCATTTTATCGACATTGGGTTTTGTATTCTTACTCTAAGGCCAAACTATGATATAGTAAAGTTGGAAAAAGAACTATAAGGAGTGATTACGTTGGCAGAACCGGCACAAACGTTAGATGGTTGGTATTCCCTGCATGATTTTCGCGCGATGGATTGGACGACCTGGAAGATGCTTCCGAGTGAAGAAAGAGCCTCAGCGATTGCAGAATTCCACCGTTTCTTAGATAAGTTAAACAGCACGCAGGATGCGAAAGAAGGAAGTCACGCTCTTTACACGATCGTTGGTCAAAAAGCAGACTTCATGCTAATGATCCTTCGTCCTACGATGGAAGAATTGAATGAGCTGGAAAATGAATTCAACAAGCTGAAGATCGCTGAATTCACTATTCCGACATTCTCTTATGTTTCTGTAGTGGAACTCGGCAACTACATGCCTTCAGAAGGCGATCCTTATGAGAATCCATATGTACAGGAGCGCATCTACCCGATCCTTCCGAAAGCGAACCATATCTGCTTCTATCCAATGGACAAGCGTCGCCAGGGTAATGATAACTGGTACATGCTTCCGATGGAAGAGCGTCGCGACATGATGAGAAGTCATGGAATGATCGGACGCCAATACGCAGGAAAAGTCAAACAAATCATTACTGGTTCTGTTGGTTTTGATGATTACGAGTGGGGTGTGACCCTATTCGCTGACGACGTCCTTCAATTCAAAAAGCTTGTATACGAAATGCGTTTTGACGAAGTAAGTGCACGTTACGGCGAATTCGGTACCTTCTATGTAGGAAATCTATTAAAAGAAGAATCAATTGCGAAATTCCTTCATGTGAACTAAATATACTGATAAACGACAAGTCCTTGTGGCTTGTCGTTTTTTTATGGAAAAAGTTCGTCTTCCTCATTCAAAAAACAAACGAATATATTTTTCTCCCCCTACATAGACATGAAATAGTGAGATATATAGCATCTTCTAAAGTGAGGTGGCTGTTATTCCTTATCACGAGAAGGAAGTGAAACTACTTGAAGTCCGTTGTTTCTATCAGCCTACTCAAAGCGATTGTCCGAAAGTATTTTAACTTTATTAAAAGGAGGTATTCGGTTTGGCGAATCAACAATCAAACCCGTATATGCAAGGGTATAATCCATATGGTCAGTATTACGGAGG
Organism: Rossellomorea aquimaris; assembly: GCF_035590735.1. Lineage (NCBI taxonomy): Bacteria > Bacillati > Bacillota > Bacilli > Caryophanales > Bacillaceae > Rossellomorea > Rossellomorea aquimaris. The sequence goes on from NZ_CP141595.1 coordinate 4,375,731, forward strand.
AGGGCAAGTTCAGGGTCAACAATATTATCCCCAACAGCAAGGTGGTGGAGGTTTCCAAGTACCTTCACCGACGAATGCTCCAGCCCCTACTCAAAATATTCAGGGGATGCTGCCGATTGAAGAATCGTATATCGAGAATATTCTTCGCTTGAACAAAGGAAAAGTAGCGACTGTTTACACTACGTTTGAAAACAATACAGAATGGAATGCGAAGGTCTTCAAAGGAATCATTGAAGCCGCGGGCCGGGATCACCTGATCTTGAGTGATCCACAAACGGGGACCAGGTACCTCATCCCAATGATTTACTTAGACTACATTACATTTGATGAAGAAATTGAATATGAATATCCGTATGGAGCTGGAGGCTCTATGCAAAGTTATTCCCAGCGATGAAAAAAATACCCTGACAGGAGAATATTTCCCTGTCAGGGTATCTTATTTTTTTATAACGTTTTCGCTGCAAAGACAATCAGAAGCACCCATGCTGCCAAGAAACTGACACCGCCTAGAGGTGTGATTGCTCCAAGCACCTTAATTCCGGAAAGGCTCAATACATAAAGGCTTCCTGAGAATAAAATGGTTCCGATCAGCATCAGCCAGCCGGACCAGGACAGTAATGAGGTTGGTGTCACATTCCCCATCAGTACCCCGACAATGATGATTCCGATGGCGTGAAACATCTGATAAAGGACTCCGGTATTCCAAATATCAATATACTTCTTTGATATTTTCCCTTCCAATGCGTGGGCACCGAAAGCTCCTAAAGCGACTGATAAAAAGGCGTTGATAGCTCCGATAATGATAAATGTTTTCATGATGACCCTCCTGTTCTTTCGTTCACTTAATGATTAAAAGTCGAATAATGAATTTCCATTCGCTCCGTCATCCGTTTCCAGAGGCTCTTCTTTCTGGATGGAAACAGGCTTCTGACTTGGCTGTGATTCGTGTAAATATGGCATTGTTTGTTGAGGTTGAAACGAAGGTGCTGAAGTAGATGCCCCGTGGTTTTCCTCCAACAAAACTTCACATAGAGCCTTTATTGAATACACATGCTCACGGATTTGCTGTGACCTTTCGGCTGATTTTGCCTTTCCGAGTTCATGTTCTATTTTCTTTATTAATGATTGATGAGGGATATTCACAATTGATGACTCCTTCCAGACGTCTTCCCGTACATGATTTATCGATTACATACAGTATGTACTTCCTCTGTTTAACCTACATCACTATCCTAATTCTAAATGAAGGATTTCGCAAATATCTTCTTATCGTCAATTCACTTTAGGCTTGAATTTCATGCAGGGACTTCCTGAGGATTGGAAAACCACTAGTGAAGGCATGGCTTTCGTTTTGAACCCGTAGCCTTTACACCCCCGGGGATGAGCCGGCTCCCAGGTTGTATAGAAATATTGACATTGAAAGCAGTTGATACGCTTCTCATTTTTCATTTGGCGTCCCCCTTCTACAAAATAAACCCCTCATATACGAGGGGCCATCCAGTGTTTCACGTGAAACATCCGGTTATTCAATACACCAGTCAATCTCGTTTATCCCTTGTTTCCGTAAAAAATCATTTGTTTGTGAATATGGTTTACTTCCAAAGAAACCCCTGTGTGCAGATAATGGACTCGGATGGGGAGCCGTCACGATATAATGCTTGGAAGAATCGATGAGCGCCTGCTTTGACTGAGCAGGTTTCCCCCATAAAATAAACACCATCGGCTTCTCCCTTTCATTCAGGATCGAGATGACATGATCCGTGAATTGTTCCCACCCTTTTCCCCGGTGGGAGTGCGCTTTCCCATCTTGTACGGTCAAGACGGTATTTAACAGCAGCACGCCCTGTTCTGCCCATTTTACCAGGGAACCATGGGCAGGAATCGGACATCCGATATCCTCCTGAAGCTCTTTGTACATATTTCGTAACGACGGGGGAATCTTGACACCTTTTTTAACCGAAAAGCTTAAACCTTCTGCCTGATTCGGTCCGTGATACGGATCTTGTCCAAGCAATACAACCTTTACATCTTCGTATGCTGTGTAATGAAATGCATTGAAGATATCATGCATGGAAGGATACGTCGTGTTCGTTTCATATTCTCCTTTTAGCCATTCTCTCAAGGTCTGATAGTATTCCATCTGAAGTTCATCTTCCAGAATGTCTGCCCAATCGTTTTGAAAGTTCTTCGTCACTGTTAGACATCCTTTCTAGTCCTGAAATTGAATCGTAACGTCATAGCCCAAATGTTCAAAGAAACCCTTCAACGATTTCTCTGCGTTTTTTTCCGCGGCTTGAAGCAACCCTTGTTCAATCGCTTCCTGACTGATTTGATCTTTTGCCACTTCCGCAAGGGCAAACCCTTCATTCCAGTCCACATCATTTCTGAAGATCCCTTCTACAGAAAAGGTCTTGATGTTCTCAGTATCAATGGAAGGGTCTTGAAGAATCTCTGCACGTGGCAAGGTTAATTGAATTTCTTTCTTCTCTTCATCAACTACTATATCGTCTTCATCGATACCCTGTAAATCAACCCCTGCAAGTACCGTTCCGGGAACTACCATCAGAAGCTTACGTTTTGTCCCGGGAAGATCTGTATTGATGTCTTTCCCGAATAGTTGATTATCCTCCTGCTCGATCACGGCCTTTACAAACCCTTGAGCCGTCGCCAAAGAACTCATTTCTTGAATCCGTTCGACAAACGCCCCTTTCTCTTCTGTAAAGGTGGAGCCGGATAACCATGAATAGACCCCTATGGATACTCCTCCTATTAATAGGATGAAAAGAAGGAGAATCAACAACACTCTATTTTTCCAAAAGGACAGAACGGATGTTGCTAATTTCCAAGCCGGAAAACGTCTACTGCTTCTATTCTCAAAAGCCAAAGAGGCACTGGTCTCTCTTTCATTCGCTTTTAAATCCGCTAAAATCGCTTCTATTTCTTGTATTTTCTTGTATTGATTTGTCAAATGCTCCACCTTCCTCTCTTCTATTATAGGAAATAATGTAGAATCTTGGAAACAATTATTCTCTCGAAAACATTTCTATATTATGGAAAGTTTGATTTTGCTACAACCGGGAAAAGGAGGGACAAGACATTAAATTCAAATTGGAGGTACTGATTATGTATAAAGTTCAAACAGCTGAAAATGTGGTAGAAGCAAAAAGAGAAATTGAAATGTTTACAAGTGAAGGTTATTCTAAAGATGAAATCTATGTGTTCGCCCATGACAAACATCGTTCTGAACACATCACAGAGGCAACCCATACGGAATCCACCGGTATAAAAGAACAAGGAATCATTGAATCCATGAGTAACCTATTCAACAGCCGCGGAGATGAATTGCGTTCGAAAATGAAGTCCGTGGGGATGAACCAGGCAGAAGCAGATGTCTATGAAGAAGAACTCGATAAAGGAAAACTTGTCATCGTCGCTTCCAAAGAAGCAACAAATAATGATGCGAAACCATTCTAGGTTTTAACGATCCATCAACGATTCATCCAATCCAAAAAGACGTCGAGGAAATCATTCCCGGCGTCTTTTATTGTAAACCGCCTTAAACAAAAGAATTTGTATTTACCCTTCCGTTATTATATTCTTTAGTCAGACTTTTACAATTATAACGAGTGACTTTCTTAGGAGGATTGCAACTATGACATTGAAAAAAACCCTTACGATCGCTGGATCCGATACGAGCGGTGGAGCAGGGATCCAAGCCGATCTTAAAACGTTCCAGGAGCATGGCGTGTATGGCATGACGGCTCTTACAACGGTTGTTACGATGGATCCGAACAACCATTGGCACCACCAGGTTCATCCATTATCCATTGATACATTGGAAGCGCAACTGGAAACCGTTCTTTCTGTAGGAATCGATGCAATGAAAACAGGCATGCTCGGTACAGTAGAAATCATCGAGCTTGCAGCGAAGAAAATCGATGCATTCGGTTTGGATAAAGTCGTCATCGACCCTGTAATGGTATGTAAGGGTGAAGATGAAGTATTAAACCCTGAAACAACGGATGCCATGAGAGAGCATTTGCTCAAGCGCGCTACCGTCGTAACTCCTAACCTATTCGAAGCAGGTCAGCTTGCCGGGTCAGGTCCGATCAAAACCATTGATGAAATGAAGCAAGCGGCAAAGAAAATTCACGACCTTGGCGCCAAAAACGTTGTCATCAAGGGCGGAAAGCAATTACAGCACGACAAAGCTCTCGATCTATTCTATGACGGAAATGAATTCACTCTCCTGGAAGAGGAAAAAGTAGAAACAACGTATAACCACGGAGCAGGCTGTACATTCGCAGCAGCCATCACTTCCAACCTTGCAAATGGACAAGATGTGAAAGAAGCTGTGCAAAACGCGAAAACCTTTGTTACAGCAGCCATCAAACACGGCTTCAAACTGAACGAATACGTTGGACCTGTCATGCATGGGGCATATAACCGTTTTAAAAAATAATTAAGGCTGGTGCCAGACACGAATGAATGATCTCGTGCCTGGCATTTTTTTTGAGGGACGGACCTGTCAAAAAGCACGTCCCTCCCCCAATCATACTTTTCGCATTCACTCATGAATTTTAGTAAGATAGTACATAATGGTTAAGAGTCTTTTCTGTATTTAAGGAGGAAAAAGAATGGAACCAATCAAGATTGCTGATGTGCAAGGAATCATTACCCAGCTTGCCCGTCAGGACGTTTATATACATTTAGAAACCACCAACGGAGCCTATGCTTCTCACTTTAACGAAGGGTTCTTTTCAGCCGGAGCCTATATCCGCAACGCTAAAGTCAACTATGAGCACGGGAAGATCATCGGGGACGGACCTTACCGTGTCGGTTTGAAAATTGAAATCGGCTGGATTTATGCTGAAGGACTGACTCATTATGAATTCGATGAACAAGGACGCCTGTTACTTGCTGGTCATGGTGCCGATGGAAAACTGGCCGTAGCCCTTGAAATCAGCCCGACGCCTTTCAGCTAAACTACTTGAACCAATATAAAAGGAGAGGTCAAAATGGAAAAAGAAAGACAAGTACTTGTCATCTTTCCTCATCCGGATGATGAAGCATTCGGGGTTTCAGGAACCATTTCCACCCACGTTAAAAATGGAACGCCTGTTACCTACGCCTGCCTCACATTAGGTGAAATGGGAAGAAACTTAGGAAACCCCCCCTTCGCAACAAGAGAGTCGCTTCCACTGATTCGTAAAAAAGAATTACAAAAAGCGGCCGATGTGATGGGAATACAGGATTTACGCATGATGGGATACCGGGATAAAACCCTTGAATTTGAAAATGATGAAAAGTTGTCCAACATGGTGACTGAATTGATAGAAGAATTAAACCCTTCACTCATCATCACCTTCTATCCGGACTACTCCGTTCACCCGGATCACGAAGCAACAGCTAGAGCCGTGGTCCGTGCCGTTCGACGCTTGCCGAAAGCATCAAGACCGAAGCTCCACTGCCTTGCCTTCTCCAAGAATTGTGAGGAAGCGTTAGGACAGCCGGATATCCTCGTTGATATCACACCAGTAAAAGATCAAAAAATCGGTGCCATGAAGGCACATATCTCCCAAACAGCATGGATGCTCAAGGATTTAGAAAAAGGCATTCAGCAAAATGACCCTGAAGCATTAAAGTGGGTGACCGTTGAACGATTCTGGAGTTATCAATGGGAAAATGACACAGTAGAATAATGACTTGAAAAGAGTTTGGGCTTCGCTCAGGCTCTTTTTTTATTGTCCTCTTCTAAAAGGTCATTTAGTGAATAAAATAAATTTAAATAGACAATGAGTGATTACTCACTTTACAATTCACTCAGTATACTCTATATTGGGAGTGAGTAATCACTCATTAACTTACGAAAGGTGTGATTCAATTGAATTCCATCATCCAATTGAACGGGCTATCCAAGTCATTCGGCTCTCAAGAAGTGTTAAAAAACGTTTCTCTTAACATTCAAAAAGGCGATATCTATGGATTATTAGGGCCCTCCGGCTCGGGTAAGACCACTTTGATCAAACTTATGATCGGTCTCGAAACCCCATCGACAGGGAGTGTCACCTTCAAAGGGAACAAGCTGAAAGCAAAAGAGCTGTACCCAACCATCGGATATATGGCCCAATCCGATGCCCTCTATGATGAGCTGACAGCGAAGGAGAATCTATCTTTCATGGCTTCCCTCTATGGATTGAAGAAAAACCAACGGAAAGAGCAAATTGAAAAAGTGATGACGACCGTCGACCTTCTGTCTCATCTTAATAAGCCTGTCCATCAGTATTCAGGAGGAATGAAAAGAAGGCTTTCCCTTGCCATTGCCCTCTTACATGATCCCGAGGTTTTATTTTTGGATGAACCAACTGTCGGGATTGATCCCGTTCTAAGAAAGGAAATATGGGATAGCTTTCACCGTCTTAAGGATGAAGGCAGAACCCTTATCATTACAACCCATGTGATGGATGAAGCAGAAAGATGTGACCGGCTTGGCCTCCTGCAACATGGAAAAATCATTTCAAGCGACACACCGGATGCCATTAAAGAAACGTATGGGGTGACTTCGATTGAAGATGTATTTTTGAAAAATGGAGGTGTTTCCATTGAGAATTAGAGGTTTCGTCATCCGGATTCTTCAGCAGCTCCTACGGGATAAGCGCACATTGGCCTTGATGTTTCTAGCTCCATTACTGATACTCAGCATGCTGTCTCTCGTTTTCAACTCGGATGATTATGAGGCAAAGGTGGCGATTGTCGATCTGTCACAGCAGATGGAAGCGAAATTCGATACGAAGGATTTTCAATCATACACGAGTCCTGATAAAGCATTGCAGGACATTAAAAATGGTGAACTGGATGGCTATATTTTATTAGAAGACCCTACTTCACCTTCCATAGTCATTGAGGGAAGTGACCCCACCGTCAACGGGGCTGTGATGAAAAAAATTCAAACGTTGTTCCCCTCCGACTCTCAAAAACTATCAGATCATTTGGAGTATGTGTACGGAAGCGGGGAGATGGAGATGTTTGACTCCTTTGGACCAGTACTACTCGGCTTTTTCGTCTTCTTCTTTGTCTTTTTGATCAGCGGGGTATCTTTCCTGAGAGAGAGAACGACGGGCACACTTGAGAGGTTGCTTGCCTCCCCGGTCAAGATTTGGGAAATGGTCGTCAGCTATGTCATTGGTTTTGGTATCGTCACCCTCCTGCAAGCATCCTTGATTTCCTGGTATTCGATTTATGTCTTGGACATGATGATGAAAGGAAGCTTTTTCAATGTATTGATCATCATCGTTTCTTTATCATTCACGGCCCTGACACTTGGAATATTGCTATCGGCTTTTGCCAAGAATGAATTACAGATGATGCAGTTCATCCCGATTGTGGTCGTACCGCAAATATTCTTTTCAGGGTTATTCAATTTAGATACGATTTCTGAATGGCTGAGCTGGATCGGTCCAATCACCCCTCTATATTATGCTGCGGATGCTTTAAGAGATGTAATGATTCGAGGATTTGCATTTGAGGATTTGCTCTTTAACTTATCGGTATTGATTGGATTTTCTATACTCTTTATCGTTCTCAATGTTGCAGCCCTCAGAAAATACCGTAAAATATAGGTAAGTAATGAACGACAAGTTAGGGGTTTAAAGCATGACTGAGGAAAAGAATATATTTAAACAGCTATTTGATCAGGAAGAAACACTGACTGAAAAGCAACAGAAAATCGTGGAGGCAGCCATCGAAATGTTTGCTGAAAAAGGCTACGCCTCCACCTCTACCAGCCAAATCGCAAAAAAAGCCGGCGTCGCAGAAGGAACCATCTTCCGGCATTACAAAACGAAGAAGGACCTGCTTCTTTCGATTGTATCCCCTACGATGGCCAAGTTGATCGCTCCGTTTGTGATCCGGGATATAAATAAAGTGTTAGATGCGAAGTATGATCGATATGAGGATTTCCTGAAAGCGATGATTTTGAATCGGCAGGAATTTTTGAAAGAGAACATGACCGCATTTAAGATTTTGATACAGGAAATCCCTTTTCATCCTGAGCTGAAGGAACAATTCAAAGAGCATATCGCAGAAAAAGTGATTGAGAAATTCGTGAAGCTCGTCGACCATTACAAAGAAAAGGGACAGATCATCGACCTCCCTTCATACACTGTCGTGCGATTTTCAGCCACGAGTATCTTCGGATTGCTGCTTGTCAGGTACCTCTTCCTTCCTGAAGCCGCTTGGGACGATGAGAAGGAAATCGATATGACTGTGCAGATGATTGTGAATGGGATTGGTAAGGGATAAACGTGTAGAAAGGACTCCAAATGAGGATTTGGGGTTCTTTTTTTAGATAAAACGACAGAATTCGGCTTGGAAATTGAGCTTAGAAGCTGATTTTTGACCCGTCTATTACCTCTATGATGGTTTTATTTTTAACTTCCTCACATTTGTTTTCAACTTTCAGCATTTTGTTTTCAACTTTATAATTTTATTTTCAATTCCTTATCATCACTTTACCGATCCGTTCGTTTTCCTCCTCCCAGTAACGGGTAAACCCTACTATACAACACAAGGAGGTTAAAAAATGAGTTTCCTTTTCCACGAAAGCACATTGAAAGACCAGCATATCCTCATCACTGGTGCCACAGGAGGGATCGGGTATGAGACAGCTAAAGTAGCCGTCCAGGCAGGAGCAAGGGTGACGGTTACAGGAAGAAATGAAAAGATGCTGAATCAACTAAAAAAAGAATGTCGTGAGTCAGACAAGGTCTTCCTTTATATAGCGGATCTGACCGACACTGAAGATCGCGAACAGCTTCTCTCGGCAGCAAGAAACCAGCACGGCCCTATCACAGGTCTCGTGAACTCAGCCGGGATAGGCGGCGGTGATATGGTCGAGAGTCTATCCGAAGAAGACCTGAGAAAAATCATGGAGTTAAATTATTTCTCACTGGTCCAGCTCTCACAGGCAGTTTATAACCAAATGAAGGATAAAAAAAGTGGTTCCATCGTCAATATCTCTTCCCTGTCAGGATTGAGAGGGACTCATGGTAATAGCGCATACAGTGCATCTAAGTTTGCTGTAACCGGATTTACTCAAGCCTTTGCCCATGAAGCGATTGAAAACAACATACGAGTGAATGCCATTTGCCCGGGTTATGTGGATACCGATATGGGAAGAAGCGCAATAAAATCAAAAGGCGAACGTGAAGGCAGAAGTCTTGAGGAGCAACTGGAAATCGCGAAGGATAGCATTCCTTCAGGAAGATTGACTTCCCCTAATGAAGTCGCGAACACCATTATCTATCTATTGAGTGATGCTGCCGAAAACATTGTCGGGGAATCGGTCAAAATTTCAGGGGGAAGCGTCATGCGCTGATCCATGGTTGCACAAAAAACGGGCAAGGATTTTTCCCCCTTGCCCCGTTTGACCCATTTTTCTAGCTACCCTCTTGAATTTTTTTTTTGATCTCATCAATGTATTTTTTCTTTTCTTTTTCATTTTTCAGTTGGTCTTTGTTTTTATCTTGGAGGTATTTTTGAAGGGCTTTTTCAATCTCTTCATGTGAAGCGTCTTCCGGTATGACTCCGGTCTTCTTTAACATCTCGATGATCTTTTCATCGTTGGCCAGAACATCTATCTTGTTTGCTGGTTGTTCGGTTTCTGAATCAGGTACATCAGAGTTGACTTCAGTAGAATCTTGATCGTTCTTCTGATCGTCTGCAGTACATCCATTCAGTAATAAGGGCGCCAGAAGAAATGCGAACATCCATCTACCACTCATAGTCATCACTTCCCTTTCTTAGAGAATGAACCATTGTATACTATATTATATAAAATACCCTCTAACCCCTTTTTAAAATCAGAATTGCAGCTAATAAGTGGATAAATAGGGAAAATTAGTGCATTCATCACTTACTTCATTCTGTAATTTATGGTTTAATAGATAGTACTATGGAACGATATTAAACAAGAAGGTTGTGGACAGAGTACCCTTCCGCTTCTTTATAAAGTAAAAGCAGAGAGAGTTTTTTCTCCTCTTTTTTTTACTTAAAAATCGAACATACGTTCTATTGGTGGTGAAAAAATGGATTCATTAGTGAGTGAATTTTATCGTCATTATCCTCATCTCAAACAGAATAAAGCCGTTGATTCCTTTATCAGTCAAACGGAGAACCAGAAGTTAGTGGAAGATTTTTTACTTCAACCCAGTGCATGTAAGGAAGATCGTTTAAACGAAGCCTTTAAAGCCCATTATTTTGATATTCGATTTACCTCGTACATCAGTTCATCCATTTATTTTCATAGCGTGAACTTTGACAAGCATACAAGAAAATATAGCGAACGACACCCTCTGACCCTGGATAACAAAGTGGATGATGAGGGGGGATCGTATATCGATCTTGTACCGGATCCGGCATCGGACATTGCCCCATTCACCAATTATTCAACCTTAACAGAATGCCTGGAGAACGAAAGACTCTTGCAGGCATATGAAATGTTGACTGACAAACAGAAGCATATTCTAGATCTAGCCTACGTACAGGAATGGTCTGATACGGAAATAGCAAGAATTCTGGAAGTATCACAACAAGCCGTATCCAAAACCCATCGAAAAGCTTTACGCATATTAAAATCCATATTAGAAAAAGGAGAATCATAAATTATGGGAGTTCTATACGATTTAGTCAAAGAAGCGAAATGCAACAAGGAATATGAAACGAAGGTCATCCGGACGTTCGAACCGAAGATCAAAAAATCATTGCATCTTACCAGAGCCGATAATAGAGATGATCTTGAACAGGAATTAAAGATGAAACTGATTCGATATGTCCGGGACTATTCATTAGAAAATGTACCAGGGTTATTTGATTTAAATAAACAATAAAGATAGGACAAGTGCTCACAAACCTGTGGTGCTTGTCCTTTTTCTATAAATATATCTTTTTATTTAATAAATATTTGCCAACAGGTTGTCATTTCCCCCTCCAATTCTTCTTTATACAGTGTAAGGCAAACAACAAAGAGTGAGAGAGATTGGGATGGTCTTTCTCCCGCTTCATCCCTTTGCCTATTACCATATCAAGGGAGCGATGTTGAATGAATTGGACACGAACTTTACGACAAGGTGATTCAGGAAGCGATGTATTGGAACTTCAAATCCGCGTTGCAGGCTGGGCGGCAAGTTCCCCTTCGAAAACCTATGTATCGGTGGATGGGGCATTCGGACCCGGAACGGAAGCAGCCGTCAAGCGATTCCAAAGTGCGTACGGTCTTTCTGCAGACGGAATTGCAGGACCGCAAACCCATAGCCAGTTGAATAGCCTGGAAGACAGCGATGGATCGACGGTCAACTTTGCATTCAGTGAATTCTATTCCAAGGATGGAAGCGGCTTCTCTGGGGGGAATGTCGGGTCGACTCAGGTAAGAGAGAATGTGCGACGACTAATGTACAAGCTCGAAGCCCTTCGAAAAAAACTGGGGAACCCACCCGTTGTCATCAATTCTGGATTCAGAAGCATCACCCATAATCGAAATGTCGGCGGAGCCTCTAACAGTATGCATACGTACGGAATCGCAGCGGATGTCGATCCATCTGGAAAGACACCGACCCAAGTGGCGGAAGTTGCTAAAACATGCGGCTTCAGCGGGATCATCAAATACTCGACCTTCGTTCATAATGACAGCCGCATCGAATACCCGTATGGTGCCGGGTCGTATTACTGGGCTTAACAAGAAAAGGGGGGAAAACATATGCCAATCATCGTACTTGATCCCGGCCACGGGGGAACAGACCCCGGCGCTATTGGGAACGGACTGCAGGAAAAGAACCTTACCTTAACTATTGGGTTGAAGGTGAAGCAATTATTAGAAGCAAACTATATCGTTGATGTGCGCTTATCCAGGGAAACGGATGTCTTTGTAGAGTTGTCGGAGCGTGCCGATTTCGCCAATAACTTAGGAGCATCTTACTTCGTATCTCTTCATCACAATGCAGGCGGAGGCACCGGATTTGAAAGCTACATCTATCCAGGTACAAGCTCTTCCGAAACAGGAAGACGCCAGGACGTCCTGCACGGAGAAGTCATGAAATACCTCTCTGGATATGGCTTAAGGGACCGTGGTCAAAAGGAAGCGAACTTCGCCGTATTGAGAGAAACGGCCATGCCTGCGATTTTGCTTGAAAACCTCTTTATCGATAGTGTGAATGATACAAATCTCTTAAAAGACCCTACCTTCATCACGGGAATTTCTAACGCAATAGCATCAGGCATTGGGAAGGCACTGAATCTCTAGCAGGTCAGCCTGGCATATAAAGGAGGAGTACTAATGGATTATTCGGTATTTGTTCAATTACTTGGTAACTTCGGATTTCCCATTGCCGTCACACTCTTTCTATTAGTGAAACTTGAGAAAAAGTTGGAACAGCTCGAACTCGCCATTCATGCTCTTTCAAAATCGTTTAATGATAATGGAAAATAGACGGAGGATATATGAATTGATCAAAATAATGTGGGGATGGATCCCCATTTTACTGAGCTGCGTCAGTTTGACTCTCCTTTTGATGAACCATCAGCATTGGATGACTTTCATTTTTCTATCACTAAGTATCGTCCTGCTTACCAGACTCCAACAAATAAATCGATGAATCTAGTGATTACAACAAGCAACCTTCACACCTCCTACATATATGATAGTAGGAGGTGATTTCTATTAAAAAAATTATTCTATTTTCAGATACCGGTATAGATGATGCGATTGCGCTGATCTATGCCTTGAAGAACCCAGACATCGATGTTGTGGGTATTGTCAGTGGATTCGGTAATACAGACCGGAACAAAAGCTATCGGAATGCAACCTATCTACTAAAATTAGCAGGCCAAAAAGGAATACCTGTCATTGCCGGGAGCACTCGGCCACTTAATGGCGAGGAACCCGAGTTTTTTCCGGATATTCATGGTGTGGAAGGGCTTGGTCCCCTCTCCCCGCCAATCCCTGAGGAACGATACGGGAACAAAACCAATTTCAGCAAGCTGTTTCAACTGATCAAGAAGAATCCCGGGGAACTCACGATTGTTGGTGTGGGGAGGTGTACGTCCCTTGCCATCGCCTTGCTCTTGAGCCCTGACGTCATGTCACTGGTGAAGGAAACCTATATCATGGGAGGGGCGTTTCTTGTTCCGGGAAATGTAACAGAAGTAGCAGAGGCAAACTTTTATGGGGATGCAGTGGCAGCGGACATTGTGTGCAGGAATTCTACGAACCTGACTGTGGTCCCCCTGAATGTCACAAGAAAGGCCCTGCTCACACCTGCTCAAGTGAATTTCATCCATTCCAGGGCAAAGACCCCATTGGATCAGATCATCAAACCCATCCTGGATTTTTATTACGAAGCGTATCAGCAACTGGAGCCGGGTATCGCCGGTACTCCACAGCATGATCTCTCTGCCGTCATGGCTGCCGCAGCCATCGATGGGCTGTTCACCTATGAGAAAAGGGTAATCCACGTCCAACATGAAGAAAGTAATGCCAATGGATTAAGCATCGCTGATTTCAGGCCGGGAAGTACAGACTGCTTTGGGACGGGCTGTTCACGGATTGCCATTGCCATCGATGAGGGTGTATTTCTGTCAAATGTGTTGGATATTTTAACAAGATAAAAACAAAAAACATGAAACCGCGTACTCCATTGGTTTCATGTTTTTTATTTTTAAGAAGCGTATAGGACAAACCTGGATCAGGGAAGCATTAGAGTAAGGAGGCGATGTATCCATGAATACATTTGAAGTATTATCTCTGATGCTCAGCTTTGGGATGTTTGTGATCGCTATTCTGAAATATAAAGACAATGATGAGAATAAGAATTCATAAACACGCTCTTTAGCGTGTTATTTTTTTTGCAAATAAATACCTCCCCCAGTTCAGAGCTAAGGAATGTATCCAAATCTTATTCTTCAATCGTCAATGAATTTAAATCCACCTCATACAATTTATCATCATTTTCCCGGGGGATCCCGCGTCCATCTGTGTTATTCGATACAAAGTAAAGGGTGTCACCTTCCACAAACACGTCCCGAATACGTCCAAATCCTGTCAGCAATTCCGATACTTTGCCGGTTTCAGGGTCGAATCGCTTCACACTTTGACCTGCGAGAGAAGCAAACACTAAATCTTCATTCCAAAAATCCGCTCCTGACGGGGCCCATGAAGGTTCCCCGGAGTGAGCGAGTGGAGAAATCAAAGACTCTTCTTTTTCATCCCCGGTAATCTTTGGCCATCCATAATTGCTGCCGGCTTCGATACGGTTTACTTCATCATATCCGTTCGGTCCGTGCTCTGTTTCATATAGCTCTCCAGCTTTGTTCCATGCAAGTCCCTGAGGATTCCGATGACCGTAACTGTATACGTAAGAATCCCTAAATGGGTTGTCGTTTGGTATTCCACCATCCAACTTCATCCGAAGAATTTTCCCGCCAAGAAAGGAGAGGTCCTGAGCCTTATCCTGTTGAGTGGCATCCCCTGCCGTGATGTAGAGCTTGTTATCCGGACCGATTTCAAGTCTTCCCCCGTGGTGGTACTGACCGCTCGGAATTCGGTCCAGTAATACCTTTTCCTCGTTCCACTCGTTTTCCGATCGTTGCAATACTACTACCCGGTTGTAAGGGTCTCCTGATTCATCATATGTGTAGTAGGCATACGCCTGCTGATTAGTCTTGAAGTCCGGATGAAGTACAAATCCCAGTAATCCCGCTTCAGCACGCTTCGATAACGGTATTGAAAGAATGGTTTTCACAACGGATTTCCTGCCATCCTTTATTTCAATGATATCCCCTGTCCTTTGGGTGATGTAGAATACATCATCCAGCTTTTGAATCGACCAGGGAATGGAGAGATTTTGTGCGATCACGCTGCTTTCGACACTCGGTTTGCTGACGGATTCACTTTCTTCCTGTTGTACATCTGGCTGTCCTATCGAGCAGGCACTGAGTAGTAAGGTAAGGCCAATGATGAAAAAGAACGAACGACTGCTATTTCGGTTTCTCATTTTTTCAAGCTCCCTTATTCACTTTTTTTAACCAGTATGGACAACTGAAGACGTTCTCATGAGTTTGCCGTCTGTTGTAGAGCTTCCTGAATCGCTTTTGCGACACCGTCTTCACGGTTTGTTGCCGTGATGAATGGACAGAATTCTTTTATTTGATCTAAGGCATTCCCCATGGCCACTGGTCTTCCCACTGCTTTCATCATGGATAGGTCGTTAAGGTTATCCCCCATTGCCATGGCATGTTCTGCTGAAAGCCCTTTGTCGTTCAGAAGCTTCTGAAGAGCGACTCCTTTTTGTGCTTCAAGGCTATTCACCTCAATATTTTCTCTACCCGATGAGCTGATGGCGATGCCAGTTATTTCATTTAATTTTTCGTTCGCTTCTGTTAATTGCTTTTCATCAAAAGAGAAAACAAGGAACTTGTAAACAAGCTGGGATGCATCCCCGAAGAGTGACCCGTAATCTTCTACTAATTTGATATGACCTTTATCAAATCGTTCTTTGGCTGCTTGTCTCACTTGTTCTTCCGACACATCCGGATTGGCTGTTTTGAAAATATCGACAATCAGCTCGATACCCATTTCATAGTTTTCAGTATACGTTCCTTGATCCGTATATATTTCAAAGTAAATGCCTGTCTCGTTTAAGGCAGCGGCAATTTCTTTCGCCAGTGCTGATTCGATACCGGCCTGATAGACGATTTCACCCTTTTTATTTCGAACCTCGGCACCATTGGCGCAGATGATATCGCATGAGATGCCGGCGTCCTTTATAACGAAACGGGCCTCCTCATAGGATCTTCCTGTAGCAACAATGACTTCAATGCCTTGTCGCTGCGCATCCAGGATGGCTTGTTTGTTGGCTTCGCTGATTTCCTGGTTTTCATTCAAGAGCGTTCCATCCATATCTGTTGCTATACATGTAATCATAAGTAGACACCTTCCTGTTGTTAAAAGTTCATAATTTTACCCATTGTATCATGAAACATTTCCCGTGTTGTACTGAACCACCTCCTGCTTATGAATAACCCTTTAGATTTAGGGTATGAAAATATAAGAGAACGTTCGTCTACTATGTCAGGAGGGTAAATCGTGGGTAATCGTACATATTTGAACAAAGTGTTTTGGATTTCAGCTATTATTGTGTCCATTTTAGTTGTGTTTGGGGCTGCTTTTCCGAAACTTTTTGCTAAAGGGGCAAATGCTGCTTTTAGTTTCACTACCTATTCATTTGGATGGTTTTATCTCGCTGCCGTTTTTTTCTTTGTGCTCTTTCTACTGTTTCTTATGGGAAGCAAATACGGAAAAATACGTTTGGGAAAGGACGATGAACGACCGCAGTATCCTTTCTTCACCTGGATTGGGATGTTATTTTCCGCAGGGTTCGGGATTGGTCTTGTTTTCTGGGGGATTGCTGAACCGATGAGTCATTTCTTTGAGACCCCCATTCCAGGTGTAGAGCCGCAAACGGAAGAAGCCGCCCGCCTTGCAATGGGCTATTCCTTTTTCCATTGGGGGGTCAGTCAATGGTCTGTCTTTACGATTGTAGGCTTGATCATTGCTTATTTTCAGTTTAGAAAAGGGGAGAATGGACTGGTTTCCACTTCTCTATCTCCCATGATCGGTCGACAAAAGAAGGGGAAAGGGATTAAGAATACCATTGATATCCTGGCTGTCATCGCAACCGTCATGGGTGTAGCTACTTCACTGGGGTTAGGGATTCTCCAAATAAACGGAGGATTAAGTTCCGTATTTGGAGTGGGTAACAGCACACTTTCTCAACTCTTGATTGTGTTCATTCTTCTTATCCTTTATTTAGCATCTTCTACAACCGGCCTCGATAAAGGAATTAAATGGCTTAGTAATGTAAATTTATCCTTGGCTCTTTTTTTGATGCTATTTGTATTCATAGTAGGGCCAACCGTCTTTATATTAAACACGTTCATACTTGGAATCGGTGACTATATTTCTAATTTCATTCGCTACAGTTTACGACTGACTCCTTATCAGGGGGGAACATGGGTACAGGATTGGACGATTTTCTATTGGGCATGGGCCATCGCCTGGTCTCCATTTGTAGGTGCTTTTATCGCCAGGGTATCAAGAGGGAGAACGATAAGGGAATTTATCATAGGGGTCCTGGTGGTTCCTCCACTGATTGCCCTTATGTGGATTGCTGTCTTTGGTGGTACAGCTCTTCACCTGGATTTATTTAATGGTACCTCCATTGCCGAAGGGGTCAACAAAGATGTTACAAGTGCATTATTTTCAACGTATGGAGAACTTCCTTTTACCATGATTCTGTCAGTTATCTCCATCTTATTGATTTTTACCTTTTTAATTACATCCGCTGATTCAGCGACCTATATTTTGAGTAGCATGACGACAGAGGGAAGCTTGAACCCTCCTATGATAGTGAAAGTCGTCTGGGGAGTACTCATTGCAGCCATTGCCGCCGTTTTGCTGGTATCCAGTGGACTGGAGGGCTTACAGACCGCCTCTCTCGTCTCCGCATTGCCATTCACTGTCATCCTTATCTTGATGTGTGTGACATTATTTAGACTTCTGCGTAAGGAAAGGAAGGGAGCGTCACGACCCATAAAGAAATAAGCGCAGGGCGCCTGATCTCTTTTAAATGAGTCAGGCGTTTTTTGATTTGGGCTCTTCATTTTCATATAGATGAAAGGGTTTTCACTTATCATTATAGAAGAATAGAAAGGGTGTGTATTAAATAAGGGGGATTAAAAGATGAAAGCACTTATATCATTATCGAACAAGATCATGCAACGCTATCTGCCTGATCCATTTTTATTCGTTGTCATTTTAACACTTGCCGTATTTGGATTTGGTCTTATCTTCACTGAAAGTTCAAGCCTCGAGATGGTTCAATATTGGGGTAACGGATTCTGGAGCCTGCTTGCCTTTTCCATGCAGATGGTCCTTGTGCTTGTCACGGGGTATGTACTGGCAAGCAGTCCACTGTTTAAACGGTTCCTTGGTTTCCTGGCCTCATTTGCTAAGTCACCTGGTTCCGCGATTGTCATTGTTACTGTCGTTTCGATGATTGCCAGCTGGATCAACTGGGGCTTCGGGCTTGTAATCGGGGCATTATTTGCGAAAGAGTTGGCAAAACGGGTGAAAGGTGTCGATTATCGATTGCTGATCGCCAGTGCCTATTCTGGATTTATTGTCTGGCATGCAGGGTTCTCGGGTTCCATTCCGTTATCGATTGCAACAGCTGATCATCCATTCCAGGATATGATCGGTGTCATCTCGACAAGCGAGACGATCTTCGCTACGTTCAATGTCCTGATTGTGTTAGCTCTATTTATTGTTCTTCCGGTCATCAACAGGATGCTGATGCCGTCTAAAGAAGAAACTGTAACCGTAGATCCTGAAATCTTTAATGAAACGGCCGCCACTCTTGAAAAAGAGGCATTAACACCTGCTGAGCGTCTTGAAAACAGTATGATTTTATCCGTTATAGTTGCCGTTCTCGGGATTGCGTTCCTATTTTCATATTTTGTTCAAAACGGTTTCGCTCTCAATTTAGATATCGTGAACTTTTTATTCTTATTTCTTGGCATTCTCTTTCACGGGACGCCAAAACGCTTTCTTGCGGCTGTTCAGGAAGCGATCAAAGGCGCGAGCGGGATTGTCATTCAATTTCCTTTCTACGCGGGAATCATGGGAATGATGACGGCATCCGGTCTTGCTGTCGTCATGTCCGAGGCCTTTGTATCTATTTCAAATGATGTGACCTTTTACTTCTTCGCTTTCCTCAGCGCCGGGATTGTGAACTTCTTTGTTCCTTCCGGGGGAGGACAGTGGGCTGTCCAAGCTCCCATTATGCTTGATGCCGCTCAAACACTGGATGCTTCTGTAGCTAAGACCGCTATGGCTGTCGCTTGGGGAGACGCCTGGACAAATCTGATCCAGCCGTTCTGGGCATTGCCTGCTTTAGCGATTGCAGGATTAAAGGCGAAGGATATTATGGGTTACTGCGTCATTATCCTTGTCATTAGTGGAGTCGTCATTTCCCTTGGATTACTATTCTTATAAAAAAACTAAAAGTGTCTTAGAGTGTTTCGGCTTTGCCTGAGACTCTCTATGGCACTTTTGTTTTATGACAATAAAAATAGGCTGACCTCCCGGGAGGAGATCAGCCGTTATGTATGACGTTTCATTGTTTTTATTATGGGTCCTATCGAGCGATTTCTCTTCTTTCCAGCTCCCCTTCTAACATCTCAATAAATTCTTCTTCCAATCCTTCTTCCTGTGCTAATTGATAGACATTAGCCAATTGCTCTTCCGTAAGTATCGTTAAAGATGTCATCGATTACAACTCCTGACTAACCAAGGTATGAATTCTTAATACCCTCTTTCTTACTACTTAAACCTCATTATCGAAATAATTAATAAATTTTTTCAGGTAAGAAATTAAAATGTTTTTCAGCTTATAATTGAAATTTTTTAAAATTTTAGTAAAATAGAAGAGGTACTTAAAGATAGCGCTTTCTTTTTTGTATACATTTGTTTAATAAATCGATTTTTCGACATTTTATGTTTCACTTTCACACCCTTTGGGAAAAACAGCTAGGTAATGCATAATGTCCCTTGGGGGAACTTCTTATGGACAAATTTATATGTATGCATTAAAATGAATAATGTTTCATTTTCCGTTATAACTACATCTGAGGTGAATTTATGAATCGACAACATCGCTTTACATTAACAAGTCATTTACGATTTATCATTCCTTCCCTATTGGGAATTTTTCTTTTTATGGTTCCGATACCACAGGAAGACGGGATCACGATACCAATCGCCGTTCTTTCAGGACTATTACAGGACTGGATTGGAAGCTATGTACCTGCAATCATGACAGGATTGATCATCCTTACTGTATTGGGAACGTTTATCACAAAGTTCATACGCCCGGCTTTCATTGAAAAATCTCCGTTTTTCACAAGCCTGTTCGATGTAAGACCTGTTTGGGTTTTTGTCAGAGTACTGGGTGCTGTGTTTGCGATCATGACTCTATTTAAATTAGGGCCTGAATGGGTCTGGTCAGACGCAACGGGTGGACTTCTATTAAATCCGGATGGACTTCTGGCCATTCTATTTTCTGTATTTTTATTTGCCGGACTTTTTCTACCTTTATTATTGAATTTCGGTCTACTTGAATTATTCGGTGCTCTCTTAACGAAAGTGATGCGTCCCGTATTCGGTTTGCCCGGCCGTTCTTCCATCGATTGTTTAGCTTCCTGGTTAGGGGACGGAACGATCGGGGTGCTACTGACAAGTAAGCAATATGAAGAAGGGTACTATACGAAGAAGGAAGCAGCAATCATTGGTACGACATTCTCTGTTGTATCCATTACATTCAGTTTAGTCGTCATTTCTGAGGTTGGTCTTGGAAAATACTTCATTCCTTTCTATATAACAGTAGCAATTTCAGGAATTATCGCCGCAATCGTGCTGCCACGAATTCCACCATTATCTCGTAAGCCTGACACTTACTATAATGACCAAGAAGGCAAGAACACAATGGAAGTCATTCCAGAAGGCTATAGCCGCGTAGGTTATGGATATGAACAAGCCCTTGTTCAGGCGAAGAATAACAATAGTACTTCCAAGTTTTTCACTGATGGAATGAAAAATGTGTTGGATATGTGGATGGGGGTTGCACCAATCGTTATGGCGATCGGTACAACGGCACTGATCGTAGCGGAGAATACTAAGTTCTTCGAGTACATCGGTATGCCGCTTATTCCCTTACTGGAGCTTCTACAAATTCCAGAGGCAGCAGAAGCGTCTCAATCGATCCTTGTCGGTTTTGCCGATATGTTCCTTCCAGCCATCTTTGGGGCTGGAATTGAAAGTGAACTGACACGTTTTGTGATTGCTTGTTTATCTGTAACACAATTGATCTACATGTCTGAGGTTGGGGGACTGTTACTAGGTTCAAAGATCCCGGTTGATTTCAAGGACTTAGTGATCATCTTCTTACAGCGTACATTCTTGACTTTACTTGTCATTGTTGCGATTGCTCATATGATTTTTTAATGAAGTAAACCCAGGTTCGAATTCGAACCTGGGTTTTTTATTTCTTTGAGCAGTGAACAAAACGTTGACCGTTCCTTTCCGCTACAGGCACAAGATTCCCCGGGGAGGAAGTCGAGCCTCCTCGGGCTTTGCCCTGTGGGGTCTCGACCTTTCCTCTATTTCCCGCAGGAGTCAATTGCCTTCCGCTACAATCCACTCTGTGGTTCTACATTCTTATTGACTATAAATTAAGGAAGACAAACACAATAAAGCTTCCATTGTAGATATGTTGAGCATTTATTCCCCCATAAAAACGATCTACAAAGAAGCACTAAAAAGTCACCTTTTAGAAAACAGGCTTTACTTACAAGCCGCTATCCCTTTTTCTGATCTTCATCTTTAATCCACCTTTAGGTCTTAACGTAATAAGAGGGTGACACTCCACCTTCTTACTACCCGGCATTTCGAACGTGAAGCGCTGTACGTATAAAACAGCAATGATCAATGCTTCTTGTAGAGCGAAATGATTGCCGATACAGACTCTTGGTCCTCCTCCAAATGGAAAGTAGGCATAGGGTGCAATCTTTTTGGATATGGCTTCTAGAAACCTCTCAGGGTCAAATGTTAAAGGGTCAGGGAAATCCTTCTCATTCCTATGCATCAGATAAGGTGACACAAGGACATTCTTACCTTCTTTGATAAGGTGATTCCCAATCATAACGTCTTTAACTGCGATTCTTCCAAACATCCAAACGGGAGGATACAAGCGTAGCGTTTCTTGAAGAGCTTGCCGCGTATAATGGAGGTGTGGAAGATTGCCACTTCTTAGTTCATCCTTCCCTACCACTCTATCGACTTCTTCATAGACTTGTTTTTTCACTTCTTTATCGCACTGAAGCGAATAGAAGAACCAGGAAAGGAGATTCGCTGTCGTTTCATGGCCAGCCACAAAGATGGTCATCACTTCGTCCATCAGCTGGTTTCTTGACACACCATTCCCTTCCTCATCCCGGGCATGAAGTAAGGCGTGAAGCAAATCCTCTTTCTCATCCTGATGATACTCTTTTTGATGGATGATTTCCTCCACGCCCCGTTTTAATTCTTGAATGGACGTCTTATATTGCTTCACTTCAGCAGTCGGCCAAGATAGTGGAGGCTTAAGAAAAGACCGAATCCGTTTTGTAGCAGTCTCCATAATGGTTTCGAGGTGGACACCAACTTTCTGATAGCCTTCTTTAACATCCATATTAAACATGGTTTTCGTAATGACCGCCAGGGTAACTTCCATCATATCCTTGGAAATGTCCCGGGAACAGTTTATCTCCCAGTCCTCCATCATAGAAGAAGCAGACTCGATCATTTCACTCATATACTGCTGAATATGACGGGGTGTAAAATAAGGTTGAATCGTTTTTCTCTGTTTTGTATGTAGCGGCGACTCGCTCGTCACAAGTCCTTCTCGTATCAACAGGGGAAGTTCCCTGAATTGCTTTGACTTATGAAAGGAATCTGACTGAGTGACGAGTACCTCTTTCACTAATGCAGGGCTCATGAATAAATGAACGGTTCGATTGGCAAAACGAAATTGAACTTTTCTTCGTCTTTCCCTGCCATCTTTTCTAAAAACAGGAGGGGATCCTTGCGAAATTGTTCTAACTGTCCTAATGGATGAAAGGAATGGAGGACCGATGGTTTTGGCATGAATTCATATCTCCTTTATGGCTTCTATTAAGAGAAGCCTGCATAGATGCTCCTTTCATCTTATTCATGTACATTCTTGTTCATTAACCCTTTTTTGTCTAGCCCCTTCCCCGTTCCAAGCTAATGTTCCAATAGTCTTCCAAACTTTGTCGTATACATAGGTAAAGGCTGCTTCGCAATGAGGCAGCCCTGGATTTCATTTATGTTTCACCGGTAAGGTTACTTCTACTTTTGTTCCCTTGTTGACTTCTGATACAATGAGTATAGACCCTTTATGGTCTTCAATGATCTTTTGACTAATGGTCAGCCCGAGTCCCATGCCTTTTTCTTTCAAAGTGAAGAACGGCTCACCCAGTCTCTTTAATCGATCAGGCGGTATTCCCACCCCTTGATCTTGAATGGAGATGATGAACTTTTCGTTCAGAATGTTCCAGTTGACGCGGATTTCTCCTTCTTCCATCGATTCGATTGCATTTTTTATAATATTAATAAAGACCTGTACGCATTGATTTTTATCTCCAAATACGTGAATGGAGGATGATGGTACTTGAACATTTAATGTGATCCCTTTGAGGATTGCTTCATGCTCCATTACCTTGATCACATAGTTTAACACCTCATTCATATCAAAGACCTGGTATTCCCTCATTTGAGGTTTTGATAAAATGAGTAACTCTCCTACAATTTGGTTGATTCGATCCATCTCGGAGGACATGACGTTGAGATAATTTTCGGATACATGCTCATTCTCTTCAAGCAGTTGAATGAAGCCCTTGATGCTTGTAAGGGGATTCCGGATCTCATGGGCGATTCCCGCCGCAAGCTCCCCGACTACCGATAATTTCTCTTTTCTTAATAGCATTTCTTCAGCTATTTTCTGCTGAGAAATATCCCGGCCGATGATGACTAATCCTTTTCTTGTCTGATTCGAATGAAATAACGGGACTTTTATGACATCAAAGGTCTTGTATTCACCGTTCGGAAGGTAGAATCCTTCTTCACATCTCGTTACCTTTTCAGCTTTCCAAGATTGTTCATCGGAGTCAACACAGTAGTCGAAGGCGTCTTTAAAAAAGGGAACCATCTCTCCTAATTCCCTGTCAGTCTTCCCTACATAATCAATTCGTTCAAGGTTATATAGTTTTCTGCCAAATTGATTGACCTTTAACCAGCGGCCCTGTCCATCCTTAAAGCACACAAAATCCGGCAGTGAATGGAGAAGGGTTGAAAGCTGATTTTCTTCTTCCAGCAATTTTCGATGCTCTGCCAGAAAGGTTTTCCCTTTTATTAATAAGTGTACCAGAAACGTTACCCCTACAATGGTTACCAGAAGGGCAGTGATTACGTTCCATGGCTTATCAATGGAGAGTAGAACGATGAACTGTATGACAAATAGAGCCATGAGGATCATTATTTTGTTGTAAAATGTATGTTTTATCATATGATTCATTTTCTCCATCATCTAAGTCACCCGTCCCACTCATACTTTTATTCGTTAAAATAAGTTAAATATATATGGACCGATTGAAGTAATATAGAACAAAATATAGATTCCCATGAAGTAAAAGGCACCTGCAAATGATCCCCAATCTGGGTCCCGCCCTATTTTCCAAATCACCCATGTAATCACACTAATCAACAATAATAGTGCGTAGCCGCTTCCCGGAAACACCAAATACTCCGGTGCCACTTGATAAAAATATGCGTTCATTGCATTGCTGGTGTAGCTGATCGGCATCAGCATAAATATGATGATTGATGCATATTCAGCCCAGCTGATCCCGTCTTTTTCAAACGCATTTGGTCTGAATATATACAATAATATTAATAAAAAGAGGGATGGAAGCACCCAGTAAAAGGATGTCAATACCGTCACCAAGCTGCTGAACATCATGAGAACGCCGTTGTTCATAGCCTCTTTCACTGATCTTTTCGACCAGTTCGTACTTTCTGAAACGACTTGATCGTTCTGAGATGCCCCGTATAGTTCATATGTACCACCATCGTAATTAAACCAAACCAGTGCTTCCTCTGTTAATTGCACAGGTGAATATGTGACATGCTTGGTCGTACTAAGAGGAGAACCCTCCAGAACCCCCTGATCTTGAAAAGGAGCTGCATACAAGCTCATCGCACTGTTATCACCAATACGCTGTCCTTCTGAAGTGAACACCACGGATTCTTTACCATCAACGTCTACAAACTGTACCCCACCGGCACTCTCCAGCTTTTCGCCGGTATCTTTATTTACGAATTCAATCTGACTCCCGGTTAAAATCGATGATCCTAATTCCTGCAATGGAACCTGCACCTTGTATGTACTGTAGGAAAGCGTACCTTGTGTGCGTGATTTCTCATTGTATAGTAAGGTGAGCCGCTTGTCTGTTTCTTTAAACGCTAACCCATCCACCTTTTTATTCGGTGCTGTATTCACTAGTAAAAAAGGCTTCTCACTTACTTCACGGTTTTCATTCATATAGTAGACGAAATCATGAGTATCATCTTGTGCCACCTGAATGACAGCTTTTCCGTTTTCTCCTACGTGCACATCAGAAATTCCAGATGGAAAAGTGTAGACTTCCCTGGATGAACCTTCTTGCACATTATATTCATATAGTTGTCCTTTACTCCAATAATAGATATAGTTTGCGCTTGCTTCGAGACCCGTGATCTCTTTGGAAAGGATTTGATCCTCATTGTCCTGTGTCGATACTAAATTTCCATCTTTATAGTAGATGAACTCGTTGCCATCCGTCCAAAATGGATAGCCTCTAGTAATCTTGGTATCAATGACTCTTTCAGCTGCTACACTCATTTCATCATTGATTGTATACGCATGAATCTTCCCTTTACTTGAGATGTATAGTTCCCCATTGTTTTGAAACACCTGAGGTCTCTCTGTTGATGTGAAGTCTAATGGGAGTGAACGGCTCCAGTTCGGCTGAGGTAATTCTTTCACTAATAACAGCTGGTGAAAGAACAAGGCAGCGATGAATAGAAGCATGATTCCTATAGGTATCCCAAATACTTTCAATTTTTCTCTCATCTGAATCCCCCTTATGTAAAATCCTTAGACTTCTGAATTTTAGCATAATTTATATAGGTTATCACCATTTTTTCCCAAAAGGAGCTTGGTTTCAATTATTCATTCTGTTTCAGTATATCATTTTCTTTCCAATTTACTATCAATTATTGTCATATTTTGTCGTTTGATATTGCTCTTTTCGCAAAGATTGTTGTTTAATAACATAAGCTCTGTCAATTAGTTTGTGCTGGATGGTGAGGGGAACTGCTCCGCTTTCCGCGGACGTTCGGCCGAGCCTCCTCAGCTTAGCCGAACGGGGTCTCGGCACGACCGTACTTCCGCAGGAGTCTACGCAGTTCCCCTCACCGTCAATAAGAGAATTTTAGTGACAGAGCTAAAAGGTGACAAAACAATCTAATAGAGACCATAATTACATGTCCTTAAAAGGAAATGGACCACTGCTCTTTTTAATAATATTGTTTTCAAAAAATTAGTGATTTCATTAAAAAAATTATACTGAGAAAGTTGATTGGAGCGGAAGGTGCTCGACTCCTGCGGGAATAGCGGGAAAGTTGAGACCCCACAGGGCAAAGCCCGAGGAGGCTCAACTCACGCCCCGCGGAAAGCGAGCATCCTGTAGCGGAAATCAACTACTACTTTCTTATCTAAGATAGCCTCAAACTTTGCGAAAAAACCAAAATAAAAGAGATTAAGGAATAAAAAAGATCCCTAAGAAACTATCGCTTCTCTGGGATCAATCTGCTTACTTCGTTTTTAATTTTTCTAACATATCAGCTGTCATTTTGGCTAAGTCGTATTCTGCTTTGAAGCCCCATTCATTCATGGCTGCGCTGGAATCTATGGCGTTCGGCCAGCTTTCAGCAATGGTTTGGCGGACTGGATCTACGCTATAATCCAGCGTAAAGTCCGGTTGGTGGACGCGGATCGCTTTTGCAATATCCTCAGGTGCTACGCTCATGGCAGATACATTGAAGGAATTACGGTGCTCAAGCTTTGAACCGTCCGCTTCCATAAGATCGATGATCGCATTAAGTGCATCCGGCATATACATCATATCCATATGGGTTCCTTCACCGATGTATGAAGTATACTGGTTATTCTTGATTGCTTCATAATAAATTTCTACTGCATAATCAGTCGTTCCGCCACCTGGTAATGTTTCATACGAAATCAGGCCTGGAAAGCGCAGTCCTCTTGTGTCCACCCCAAATTTAGTGAAGTAATAATCTGATAAAAGTTCTCCTGATACTTTGTTTACTCCGTACATGGTGGTAGGGCGCATGATGGTATCTTGTGGAGTTGAATCCTTTGGCGTCGATGGACCGAATGCTCCAATCGAACTTGGAGTGAAGAACTGACATTCCAATTCTCTTGCTGCTTCCAGGGCATTTACCAATCCACCCATATTTAGATTCCAGGCAAGTAGGGGTTTTGCTTCCGCTGTTGCAGATAATAGAGCTGCGAGGTGAATAATGGTATCCACCTTATTCGTTTTAGCAATATCAAACATTTTCCCTGCATCAGTGACGTCTAATTGCTCAAATGGGCCGTCCGTTACGACAGGACTATCTGTTTCCCGGATATCTGTCGCAATGACGTTATCAGAACCGTACACAGTACGAAGTTTATTGGTGAGCTCAGAACCGATTTGTCCCAAGGCACCCGTTACTAGAATCTTTTTCATCGTCTTTCCTCCTGCATTTCCCTATGGTGATAGAATGATTTCATTATTCATGCAGATAGGGCTGACTTTTATAGCCAGACCCTATCACATTATTTATAAAGGGGGGTTAGATAATTCCCATTTCTTTACCGACTTTTTCATATGCTTTAATCGCTTGATCAAGCATGTCTTTCGTATGGGCTGCTGAAGGCATATTTCTCACGCGTCCTGTTCCTCTTGGTACGGTTGGGAACACAATGGATTTGGCATATACACCCTCTTCATACAGGCGTTTACTGAAGTCCTGGGTTGCCTGCTCTTCACCGATGATAACCGGAGTGATAGGAGTCTCACTGTTTCCAATATCAAAGCCAAGCTTCGTCAGCTCTTCTTTCAGATAGCGACTATTTTCCCACATATTATCTTGAAGCTCTGTAGAGTTCATGATGAGATCAAGTGCTTCTGTACAAGCCGTAACATCAGCCGGAGTCAAGGATGTAGAGAATAGGAATGGACGTGAGCGTACCTTTAACCAGTCGATCAGGTTCTGAGTTCCTGCCACATATCCACCAACTACACCTATTGCTTTCGATAACGTACCCATTTGGAAGTCCACTTTGTCTGATAGGCCAAAGTGTTTGACCGTTCCTGCACCTTTTCCAAGGACCCCGGAACCGTGAGCGTCATCTACATACGTCATGATATCAAATTCCTCAGCAATTTCAACGATTTCAGGAAGTTTACATACATCTCCATCCATTGAAAATACTCCGTCGGTGATGATCATGATTTTGTTGTATTGACCCGATTCCTTGGCTTCTTTTGCTTTCGCACGAAGATCTTCCATATCTGAGTGACCAAAACGGATAATCTTTGCTTTCGAAAGACGACATCCGTCAATAATGGAAGCATGGTTCAGTTCATCAGAAAGGATGGCGTCGTTCTTGTCCATAACCGCTGAAATGGCAGCCATATTACAGTTGAAACCTGATTGATAAGCAATGGCTGCTTCTGTGCCTTTAAACTTCGCGAGCTTTTCTTCCAGTTTCACATGTAGATCAAGGGTACCATTGATTGTACGAACGGCTCCAGCCCCTACACCATATTCTTTCACCGCTTCGATCGCTACTTTTTTCAGGCGTTCATCCGTTGCGAGTCCAAGATAATTATTAGAAGAAAGGTTCACAAGTTTCTTATCATTGATCGTAATCATCGGTCCGTTTGCACCTTGTAATGGATCGATTTCATTATATAAACCACGTGATTTTAGGTCTTCAAGATTTTCCTGTAAAAAATGATCTAATGTTTTACTAGTCATATACGTATCCTCCTGTTATGTAAGCGTTTTAAAAACAAATGTCCACTCCAAAAACACACTATTTATCAGTTGACTCTTTATGATTGCTAATGATTATTCTGCTTCTTAGTTTAACATGTTTTTTTGTGATGGACAAAATATATCTTATCAATTTAGTTTGTGTTTCTATAAGCGACTTCATGCAATTACTCGAGTAAAACTTTGAGACTTTATGTCGGTGAAGAAAAAAATTCTCATAATGAACCCTGCTCGTTAAATTTGTTGCTAAGCTTTCACAAAAACCTATTTAAATAATAATTCTGAGAAGAGCCAACAGAAAAAAGGGTCTCTCAATTGAGAGACCGCCAATAAAGTATGGAAGTTAATTTTTCTTAATATTCTTTTCCTTTAGTTTCACTTCATACGTGAAATCAACCGGATTCTTATCTGACACCGGGGCAGCATAAGATGTAATCATATAATTTTTACCGTTTTGGAATAACTGACGGAGTTGAAGAGCGTCTTCTTCCGTTACGTTAAATGGATCGACTGTTACAACTTTATGCTTCGTTTTTGAACCTTTCTTGTTACCTACTTCTCTTTCGTTAACGAAAGTTACAGTGTATTCTACGTACTCACCTTTTAGTTCCGCAAAAGATTTGAAACCTTCTACTGAGTTCCCTTCATTTGAGTAGCCTATTTCAGGAATTTCAATATTATCTACAAACCAACCTGAATCATTGTAACCCCAGTCTGTTAAGTAACGGAAAGAAATCAGTACCTTTTGGCCAGCATATTCACTTAAGTCAAAGCTTTCTTGTTTCCAGTCTTCATAATGACCTGTGAATCCTGGAAGGTTTTCTTTAATCTTCGGATATCCTTCCTCTACAACATCTGAACGAGTATTTTCATTTGCCAGCGATGTCCAGGTATCGCCGCCATCAGTAGAGACTTGAACCACTCCAAAATCCCATTGCTCTTCGATATCGATAAGATTATCAAAATTTAATGTCGCAGAGTCCACACTTGAAAGGTCTGCATCAAAAATAATCGCA
Organism: Rossellomorea aquimaris; assembly: GCF_035590735.1. Taxonomy (NCBI): domain Bacteria; kingdom Bacillati; phylum Bacillota; class Bacilli; order Caryophanales; family Bacillaceae; genus Rossellomorea; species Rossellomorea aquimaris. Next base: position 4,405,584 of record NZ_CP141595.1, read on the forward strand.
CTATCTAATTCATCCCCTTTATTTGCCCATAGGACTTGATTGTCTCCTCCAAGTGGGTTTGCTACTGATTTCCACGGAACAGGTAAGAAGTCCACTCCGTCAAATTCAATAGATCTAATTTTATCTTGAAAATCCAGCTCTTTGAAGTCACCGCCCCACGCAGGAACGCCTTCTTTTTCAAATGTTGATGCTTTTTCGTAATCTACCGTTTTTCCACGTAGATCACCTTCATTATTAATGGGAAGTTCCCTTAGATTAATACTTTCAAAGTCATAAGTACCTCCAGTACCGTCATCTAGAGATAGAGCTGTAATAAAGTTTTGGTACAGCTTGGTGAAATCTTCTTTTTCACCAGATTGCTTTAACATATCATCAACACTCTCTAACCCTTGCATCTCACTCTTAGCAAGGTCACGGATGAATTCTTGACCATATTTGTCGTACATATAAAGAGTGAATAGATATACTTGACCATAATCAGCAATAGTTTCCGGACCTGTTTCCGCTGAACGATGATCATCCCAGTTTACTAATGAGTTCTCAGGGTGATCGAGATAGAAATTGATCGATCCTTCACCATGTCCATATCCACCTAAGAATTCTGAGAATGTTGACATTCCTTCATTTAGCCAAGATTCTTCTGCTCCATCATTGTCAGCATGAATCAAGTGCTGAAGCTCGTGGATGGTTGTAGCGTAAAAGGTGTTTTCCAGACGTGTTTCCCAGCTGTTCGTATCAATGGTAATGATATTACGATCAATATAGTTCTCGAGAGTTTGCCAGAAGAATCCTGCAACAAAGAATGGATATGTTGGGTCATAGTAGCCATCGTCTTTGATATTATCGACTAGCATAATGACTTTATCACTACCTTCGTAATAGCCCTCAGGTAAACCTACCATTCCGGGCAGTGGAGAATTAGATCCGTCCAATGTATCAGGTTTACCGAAGAAGTCAGTAGCTACCGGGTACATATTCGAGTCAAATTCAGCACGTAACTTGTCCACTTGCTCTTGGGTAACAACGTGTGCCGGACGCTCGTCCCCTTCAGGGAAGCTCAAGTCATTCGCCACCCAAATCTCTACATTTTCACCTACACTACGCAGAGTAAATTCTTTAAACTGTAAATCTCTGTCCAGAAATACTTTTGTCCCTCCGTCATATGTAAATTCACTATTTTGACTTTCTTCTGATGAGTTTATGCCACCTTCGCTGTTGAAATTGAGCTCGCTTGCTTGTTTCTTTAAATCAGCTTCTGCTTTTTTCAGGTAACTTTCATCTTCGGAAAGTCTGTTTAGAACGCCATCGATATCGACTCGATCACCGTATCGTTCGACATTCCATTCCGGGGCAGAGGTAGTGGCTTTTGCAGATGGAGTAGTAGTAATCGGTGCTAATAAGCCTAATGCTAATGCACCTGTGGAAAGAATTGATAAAACTTTTGTTTTCACTAAGTGAATCTCCCTTCGCATAGAGAATTTATTTGTAAAACCAAAGTTATCATAACATAAATAATATTCTGAATAAATGTATAAACGCTTTCAAACAGAAGCTCAATCACTATATTATACCTATATTTTACCATTTAGTTAGGTCCTTAATATCAATCGGTCGACATGATTTGATAATTATTTTCAATCAAGTTTATTTATGTTAGTTCTTTTTAACTATTCAATAGACAAAGTTCTACTTTAACGGAGTGAGAATATCTTTATTTACCAGGTTCATCAAGATTCACTCCATGTATCTGGTTGATCCCCAGTAGTTAAGAAGTTACTGTCATAAACTATCCACAAATAATGTGAAATAATTCACAAATTCATTGTAAAATATAGATATAAACATTAAGCAGGTGATGGAAATGTCTGTTTTTGAACTCTTAACCTCATTGACTCCTGTATTAGCCGCTCTTATTTTTCTTGTTATTTTGAGGTTACCAGCTTCTGTTGCGATGCCTGTCAGCTTCTTACTGACTGTCATTTTAAGTCTTGTATTCTGGAAAATCCCCCTGGTGCAGATCGGTGCTGCCACAGTTGAGGGAATCATCATCGCTTTCACTATTCTTTGGATTGTTTTTGGAGCGATTCTGCTTTTGAATACTTTGCAGCACAGCGGTGCCATGGAAACCATTCGAAATGGATTTTCTATGATTTCCCCGGACCGCCGTGTGCAGGTCATTATAATCGCTTGGTTATTCGGCTCTTTTATTGAAGGTGCCGCTGGATTTGGAACGCCTGCTGCCCTGGCAGCACCATTACTTGTAGCGTTAGGGTTTCCGCCTCTCGCAGCCGTTTCTCTTGCTCTTATTGCGGATAGCAGTGCCGTATCATTCGGTGCGGTGGGTACTCCAGTTATGGTAGGGATCGATCAAGGATTGAGACAGGGAGGAAACCTTGCAGGTCAGGTGGAACAAGCGGTAGGGGCTCAATCAATGATAGATTATTTAAGCGGAGTAGCCAGTCGGGCTGTGAGTATCGATTTATTCATCGGTAGCTTGATTCCTCTCTTGCTTGTTGTGATGCTGACCCGTTTTTTCGGTCAAAATCACTCTTGGAAAGAAGGGCTCGTTCTGTGGAAGTTCTCCCTCTTTGCAGGTCTATCGTTTACATTACCTGCATTACTCGTAGCCACCTTCTTGGGTCCGGAGTTTCCTTCTATCATTGGTGGATTAGTAGGGTTGATGATCATCATTCCTGCAGCGAAAAAAGGATTCTTATTACCCGATAAGGCTTGGGACTTTGAAGTACAAGAAGAACGCAAGACCGAAGTTGTCCCTGACAAGAAAATGCCGATTTGGTTAGCTTGGTTTCCTTACTTGCTTGTCGCTGTCCTGTTGGTTTTAACGAGGTTGGATCTTCTTCCTGTTAAGGAATGGCTTAGAAGCGTGAAAGTGAGATGGAGCAATATTTTAGGAACAGACATTTCCACTCAGTTCGAGCCGCTTTACCTTCCTGGGACAATCTTTGTATTGGTCATGGTACTGACATTGATTATTCATAAAATGAGTAGACTTCAAATCGAAGAGACGTTCCGACAATCTCTATTTACGATTAAAGGAAGCATCATTTCATTAATGGCTGCCGTTCCCATGGTAAGGATTTTCATTAATTCTGGTGTGAACGAAAGTGATTTAGTGAGTATGCCAATGGAACTGGCCACTTTAGTATCAGGATTAGCGGGTGAAGGATGGCCCTTTGTCGCTCCCCTTATCGGCGCACTCGGCTCTTTTATCTCTGGGAGCGCCACGTTTAGTAACATGATGTTTTCCCTCTTTCAGTTTAGTGTAGCCGATCAAATCGGGGCAGACGAGCAAACTGTTTTATCCTTGCAGGTGCTGGGAGCCAATGCTGGCAATATGGTATGTGTCCTGAATGTAGTAGCTGCTGCTTCTGTTGTTCAGCTTAGCGGAAAAGAAGGGCAGATCATCCGGATAACCGTGGTCCCGATGTTACTTTATGTTCTGTTATCAGGAAGTATCGGGGCACTTGTTCTTTATTTCTTATAAAGAAAAAGGATGAACAAATGACCTCTCATTTGTTCATCCTCTGTTCTATTTCATGACGTTACGGTTGACCCTGTAATCCAGAATTGCCTCGTGGATCCTTCTTAATGCCAAATCGATCCGCTCTTTCGGACAGGCAATATTCATTCTGACAAAGGTGTGCCCACTCTGACCAAATTTAAAGCCTTCATCAAATTTCACTTTGGCTTTCTCTAAGAAAAACGCACACAGCTCTTCACCTGCCATGCCTAATTCCGTGCAATCCATCCAAATGAGGTGAGTAGCCTGCGGGGTAATGCCTTTCAGCTCTGGAAGGTGTTGCTCTAAATAATTCAGTACATACTGTTTATTCTCTTCAAGCACCATTAATAGTTCATTGAGCCATGGTTCACCTTCCTCATAAGCCGCAATCGTTCCTTCTATCCCAAACACATTCGGTCTCATCAGACCATAGCCCGAAAGCTTTTCATTATACTTATCTCTCAAGTCTTTGTTCGGTATGAGAAGGATTGAGGTTTGAAGTCCCGCGATATTAAAGGTTTTACTTGGTGCCGCACATAGAATACTACGCTCTAATAAACTGTCATCCCCTTTAAACAGAGGAACGTGTTCATATCCTTTGTACACCAGGTCTCCATGCATTTCATCGGAAATGATCCATAGGTCGTAGCGTTTAGCGATCGAACCAATCTTCATCAATTCTTCCTGCGTCCATACCCGTCCTACCGGATTATGAGGACTGCAAAGGATAAGAAGTTTCGTTCTGGGATGACGTGCCTTCTCTTCTAAATCGTCAAAATCAATCGAGTATACTCCATCCTCATAAAGCAACGTATTTTTCATAACCGAGCAACCATGGTTCTCGATCGTACTGTAAAAAGGATAATATACTGGATCTTGAATGATTACACCGTCCCCGGGCTCCGTTAAAACGGACAACAATACATTGATACCCGGAATGATTCCTGGGCTAAAGCTGATCCACTCTTTCTCTATTTCCATCTGGAAGCGCCTCTTCCACCATGAAATGACAGACTCGAAGTATCGATCACTAAATGTCGTATAACCATAGATGCCATGCTGAGCCTTTCGATTCATGGCTTCGACAATGGCAGGAGACACTTGAAAGTCCATGTCTGCAATGCACATAGGAATTACATCCTCCGCAGGAAACGACCATTTCACAGAGTGAGTGTTTGTTCTCTCGATGCAATCATTCCAATTCATATCCTAATACTCCTCTCACATATATCTGTCCTTACTTTATACCAGATTGAGGACGGGGTGAATACCTAATTTTAAAATAGGAATCCCCATACTCCTTGTTAAGTTAGATCGGCGTCATGTCCAGATGCTTAATATATCCACTACTTTTCAACGATTTTCCCTTCCTTCGCTCTTCTATCGATATGCTTCAAACCTTCTCGCTTGCTTAAAGGTGCAAGCTTTTCTGATTGGATGAATTGCTGAACCGCTTCCGGCTCTGTCTTTGAATACTCCCGGAGCGCCCAGCCGATTGCCTTCTGAATAAAAAATTCCTTTGATTCATTATGCAGTAATATGTATCTGAACAGGCGTCCCCGGTCTGTCTTTTCTTTGTACTTCAATTGATGCAAAATGGAGATCCGATTCAACCACATATGATCTGAATGAATCCATTTCTCTAAGTATGCGTCATCTTCTTCGGTTTGATAGATTTTCCCTACGTGATTAGGAGCAATATGATCGATGGTATCCCACCAGGATTTATCTGTGATTATTTCTTCCAAAAATGGCAGGTGGTCTTTCGTTAAATATCTGGATTGTTTATCCAGAAGAGAAAGAGCGATATACTGACACTCCCTTTGCGGTTCAGACCAAAGGGAACGAACAATGTCAGGCAATTCTTCAACCGGTGGTTTACCATGTTCCTTCAGAAAGCCCCTTAGTATAACCGTACGTTCCGGGTTCCTGATGCCAAAGAACTGAAATTGGTTTCTCATATACGCTTCCATAGCTTCCCGATTTTCACTATTTTGATGTTTTTTTAACAGAGTAACGAGCTTTTCTGAATAATCATGACTCATCTGATTTTTCCCCCTTTGAATTTCGTCCTTCGCATTCAAAACAACTGCTTTTTCCATTCTCCTCTTGCACGCCGTTAAAAAAGCCGTCTAAACAATATAGCGGCTTCTGACAGAGGTAGCAGTAGTCGACTAGTTCCCTCATTCTTTTAAAGTCTCCTTATCACGCAAATAGTAAATATAATCAGTGGAAGCACCCTTTTCTCCTAATTGCCAAAGCATAGCCGTAATGTTTCCTCTGTGATACGTTCCGTGGTTCACTATGTGAAAAAGTATCTCTTCTGTTGTGATTTGATATGCTTCCCCTATTGAAGTTTCATACGAAATGGTATGATTTTCATGCTTCCAGGCTGCCATTTCCTTATGTAAGCTTTGAAAATACGTGTGGCACTCTGAAACAGATGAAAACGTATCGACCTCTACCGGTTTTTCCTCTTGACGCAGTCGCGAAAACCATAGTGCATCTACCTCATACAGATGATGGAGTGTTCTTTCTACGGAAGGAAACACACTTTGGATTTCCTTATGAAAAATTTCATGCGGTAACGATTGTAAATAAGATAATAGCTTGTTCGTTGCCCATATATGATAATCGAGCTTGTTTTCCATTTAAAACATCTCCTGTCACTCAGCTTTATTCCAACTTCTTTCTTTTGTGGGGAAATACCTCTTTTAAACAAAGGCTCTTTTCGCAAAGATTGTTGTTTTTTAACGTAAGCTCTGTTAGGCTCTGTCAATTAGTGTGTGCTTAATGGAGAGGGGAACTGCTCCGCTTGCAGCTAACGTTCGGCCGAGCCGCCGAACGGGGTCTCGGCACGACCGTACTTCCGCAGGAGTCTTCACAGTTCCCCTCTCCTTCTTTAAAAATATTTCGTGACAGAGCTTAAAAGTGACAGAACAATTTTGAGTAAAAGCGGACTACCGCTCTCGTTACAAGAGGTCAATTACCGTGGCAGCATTGCATGATTCGTTTGAAAGATATAAGCAAGTGCCTGGAGCGGAAAAAACGGTCCATGTTTCAAACTGACTTTACGAATAGAGCCAAGCAATAAAAAAGAAACAACCCTCAGCTAGCTAAAGGATTGTTTCTTTTTGTCATTTGTCTCATAAGTAGAAAGTGAAGAAGCTTTTTACTTTGAGGTAATGAAAATCCGACGATGGAACCGAGTCCCAGTGCGATAATGACCGTCCCAATCCCGACAGGACCACCAAGTAACCAGCCGAAGAAGAACACTATGATCTCCATCCCATTCCGTACCCACTGAACTTTCCAGCCCGTCTTTTCAACTACGAGCAGCATCAAACTGTCACGGGGTCCTGCCCCCAAGTCAGCTGACACATATAGTCCGATTCCGTACCCGATCACCACAATCCCAATAGCAAACACAATCGACTGTGCCAATAACGATTGAGGATCAGGAAGTACGTAATTAAATATATCTATGAAAATACCGATTAACAACATATTTATAAAGGCTCCGACTTTAGGAAATGACTTCGTACCAATCCCTGTCACAAACAAGATAACAAAGCCAGCAATAATGGACCATGTACCAATCGTAAGTCCGAGCTGTTTGAATAACCCATAATGAAACACATCCCAAGGTCCGATTCCAAGGTCTTTCCCTTTAATCGTCAAGCTTATGCCAAACGCAAGTACAAGGAGACCTGTAAAGAAGAACGACCAACGTAAAACTAATTCTCTATTCATGAAAATCCCTTCCTACACCATAGTCATTTCATTTAATACCCGGATAACTGTATCACAGAATACTAAACAAAAAAATTTCATAAAACCTATGGGGTTGGTGGGGATAAGTCACTGTTGAAAATTCCGTATAGCACATCCTTCTTTTTTACATTTTTTGTTAAACGGCCGGATTATTTGTGATTTCGGCCGGATTATCACTGAAAACGGCTGGTTTTATGACAATTCCCGCCGGATTATCACGAAAAACGGCTGGATTCACTAAGTTCGCGCTTCGAAAAAATTAAATGACACTCTAAATCCTTATTGTTCATTGATAAATCAATAGAAACTAATGAATTTCTTTTAATCCTCAGTAGTTTCCAAGCTGAAAAAGTATATTTCTCCATGAAATCAGCTCAACTCATCAAAGAAATTCCTCTACCCTTCCACCAACAACTCAACGATTTCCCCGTCAGGTCCGAAGAAAAAGACCGCTTTCCAGCCATTTTCAAGAACAACGGGGCCCTCAACAGGTACTAACCCTTTCTCCTTTAATAGACCAATCTCCGTTTCCAGATCGGTGACTGCCAAGGCTAAATGAAGAAATATCCTTTTTAAGCCGTTATCCTCCCCAGGCTCTTCGATGAGCTCCAATCGACAATCATTTTTTTTCATAAATAGTATTTTCTCACTACCCCATTCGAAATACGTTTCCTCTTCAAACCCAAAATAAGATTGATAGAATTGCTTCGACCGCATTAAGCTCTTTACATTCATCCCAATATGATGAAGTCTCATATCCATTCTCCTTACAAAATTACATTCATATCACCAAACTCATGCCATTTATAGTTTTTTAACAATGCAGTTTGATAAGCGTTCATTAATTTTCCCTCTGTAATAAAAGCCTTTAAGAGATCCAGATGGCTCGCTTCCGGTTCATGCAGTCCCGTAATGAGACCATCTACGAGTTGGAGAGGGGTATCTCCCGATATATATAAGCTTGTTACCCCTTCAGAAGGCTTTAGCTGTCCATGTTGCGTCATGATGGTCTCAAGGGCTCGAACGACTGTAGTGCCCACTGCAATGACCTGCTTACCACTATTCTTTGCCTTGAGGATTTTGTTCACTGTCAATGAGCCTACATGGTACTCTTCAGGATGATTTTTTGGTGCTGGCCAGCGATCATCTCCGTAATAGCTCAAGCCTGCGTGAAGCTGTATGAACACGATTTCAATCCCTTTCTGCTTCAAAGATTGTATCAGCTTCCAAGAAAAGGCCCTTCCGGCAGATGTCATTTCTACAGACCCCGGGACAGATCCATACACGGTTTGATAACAATCAAGTGGCCAGGGGGAATCAATATATTCATAACGGATCGGCTCTCCGTTTCTGTAAATAAAATCAAAAAGCTCAACACCACTCCTGTTGAATTTTAATTGCACCAGTGGTTTTTCACTTCCTACACCCACCATGTTCGCCCGGACCCCATTTGTAAAACAAATGGGGTCCCCCGCTTGATAGAAATCTCCTATAATAAGCACATCCCAACAGTCCTCTTCTATTTTTCTGGATAAACGAACTTCTAGATGCCTGTTTCCTTGCTTCCCTGTGAGTGATGCAGGAATGGTCCTGCTGTTGTTTAAAACAAGTACGTCCCCCTTATTTAAGAACTCGGGTAACTGCTTGAATTGGGTATGATCACATTTCCCGGTCTCCCGGTTCAACACCATCAGTTTTACTTCGTCTCTCTCAAATCCTTGATGCTCAATGGGCGTCGATGCGTTTAAATGGGAAGGGATATCAAATGTCTTAGCCAGTTCATTCATTCTCCTCTCCTCGATTCCACTGAAATTCTTGTGCTTCAAACCGATTCCCATTCTCGTTTTGTGAAGCGTCGGAAGCTAGATATAAAAAGACATCAAGATGATCATGGGGACCCGCAAGTGGATAATCACATTCCGGGACAGCCTTGTCGTGCATGTCCGTATCCATTTCCCCAGGATCGACCATATTCACCCGTATCCCTGTATCACTCAGCTCGTCGGCCCATGTTTGAGTCAATCCTTCGACGGCAAATTTTGAAATCCCGTATGCCCCCCACTCAGCAAATCCTGTTTTACCCGCTTCTGACGTTAAGTTAATGATTGAACCTTTCCCCCTGCTGATCATTCCGGGAAGGACTCTTTTCGTTACTAAAAATGGGTTCAATGCATTGACTTTTAACACCTCAAGGAATTCTTCTTCAGGGTAATCTGCCAGCAAACGCGGGCCCGGGCCAAATACGGATGCATTGTTAAAAAGAACATCGACTCCCCCCAACACTTCCCCCGTGACAGAAACAAAACGGTCTACATCCCGGGAATCAGAAACGTCGGCTTCCAAAGCTACCACCTCTGCCCCTAACGCCTTCAATTCTTTCTCAACCTCCAGAAGGGGCCCACCTGTTCTTGCACAGATCGCAAGCTTTGCTCCTTCCTTCGCACATTGTAAGGCGAGGGCCCTTCCCAACCCTTTTGAAGCTCCTGTTATCATGACTACTTTATTTCTCAACATTTTCATTTCCCCTTTCCTAACTCTTATTACTAACAGTTTATGAAAAATCCCCCTTCAAAAAATCGTCTAAATGGGGCCGGGGAGAATAGAAAATTAGATGTAACAGACTATCAGCCTTTTGATGTAGTTTTATAAAAACACGAACATTAACACTAGAAATATTTTTTATATTCGTGTTATAATCAAATTGAAAATAAATAGAGCAGTGACTGGCGAAAATGTGGAATCAACCACAAGGGAGCTGCGAATCTAATAAAACATGAGCCATTAGCCGTTCGCCTGGGCAGGAGGCAAGGGGATACCCTTGTCTTCTTTTACTATAATCAGGAGGGATTGCAGTGGAACCACTAGTATTAGACGGGAAACTTGTTGCATCTGAGGTAAAAGAAAGCCTAAAGTCGAGAGTCGCTAAATTAAAAGAGAAGGGTACTACCCCATGTCTTGCTACGGTACTTGTTGGGGACGATCCATCTTCTGCTACGTATGTGAAGATGAAGGGTAATGCCTGCGCGAAGATCGGGATGGAATCAAGAAGAATTCATCTTCCTAAGGAAACGACAACTAATGAACTGTTGGACGTGATCCAGGGGCTTAATCAAGATTCTTCCGTTCATGGGATTCTCTTGCAGCATCCTGTTCCTCATCAGATTGATGAACGTGCTGCTTTTGAAGCGATCTCCATTGAAAAAGATGTTGATGGCGTCACGAGCCTCGGATTCGGTCAAAATTCATTAGGGTTTGGTGAATATCCATCATGCACACCTGCTGCAATCATGAGTATCATCGATTACTACGGTGTGTCCCTTGAAGGAAAACATGCTGTCGTTGTAGGAAGAAGTCCGATTTTAGGAAAGCCTGTGTCCATGATGCTGCTGAATCGAAACGCTACGGTTACGACATGTCATTCGTATACAGAGAACCTGCCTGACATTCTCTCTACTGCAGATATCGTGGTGGCCGCAGTCGGTAAACCTAACTTCATTCAAGGGGACTGGTTAAAAGAAGGTGCTGTCGTTCTTGATGCGGGCTATAACAAAGGGAACGTTGGAGACATCGATTATGAGTCATGTTATGAAAAAGCGAGCGCGATTACTCCTGTACCAGGTGGAGTGGGCCCTGTGACCATTTCCATGCTTTTAAAACAGACCGTTGATTCTGCTGAGAAATATGGTTCTGTTCTTGAACATTCTTAACAAATATTTTTTAAGAGACTGACTCGTTTATGGAGCCAGTCTCTTTTTTTCCTTTTTCGGACTTATTTTTTCTACATTTCAGGAAATAATGGTAAGGAATAGAAAGATAAAGGAGCGTTCATATGGACACACAACACCAAAATGCTTTCTCTGAAACACCGGAGCCCTATTGGAGGGAAACGACTAAACTCCCCAAATTTAAAAAGCTTGATAAAAACATAAAAGTGGACGTGACCGTTGTAGGCGGAGGGATAGCAGGCATCACCACTGCCTATCTGTTAGCTAAAGGCGGAAAAAAAGTGGCCCTCATTGAGGCTGATCACCTATTGAACGGAACAACAGGGCATACAACGGCTAAGATTTCCGCTCAACATGGATTGATTTATGATGAGCTCATCCAGCATTTTGGAGAAGAGTTTGCAAAGAAATATTATCTTTCTCAGACAAAGGCTCTTCAGTTTATCAAAGACACGATTTCCAGTGAAAATATTGATTGTCATTTTACAGAAGAGGACTCGTATGTTTACGCGACTACAGATCAATATTCTCAGAAAATCCAGAAGGAATACGAGGCGTATCAAAAGTTAGAAATCAGAGGAGGGATTGTCGAAAAGCTTCCCATTGATCTATCCATTAAAAACGCAGTCGTAATGAAAGATCAGGCACAGTTTCACCCTTTAAAGTATCTAAAAGCCTTGATTGATTCTTATACGGCCCTTGGCGGTCAAATATTCGAAGGAACTGCAGCTATTGCCATTAACGAAGGAGACTCCACTCAAGTTGTGACTGCAGACGGTTATCATCTGGATAGCGAGCATGTTGTCATCTGCTCTCACTTTCCTTTTTATGATGGAATGGGATTTTATTTCACAAAAATGTATGCCGAACGTTCGTATGTCCTCGGGGTGAAAGCGAAAAAGGACTATCCGGGCGGCACGTACTTAAGTGCCGAGGACCCTACCCGTTCCCTCCGTTATGAAGAAGATGAAAATGGAGAAAAACTCATTTTAATCGGTGGGGATAAACATAAAACCGGTCAAGGAAAAGATACGATGGATCACTATGAGGCACTACAGAAATTCGGGGAAGAAGTAGTCGGCATAGAAGAAGTCCGTTACAGATGGTCGGCACAGGACCTGATCACATTAGATAAAGTACCCTACATCGGGAAATTAACGGAAAAGCATCCCTCTATTTTTGTAGCGACCGGTTTTAATAAATGGGGAATGACTTCCGGTACTTTGGCCGGACAGATTCTTTCCGAACAGATTTTAGGAAATCATCACATATATGCAGATGTGTACACTCCTTCTCGTTTTGTTGCCGACCCTAGCATCAAGCATTTCTTCAAAGAGAATATAAATGTGGCTGGACAGCTCATTAAAGGAAAACTGCAAATACCAACTAAAAAACCGCAGGAACTCCAAAGAGGTGAAGGCGATGTCGTGAACTTGATTGGACGACGTTGTGGAGGATACCGGGATGAAACAGGAAAGCTCCACGTCGTGGACACCACCTGCACCCACCTCGGCTGTGAAACCGAATGGAACCACGGGGACCACACATGGGACTGCCCTTGTCACGGATCCCGCTTCTCTATTGATGGAGAAGTGATTGAAGGTCCTGCAAAGAAACCTCTCGCCAGGTTTGAAGTGAACGATTGAGGGACGGACCTCTGGAAAAAGAACCGAAAATACGATAGCTCCCGCTATTTGTCGAATATAGCCTGGGAAATAAACCGAACCAATGAGGTTATTGACATATTTTGTCGTATCCCCTAGAAGAATATTTCCTGGATAATGCCTCACACTATGAATGCTTGAGTTACTATTTTCGGGAGGGATTCTGAATGGGACGCACAAAACAAGGTAACCGTAATGCCCAGAGTAATACGAATGCTAAAAGAGGGAATCGAACGAGTTCCGAATTAGTTGAGTTTACAACCGGGCAAGCGAATACAAAGAAAAACCGACCACAAGACTAGTAACGACTAGCTGTTTGAATGAAGAATAACCGGCAGTATCACTGCGTCAGGTTATTCTTTTCTTATTTTTCCTGATAATCATTTCAACTTTTTCGTAGAGGAATCTCACTCCCAACCTCGAATACGTTATAGAGAAATTGATTAGGAGGAATACATGATGCAAGAACAAATGTTATTTCAACAAATGGAATTCATCCGACTTCGCACATTGGCTGCTCTCGATGCTACAACAGAACAGCAGGCGGATGAAATGCCCCCTGGATTCAGAAATTCAATTCGATGGAATTTAGGACATATCCTACTGTCTCAGGAAAATCTGCTGTTCTCCTTTGTAGGAGAAAACAACCGTAAAACTCTTCCGCCTGAATACGGGGAGCTATTTGGCTTCAATACGAGCCCTGATACATGGAATACGCTCACACCTCCCACACTGAAGGAACTTCGTGAGAAATTGGAGGCACAACCTCAAAGGATGAAAGAAGCGTTCTCCGGTCGTTTGGATGAAACAGGAGAGAAGCCTTTCGTCCTTGGTGAACATACTACGTTTACCATTTTAGGTGAAGTGCTTTCCTTCGCAAACTGGCATGAGGGCTTGCACCAGGGAACCATCACATCCATTAAGCGGGTACAGGGAATCGAGAATCTTTGGGAAAAGGTTGAAGAGAAGGTAGAGAGATAAATAGACATGGTGGCTCTTGTGCTGCCATGTCTTTTAACTGCCTTTAAACAAAATTAAAAAATCCCCATAGCCTTCTTCTTCTAATTTCCCTATAGGAATAAATCGTAAAGAAGCAGAATTGATACAATAACGAAGACCTTTAGGACCAGGTCCGTCAGGGAATACATGCCCGAGATGAGAATCAGCTTCCCTGCTTCTTATTTCTACCCGGGTCGAACGATGAGATACGTCATATCGTTCTTTGACACTTGCATCCATGACGGGCTTTGTAAAGCTGGGCCAGCCGCACCCACTATCATACTGATCTTTGGAAGTGAATAAAGGTTCACCCGAAACGACATCAACGTATAAACCTTCTTCCTTGTTATCCCAATACTCGTTTTCGTAAGGTGGCTCTGTTCCATTCTCCTGGGTAACAAAGTATTGCATTTCTGTTAGCTGTTCCTTTAAATGAGATTGATCTTTTGGCCAATACTTTTTCAAAAAATCTTCCCGACCGGATCCACGCTTATATAAAGCATATCGGAAGGCATTCTCCTTATAAAAATCCTGATGATATTCTTCAGCAGGATAAAACTTGCTTGCAGGGAGAATCTTCGTCACAACAGGCTTCGAAAAAATACCACTCTGCTCCAATTTTAGTTTTGAATCTTCAGCAAGCTTTTTTTGATTATCGTTATGATAAAAAATGGCTGTACGATAGGAGTCACCCCGATCTTTAAACTGTCCCCCTGAATCAGTCGGATCAATTTGCTTCCAATATAGATCCAGCAGTTTCTCATAAGGGTACTGAATAGGATCAAACGTGATCTGTACCGCTTCATAGTGTCCTGTTTCCCCTGAAGTCACTTCTTTATAGGTCGGATTTGCGGATGTACCTCCTGTATAGCCGGATACAATTCGTTTAATTCCTTCCTGTTCATCAAAAGGCTCGACCATACACCAAAAACAGCCGCCAGCAAACGTCGCCAGTTCCATTTCTTCACCTCTTTCGTTTCACGTGAAACACGCATCGATTATAGATTTTCCACCAAAATTCATCCTTCAAAATAAAGATGATAATGATTCTGACACCTGGGGTTAAAGGAGGCTCGACAATGAGGACAGACCGATTGGCAATTCATATATTGTAAAATGCTTAACTCGTTTTTGCATTCCCCACAAAGAACCGCTTTCGTATTCCACTCGTTCTTTGACCAAATAATAGGGTCATGATCTGCAATATCGTCATGACATTCATAACAAGGATAATAGGTGTTACAGCACTTAAATTTAATTGCGATGATATCTTTTTGGCTTCGATAATGTTTGCATTTCGTTTTAGAGTCTACTTCTACGCCAGATACAGGAATCAACTTTTCAGTCATGTTCATCCTCCTTCATGCAGTAAATTTCGATAAACATAGTCGATTTCCCTACAAGAATCTTAAACTAGCTATCTATTACCTATACATTCTAGTCTATTGATCTATCTGTACTATACAATGAATAGTAAGATAAAGGGAGGGGAAGATTCTTGAAATTGATCGTAACTGGAGCTGCAAGTGGAACAGGAAAAGAAGTAGTGAGTCATGTTCAAAGGAAGGATCATGAAATCACTCCATTTGCGAGGATACAGCCAAATAAATATAAAGGGACTGATTTTCCTTACGACACGCTATTCGTAAGGAGAACAGTCCCTTTTCATTAACTCATATGCTCTAGAATCCCATTTAAATCTTTGTATTCAAAATGAGGTCGCACCCCTAATTCATCCATCACTTTATCCTGACGATTGATCCATGCCGTATAGAATCCAAAGTTCGTCGCCCCTGCAATGTCCCATGGGTTAGAAGACATAAACAGTACTTCTTCTCTTCTGACCCCAAGCTTTTCAAGAACAAACTGGTAAGACATCGGGGTCGGTTTAAACTGCTTCACTTCATCAACTGTCAAAACCTCATCCAGGAAATGCCCAAAGGGAGATTGCTCTACCAGAGGTGAAAGCATGTCCAGGGAACCATTGGAAAAAATGGCTTTTTGATAGGATTTCAGTTCTTCCAATACACTCCCTACTTCTTCATAGTTGTTTAATACTAAATAAGCATCCAGCAGTTCCTGCTCTTTTTCTTCAGTAAGGTCACCCCCTGCTTGCTTACAGGCATAATGGAGCGCATCCTTCGTTATCATAAAAAAGGTCGTATACGTGCCCATTAATTGACGTAAAAAACTATACTCCAATTGCTTTTGACGCCATACCTGGCTGATTTCTTCCCCTCTATCAGGAAAGAGTTCATTACACTTTTCAATGACGGAATGAACATCGAATAACGTTCCATACGCATCAAATACAAATGCCTTAATATTGAGATTTGACATACATATCTCCTCCTATATTCTCCTTATATAATAGACTATTTTATATAAATTAAACTTTTTCACTCCCGAGCGAATTCATTTCACAACCTGGCTTTTTGTGGTATATTACTTCGAGTATCTAAACATCTAATGGAGGTGGTCATTAATGACTGCAGAACCACATGCACAGGCATCTCCTTCCTATACTAAAACAATCTTATTCTTGAGCTTAACCGTCTGGCTGGTTGTCATGAATACCACCATGTTTAATGTAGCACTCCCCAATGTCTTAAAGGATTTCTCTTTAGCCCCTTCTGAAGGAGCCTGGATTGTATCGGGATATTCCATCGTCCTCGCCATTTGCACCATTACATATACGCGCCTGGCAGACTATATTCCGATCAAGAGGCTGCTTATTCTGGGAATCTCCATTTTCGGGCTGGCATCGTTCATAGGTTTCTTTGCTCATAGCTTTACCTGGCTATTGCTCTCTCGTTTATTCCAAGCGGCAGGTGCCGCAGCCATTCCCGGCCTATCCATGGTGTTCGCCGGACGATTTGTCCCAATGGCAAGACGCGGTCGGGCTTTAGCGATGATCGCCTCTGCCTCTTCCCTGGGATTTGGATTAGGACCCGTCGTAGGTGGAGTGATTACGGATTACTTTAGTTGGAATTATTTATTTTTAATTACGTTATGTGTCCTTGGAATGATACCTGTACTATACCGCTTCCTACCGAATGAGACGACCAGGAAAGGGTATTTTGATGTATGGGGAGGCCTTTTGACCGGAATCGGGATTACGTTCTTTCTGCTGTTTATATCAACTTTTCACTGGTATTATTTCGCAGGTGCCGTCGTGTTCTTTGGAGGATTGTGGATACGGATCCATAAAATCGAACTACCCTTTATTCAACCAAGTTTGATACGGGACAAAGGATACCGCCAGATTTTATATATGAGTTTTCTGGGTTTTGCCACTCACTTTGCGATTTTAATCGTCATGCCCCTTATGCTTCAGCATGTCTTTGGTAAAAACCCGACAGCCGTCGGATTCATTATCTTTCCGGGTGCGATGCTGTCAGCAGTGGCAGCTATTTATGTCGGAAGGCTGATTGATCAGTATGGAAATATGAGGGTGATGTTCCTTGCACATATCCTTCTGATCATTTCAACCGTCCTCTTTTATATCTTATCACCCCACAGTGAATACATGATTATGCTTGCTTATATGTTTACAAGCTTTGGCTTCTCAAGTCTTTCGTCAAGCACGACCAACGAAGTATCCCGGGTCATGAGTAAGGAGCTGATTGCTTCAGGAATCGGCATGAAACAGCTTACCCATTTCGTAGGAAGTGCATCTGGTTCAGTTCTGGGGGGAATCATTGTCGAGATGGGCGGAGCAGAATTCCCTGTAAATTCCTTTCAGAATACGTTCCTTGTTCTGATCGGATTAATGACGCTATCCCTTATTCTATTATTCTTGTACCATAAGAGAATCAACCATCATTAAGATCTGGTCCAGGCAGAATATCTGCCTGGACTTATTTTTTCACTAAAAAATAGTGAAGATCATATCCTGCATGGATTCCTCCGCTACCATTAAGGGTATAGTAAGAAAAAAACAGTAGAACAGGGGAATTCAATTGAAAACAAAGAAAAAGTGGTATAAGAAGAAAGGCTGGTGGATCGGGGGTATCATCATATTGATCCTTTCAGTCGTCATGTTTTACCACCGGGTAAAGCCGTTACCTCCGGGGATATCCTATGCCGGCAACACCTATACCATACCTGAAAAGGATGTAGAGTTCTTATACGACCTTACATATCAGAAGGACGGGAAAGAGCTTTATGACCATTCGATTTTTGATGAAGTCTATCGAACCATAGAAGAAGCAGAAGACTTTCTTATTCTGGACTTATTTTTAGTAAATGGTTACACAAAGGGTGATCGTGATTACCCCAGGATCAGTGAAACATTATCGAAAAAGATTCAACAACAGATGAAAAAGAAACCTGATCTGAAGGTGGTCTTCATCAGTGATGTTGTCAACACCACGTATGGATCCCATACCGCTGAACAATTGGAACCTTTAGAAGACCTGGGGGCTGAAGTAATCTATACCGATTTAAACCGCCTCAGGGATCCCAATATCTTATACTCAGGTGTATGGAGGACCGCTCTGGGCTGGTTCGGTCAGGATGGCTATGGTTGGCTCCCCAATCCCATGGCTTCAACTGCACCTAAGGTAACCATGAGATCGTATTTGAAATTATTAAATGTGAAAGCAAATCACCGTAAAGTCGTCATTACAGAGAACGTGGGACTTATTCTTTCCGCAAACCCCCATGACGCCAGCGGTTTTCACTCAAATATAGGGTTCAAAGTCAAAGGGGAAATTCTTAAGGACATGGTGAAAGCCGAAAAGGCAGTGGCTGCATTTTCAGGGGGCAACGTAGAGGCATTTCCTAAAGAAGAAGACTTAGATCAGTCTATTAAAAAGCTTTCCCCTGCAGAGACCTCCGTTAAAGCACAGATCCTTACTGAAAAGAAAGTTCAAACAAGTGTCGTAAATGCTATGAATAAAGCAAATAAAGGGGATGAAGTCTGGATCGGGATGTTCTATCTTGCAGATCGGGACATTATCGATGCCATAGAAGATGCTGCTGATCGTGAAGTAGAGATACGATTAGTACTAGACCCCAATCAGAATGCCTTCGGTCAAGAAAAGATCGGGTTACCCAACCTGCCAATCGCATCAGAGTTGCACAACTTAGACAATGACCACATTACGATTCGTTGGTACAACACCAATAAGGAACAATACCATACTAAGTTCATTTATATAAAAGGGCAAAAAGAGAGTACCGTCATCGGAGGGTCCAGTAATTACACATCGAGAAACTTAGATGATTATAACTTAGAAGAAAACATAAAGATCGTGGCACCGACTGATAGCAAAACCATGTCAAATATTGATCAGTATTTTAACCGCATCTGGAATAATGAAGATGGTACCTACACCGTTAAATATGAGAAATATCAGGATAAACTGCCTGCCTTTAAATATGTCATGTATATCTTGCAAAAAACCTTCCAAGTGACGACCTATTAGGTTTTAATTCCTCAATAAAAGGGAATTAAATCAGTAACAATACATCACAAAAAACATTACATGGAGGTTACAAAAATGGGTATTATTTTGTATTTAATCGTTGGTGGAATCATCGGTTGGTTAGCTGGTCTTATATTAGGTAAAAACGTTCCTGGTGGAATCATCGGAAACATCATCGCAGGTATTATCGGTGCATGGATTGGTGGAGAACTTTTAGGAAGCTTCGGTCCATCACTTGCAGGAATCGCTATCATTCCAGCCTTACTCGGAGCTATCATCTTTGTATTTCTGTTAAGCTTACTGCTAAGAGGAATGAGAAAGACTTCTCATTAAAAACACTGTCCCCCTGGATTCCAGGGGGGTTTCATTTGCCCTTAGAAATGTAAAAAAACAGCCAATGATGGCTGCCCTCTTAATACGTCATGGATTTCTTATGTCTTCTTTTGTTTCGATACTTCTTATAAAACGGGTAAATAATAGGTCCCCATTTGATCAGTCTTCCAATTAAACGTTTCATGCAGGTAACCTCCTTTGTTATAGATTGTTTACCCGTTTTTCAAAAGGTAAAAACCCCTTTTTGAAAACATGAACCTTTATCTAATTACTTCTCCCGGGAAATAATGTGGGGGGAATAAACAGTCATACAAGCTATACTCTGTCTGCTAATTCCCCTTAGGAAAAGCATTCATACTGAAACCACCCCAGCGTGCCATAAACTATTCTAGATGCAAAAAAGCAAATGACGGTTAAGCCATTTGCTTTTTTCACCTATTACTTACTACTCTTCGATTCTGAAATCTTCCCTAAGAAAAATCCGTCTACCTCACTTAATTTACCACGCCACATAATTTTCCCTTTTGAAGGGGTTGGCTTGCTGTCACCACAGTATACCTTTGTGTTCTTCAAGTGAATAAAATGGGCTTCAGCGCTTTGGTTATCATCAATGGCCTCCCCGGCCTTTGCAAGCTCCTCACTCAGCTTCTGAGCCACTTCACTGCCATCCTCAAAGGTTTCACTTAATGAGTCGAAGTATTCCTTTGCGGAAACGAGTGTACCTGTTATGACCGCTCCATTGACGTTTAACGTAATGTCTAATGAAAAGTCATGCTTGTTTGTTGCTTGTACAAAAAATTCTAAGATGCTATCCTTCCCTGTACCTGATTCTAAACTCATTTTCACATCTCCTTTTTCGTTAAGCTACTGTATCATCTTCGGTAGAGAGTGTTGTGTCGTCTTCGTCTTGATCTTCATCTTTTTCATCATCTTTTTTAGCAGCTTTTTTACTTTTAGCAGAAGACTTGCGGGTAGAACGCTTCTTACCCTTTGAACCTGACTTACCGTTTGATTTCTTCTTGCCTGAGGCTTCTTCCTCATCATCGCTTTCATCTTCATCTTCTTCGTTTTCATCTTCATTAGTGTCTTCGTCTTCTTCATCGTCACTTTCTTCATCTGTCGCTTCTTCTTTAGACTTTTTAGAAGCTTTCTTCCTAGAAGAGGTTTCTTCTTCATCCTCGTCCTCATCTTCATCGCTTTCATCTTCACGAGTCGCAGCAATTTGATTCATTTTCTCTTCTAATTGCTGCAAACGGTTCTGAAGTTCTTCATTTTCTTGTTTAAGGGCCTCATAGTCCTGGTTCGACTCTTCTTCAGAGCTGTTCGTTTCAGTTGAATTTACGGCCGTTTCCGTGTCTTCAGATGCTTCCTCATCTTTATCACGCTTAAACAGGTTGGCTGTTGATGATTTTAGTGACACAGCAGCTTTTCTGGATCTTTCTTTTGCTGATTTTCCGAAGTCCAGGCTTTTGCTTTTTAATTTCTCTTGATCAATACGATCTAAAAGTTTTTTTCCATTTTCAGGTGTTGCCAGATATCCTACAGTTGCTCCTAACAGACTTCCAGCTACGGTTCTCTTAATAGGGCCACTTCTTCTAGTTTTGTTCTCGTTTGTTGAATTCTTTTCTTGTCCTTGATTCTCAACTGTAGTGTTTTGCGTATTTTTTTTTGCCATCGGTAAAACCTCCATTTAGTTTGTTTCCGCCTGGTTAAGACGGTTCGTATCCAGTTTCTTTTCAAGCGATTCCAATCGTTCCTGTAATTTCTTATTTTCCTCTTCAAGTGCTTTCGTGTTGTTATCTGCGGCTTTTGAACTTAAATAGGGGTCATTTTCCCACCAGTCCATGCCAATTTCTTTCGCTTTATCTACAGAAGCAACGATTAAGCGGATTTTAATCGTAAGCAACTCGACATCGGCAATTCCCACCGTAATATCTCCTGCTACGACAACGCCTTTATCTAATATCTTTTCTAATACATCCACAATTGTGTTGGATTGTACCGGATGCTCCATACCCATCGTGTAACCTCCCTAACCGGAATTACATTAAGCTCCCTAAAGGGCCAAGATCTATATTCAAGTCTTCTGCATCAAGACCAAATACCTCTTTTAACTCTTCCATTTTTTCTTCCAAGTTCATAAGGGCAATGCCCAGATTCTCCACTTGTTCATCCGTTAAAGTACCGCCTTCAACACGCCGCATGGCATGTCTTTCGACGATTTGCCTTAATAGTTCTACAACGGTCAATACAAGTTGCGCTAAGCCTTGTTCTGCTTTTTCCGGGTCGAAATTAATTCGCCCATTTGTCCCGCTGGCCTGTTGCATGAATCAATCCCTCCCTTTCTTTATCGAATTGATCGGACGTTACCGTTTTACGCGTTCCTTGCTTGTGTTGTACCAATGTCTCTACTGAAGAAATCAGCACTCGCAAATCTAAATACACGAGGTCGACGCCTGCAATGGATATAATTAAATCTCCCTTTATCGCCACACCTTTATCGAGAATGACATCTAATATATCTATAAGTGCAATATCTTTGTTCTCAATCGATTCCCTTACTGTCATATTTCTCATACCTTATTTTGTGATTAAGAAAAACTAGAAAAATGATAAGGTGGCCAAGGGCCGGATGCTTCAATTTTCCAACCGGCGTGTCCCAGTTCTTCTTCGTATTGCTTAATTTCCTCTACAAATTCATCAACATTGGATACCGGAAGGAGAAATACACTGTTCCAAGCCATATTTTCTTGTCTGCCTGTTACATCCTTACTCCAATTTTTTTTGATGTTTCCATGGAGGGAATGTTCTTTCAGCTTTTCATGAACCTCTTCACAGAGTCGATTCTTTTCGTTTTCAAGTTCACGGTCAATCAGCTGATCAATTTTTTTCTTTTCAAAGAACTGCCTGCCCTTTGGTAATTCACTGATTTCTTTTCTTTTGGCTTCGATAGAAGGGTTGCTTTCACTTACTTGTTTCTTCAGCAGCTTATCGTCACAGTAGATTTTGACGTTCCACTCTTCATTGCCATCCAGCTGTGTAAAGGTCGTTTCCAGTTTGTTTCGATTTCCTTCTATTGTGGACTTAAGGCTATCCTCGTTCTTGTACAATGTACAGAACTTCAAGGGAATGATGGTATACATCTTTGAAACCATCAGTACGGTTTCGTGATGATGAAACGCCTTTTCCTGAAGCCAGTCCATGTCGTTATCGACTTTATCCTTAATGGTTTCTTCTGAATATTCATTCGGAGGCAGATCACAGACAATCGCTGTCACTTCACCGATTTCAATCGTATATAGTTCACCTTCTCCATCGAATCCTTTCATGGAGGGCAGGCTTTTTTTATTTGCTTCTTTTGTCGGGATTAAGCCGTATAAATAAAGTAAATCGCTCATCTGATCACCCTTATTTCTTTTTCGTTAATTCTTCCCATTGCTCCATTTCCATTTGTTTCGCAATTTCATATCTTGTCAGCAGCTCATCTTCTTTTTCCTGGAATGCTTCCTCAGGAATTTCACCTAATTCATACATCATTTGAAGCTGAATCAATTTTTGTTGAATGGTAGGAAGGTCGTATAATTCTTTGTCTGCTTCTTCTTTAATCTTTTCGCCGACTTTAATGACTAAATTAATTGGTGCACTCACCAATTTATGAATCATCAGCCTTCCTCAACCTTCAAGCGTATGTTGACAAAATTGTAAGCCGGCCAAGGTCCGGTGTAGTTAAATTCGACCTTATCCTTCCATTTTTCATGGGCTTCGTTCACTTTTTGATCGAACACTTCTTCCTGGTCTCGATCAATTAAGAAAGAGGCGTTGAGAAGCATTTTCTCACTTGAAGGGTCATTTGCCTTGGCTGACACTGCTGTTTCCTCAAGGGGAGCATAGACTTCCTGCTTAATCTCACTTTGCAGGGAAGCAAATAGCTTTTGAGCCATTCCTCCAAGCTGAATGCGGTCATAATACGCGGCAGATTCAGATTTCCCTTTAACGGCTGATGCCATTTTTTCTACCTGTGGGTTTTCTTTGACCATCGCTTCCAGCCATTCCTTTTTACCGATAACTTTTAAGCCCAGCTCGATCTTCCCTTTAATTGCCGGGAAAAGGGTTTCGAACTGAGGATAAAGGTTTTCTAGAAGAGCTTGCACATCGTCTCTAGATTTAAAGACATTCCCGAAGCTAATCGGGATAACCGTATCCTTCTGATCCATCACCCGTGATACGGCACCTTGGTGCATCAGTAAATTCTGCTTCTTAGGATGGTAGATTTTCATCGGTACTTCTGCTGCTACCATAGCGGCGTCCTTATATCTGATCGTGAACGTCCCGCGTTCCTCCCCTTCTATATCAATGGAACCAAATTGATCGTCTTCTTCTGTTTGAATGGCACAAAATATATAAATTCCCATTTCTTCCTGACTCATCATGAAACTCTCCTTTATTCCTCAGATATCTTCATACGTTTGCATGCATCTATAATCAATTGTTCTGCTTTTTCATGTGGGTTTTCTCCGTCGATACATCGACTTACACTGTGTGCTGCTATATCAATACATAGACGTTGAAAATCTGAATCGTTACCGTCTATGGGAATGTCTGATTCAATGGCGAGCCTTGCGATCATTAAGGAAGCACGCAAGCTCGGTCCGTTCATTTCGTTGGTACATTGATCGCGTAATGTAGAGACAAGTGTTGTAATCGCTCTTGCTTCACTCATAACCAAGTTTGCTTTTTCCGATACAATTTTTGCCTCTTGTTCTGCTCCCTTGTAATCTACGTTGATGGTGATTAACCGATCCAGGAGAGCATCCTGTGTTTGATAAACCCCTGCATATTCTGCAGGATTACTAGTAAATATGATTGCAAATTCCGGGTGTACGCGAATAAAAGGTTCCGTTAACTTCGATCCATATAGAGGAATGATTCCTTCTTCTAAAATGGATAGAAAGATATTATTCGTTGTCGGCTGTGACCTTGTAAATTCATCGTATACAAGGGTATAGCCATTCTTTACTGCTTCCAGTAAACGTCCATCTCTCCATGTCTCGGTGACACTTTCATCCTTTTTGTAAACAGATCGAACATATTGATCGACCACTTTTTTACTCGTATAACCTGTAAAATCACCGATTAAGTCTTTATTATTTAGTTCATGATTTCCGTGCATGAGCATCACCGGTCTTTTTCTCTTCTTCGCCAGCGCGAGGGCAAGAGACGTTTTGCCGGCTCCGGAAGGACCTGTAAAATGTACAGGATATCCAGCTTTAAGGTATTGCAATGAGCGCGAAAGCAATTCTTTCGTTTCATCATCCTGTATTAATGCCCTGCTATCCTTTTTGATCCTTTTTGTTAAGACCGTCACTTACAATTCCCTCCTACTCGCTCATCCACTACATTTCCTGTCCGATGGCACTTCTGTAACGAATATCCCGTCGTTTAAATGATGTGACTTCCTTTTCTTTATTAAGAAGGACATCATATGTTCCAAGCATTTCGTCTTTAGCATATTTCTTCATATATTCTTTTTCTTCAATTACCTCGACCTGAAGCTTCCAACCTTCATCTTCTGTCAATTCCACCGACGTAATTTTGTGAACTGGAGCTACATGTTCATTGAAGAAGTCCGTCACATTATTCATGATTTCTTTGATTACCATAGTCGCCTCCTACTGTAGATGAAGGGGGAGGGTGCCAATAATGGCCCCCTTCAATCACATTCTCATTCTTTTGCTGCCACTCCATTTAAATGCTGAACTGGGAGCTTCTTTCATTCTGCTGAGTAGCAAGACCGTTTTCTTCGACATCATCTCGTAGTAGGCCGACTGCTTCTGCATAACGCAACCATGTATCTACGCTGGCAATGACGACCCTTGCTTCAACCGTTAAAATTTCAATTCCAACGACAGATACTCTTGCAAATGCATCAATGACAATGCCTTTGTCAAGAATACGGTCAATTACTTCTGCTAAACTTGAACTATTATTACTCTTTTGAATAGCCAATTGTTATTCTCCTTCCGGTGTTTAAGAACAGATGGTCTTAATGTCTTTTGAAGATTTAATGTTTTCTGAACTTTTAATTTCAGTAGAACTCTTAATGTTAAAGGAGCTCTTGATGTCACTTGCTCCTTTAATATTTCCAACACCATTAATTTTTGTTTGTTTATCATTTGATGAAGAGATTTTCTTTTGAAATTCTTCTCCTGCTTCTTTTGCATTGCCTAACTTTTCCCGAACGGAAAGCAGGACATCCTGTACTTTTTCCTTTGCTTCTTCAGCTTTGGTATGAACATTAGCCGCATTTTTCTCTTTTGCCTTCTCTAATTTCTCGGATGCTTCGCCTGCTTTTGATTGGATACCGCCTTCAACACTGTTCACAAATGTTTCTTTCGCTTTCTCTTTCATCGTATCTTTCACTTTGTCTTTCACGGGCTCCGGAGCGTGATCGTATGCTTTTTTAGCCAACTTGCCAACTGCTTTTTTCACCGGCTTACTCATGTAATGCCCCCTTTAGGGATTTGAGAGGCTGAATCATTATTTCTTGGATTCCACCAGGCTGTTAAGCATCTCTTCGATTCGTTCTAATCGTTCATTCAAATTCTTGTTTTCTTCTTTGATTTCTTCTAGTTCTTCTGATTGATTGGAAGAATTCTCGCTACTATCTTCCTTAGCATCATTGTTTTCCGATACCTCTTCTTTTTTCTTCTTTGGTGCAAGCCTGCCACCTTCCAGCTTACTCATATATCCGGTAGCGGATTGTCTTAAGGTAATAATGGCTTGCTCTGTCAGGAATTCCTGTGCTGATCTTCGCAGTTCTTTACTTGCGGCTTTCATCACTTCAGATTTTCCTAAACTGTCTACTACTTTCTTACCTGTACCTGGATTTGAAAGTAACCCGATTCCGGCTCCGACTACTCCACCGATAATCGCATAATTCATGGATTGTCTATTTTCAGATGTTTGCTCTTCGTTTTCTTCCGTGTTTTTCGTTTCTTCTACTTGTTGACTGCTTTTTGTTTCCGCCATATCCATCCTCTTTTCTACTAAAATAGTAAAACTATATTTTATTTACTTGTTTAAATGCTAAACGCTGTTCCTCTTTCATTTTCCTGCTTCGCTAAACCTTCTTCTTGAACTTCGTCTCTCAAGAGCCCAACCGCCTCTGCATATCGTAACCAAGTATCTACACTTGCAATGACGACTCGCGCTTCTATTGTAAGAATTTCTATTCCCACTAAGGAAACTCTGGCAAATGCATCAATGACTATTCCTTTATCCAGGATTCTATCAATTACTTCTGCGAGACTTGAGCTATCGTTACTTTTTTGAATACTCATCGAATCTCTCCTCTTAATTGGTGTAGCCAATGACCTGTGTGCAAATTTTATATTCTGTTTAATCGGTGTTTACCTCGATTTGTACCTACCGTAAACTAGGTCATGGGAATCATTTGAAAGAAACTTCCATTTTTATACATGTTTTAGTGCGTTTTTTTCACCTTGTAACATTTCTCTCTTACAGTTATATGGCTTGTAAGGTTTTGGGGAGGAAAAATAATTCAAATAATACAAATTGATTACAGTTTCCAAAGGAGAAATCGAGTTGATTTTAAAGGAAGAATGTGATTTTCATTGGGGTGGAAGGGAGTAAATGATTTTCATGAAAAACCTTTGCAAAATAAAAACCAGAAGCATTATGCTTTTCAGCTTTGCTTCTGGTTCTTTTCCTATTTATTCATTTGGGAAAGAAAATCGCCTAAGAGATCTTCCATCGTTTCTTCTTTAGGTTCTTCTTCAACGGTTTCCTTGGGCTTCATGGCACTGTCCCAGTCAAAGTTGTCCAATTCTTCATCAGTAGAGTACGAACGCTCATCTATTACATCTTCTTCCGGTGCATCATCCATCACTTGATCCAGGGACCACTCTCTTGATGAATCGTGACTTGCTGCGGATTCTTCCTGAAGGTAGAGCGCTTCATCAATATCCAACGAATTGCTGCTTAAGGAAGCCAGAAGGGAGGCTGTACGAACCGGATTTGAAAGCAGTTGGTACACGATACTCCCCAGCAGCGCTTCTGAGTGTTCATGTTTCAACCAGTCACGCTGGGACTTATCCAATCCCTTCGGAAGGGGGATCGTAATGGCTTCTCTCTGTTTGGATATCGTATCATTTACTCCATTTAATACAAGCTCTGCAATTTTACTGGAGAAATTTCGTTTTTCCGTTTCCTTAAGCTTTTGTAAATGCTTTAATACATGATCAGGTGTATCAGAAGGAATTCGAAACGTAATCGGTTGTCCCCTCGACATCCCTTTTCCATTCATACCATCACCCTATTTGGTTTTCGCTAATTTTTGTTCTTCTTTCTGGGTTTGTTGTTTCTGGGTTTTTCTTGAGAAGTCAGCAATCAGCTTGTAATAAGCATTGGCCATCATCCAAATGCTTTCCTTCTCATCTTCAAAGAAGTCGATATTGTACCCATCAAGATTGTTATTGAGTGTCTTGATATACTCTTTCAGGACGCTTGATCCTCCACCAATGAAGTAGCAGATTTCCGTTTGAGAGTTCTTTTGCCACATATTGCGCAGGTGACGATATTGCTTCTTAGCAAGTTCAAGCATAATACGGTCAACGATATCGTGAACGCTTGTCCGGCTTCCTTTAACCATAATATGATTGCGATCATTTTTCTTCGTGATGATTTCGACCACGTCACGGCGGCTATCAAGCTCGATACCGTGTCTTGAGCGAATTTCTTCACGGATTAATTCAAGAGATTCAGAAACCCCGAGGTTAAATCCTTGGGCTTTATCATCGTCTACTTTTCGATCTTTAATGACAGCGATATCCGTTGATAACCCGCCGATATCTTGAATTAAGATACGTTTATCAATGAGGTCTTTATTGATGATATTTAAATTATTATCCATAACAAGGTTGATGAAAGCCGCAAACCCTTCAGGATAAACCTTTACTTCATCAAATTTAATATTCACTTTGATGCCTTGATAGCGGGGAGTTACCAGGAACTCAACTTGGTGTACTGAACCTAACAGTCTGGAACGGTACCCGACATCTTTTCCTTCCTTAACTTCACGAAGTGGAAGACCTGTACCCAATGTGTAATTTGCTTCTATAACATTATTATTCTTTTTAAAGTTAGAATCATTGCGTGCTGCATCAAGTGCAATGGAAGCAAACAGCATGACCAGTGTTTGATCTTCTTCTGATTTACTGCTGCCCGGATCCAGTTCAGTAGAGTTATTGCTCTTCGTTGCCAGATTACCTACACGATAAATCGCATTATTATCTTTAAGAGTAGGGGAGTGGACACGGATATGTATGCCGTCTAGTGGGTCCTGTGTATCCAGCTCCTCAATTCCGATAATAGGACGATCTTCAATATCCCTTGCAATGACGTTCGGAATATTTACCTCACCATCCATCTTTCCAAATATACCTTTAAGAGAATCATTACCAACGTCAATGGCTGCCATTCGTGAATTCGTCATTAAAATCATCCTTTCATTCATGAGTAAGAATTTGTCAAAAAATTTCAACTCTTACTCTCAGAGTATACAATTTCATGTCTGCGGTCAATCCTACTTTTCTATCGATTATAGATGACGAGAAAGGGCGGGGTTGTATACAATTTTGTATCGTTGTATACGTTAAATGTACACAACCTTATATATCAATATGTGTACGTGTTTGTATACTTGTATACATTATTGTCTACAATTGTGTACTTATTTGTTTACATGTATACATTTTTGTTTACAACCATATTTTAGTAGAGGATTTGTAACTATCAACCCACTACTCTAGTAATCTATTAGGTTATTTAAATGGATTAAACAGAAACAATATAATATGAATCCTAAAGGGGGCATAAAAATTCAATAGCAAAATTCCATAAAAAAAGAGCAGCCCATTAATATGGGACTGCTGCTCCTATGAAAAGAAAAACCTGCATTTGATGAAGGTTCAATGATATTTAACGAATTCAATATGTTACTTTTTCATTAAGGATTTTCCTACCAAACCAAGGATCAAAACAGATGATTTTACCTTAGTTAGTTCTCAATTTCGTTAGATTACTCTATTTGGGCTTCTTTACCTGTCCAGCCACATACACTTGATCCTGCCTGTTCCGACGTGCTGAATCGCCTCCTGAGCGTCCTCGAAGTTATATGTTTGGGCAGTCACCATATTTATATATACCCCATAAAGTTTCACATTACGTAAACATATAGTAAAAGAGGGTCCCTAAATTCAGACGGACCCTCTTCTTGTTATTTACCTCAAACTTTGCTTACCTTGAGTCGTTCTATTCCAAATGACAATAACAACAATGAGAAGTAATATACAAATCCCAACAAATACAGCGATCAAAACAGAGAGGGAAGAAGATGATGAACTTCCTTCTTCAAGACTCCCTAACCTTGCTGATTCGGATTGACTAAACAGTTTCAGGTTTTCTGCTTTCGCTTTTATCGTATTTGTATCTTTTTCTTCACTTTGAAATATCTTTTCTTTCAATTCGCTTAATCCGTTACTTGATTTCCCTTCAAATGTCAGGTTTTTCTGTTCTTCAGGAATTTGTATCTTTTGATTTGTAGATGATTGATCATGGATGAGGTCACTGTTCTTTTTGAATTTATTTTCCTGATAGTCGTTCGGGATTAATTCATTTATGTCGGTAGTGGCCAATATAGGGGGGGAAAACATCATGATCATGCTGGCAACCAGAGCCAGCTGAACAAGTACTTTACCCCTCATACGCTTCCGTTCCCTCATCTTTGATTCGATTGGAGCGTTTATCCAATAATACCTGTGCAACAGTTAATGCAATAACGACTAATCCTAATACAATAACCGCTTGAGTGAATAATGAGTCTGACCCATATTGAATCGACATATAAACGGTAGACATTGGATCCTTGAAATTAAAATTAGGCGTAGTTAATGCAAGTAACGGTGTTACAAACAGGGCGATGATTCCCACGGAAACAAACCATCCTAACAAACGGTGCGTGACAAAAGCAACCCGAATGAGTCCTGAACCCGCGAGTAGAAGGAGAATGGTAAAGATCGTCCACTCAACTGAACGGGATTCCACCAATGGATAAATTTCCAATCCATACAGACTGATGACAAATCCAACTATCAGGTTCAGTAAAAGGAAGATCACTCCTTGAATCCAGAGAGGAGCATTTTGGAAGTAATAACTTGTGTATCCGATAAGCAAGCTGGATAACAAGATAATAAACAAAATAACGACCGGAGGAAGAACACTCGCTTTCTTTTCTTCCGGAACATCCCCTTGTACATTTAAAGGATTCGTCAAGAAATCATACACATACCCATTTGATTGTCCATCAACGAAAGCATTCCCTAATACACTAAACACATCATCCCGAATTAATTGAGTGGAAGCTACATTCGTTGCCCACTTATTATTCAGTGTATCTGCATCACTTTGAACATTCGATACATTCGATTGAAGCTCGTTGGTATAGGATACGATTGTATTTTGGCTTTCACTCACAGTATCCAGGAAAGAATGGATAGACTTGATTTCACTCCCAATTTGCTCCTGGTTCCCAACTAAATCAGGTCCAGCCGCTCCTGAGACAGGCGTTGGAGCCGTTTGCTCCGGCTGTTGTATTCGATTTAATACGTTTGTTGCTTCTTGATTAATCGCATTCAGGCTCTCTGTAAGCTGTGATTGCTGGTCATCAAGGGTTTGATTGTATTCTGCCGCAAAGACGGTAAAGGAGTCTTGAAGTGTATTGAGGGCGTCCTCTGTATTAGGCAACCCTGTATTTAATTGTTCCCACTCCGCTTGTTCAGTCTGACTCACTTTCAGAATCTCATTTACTTCATTTTTCAGATCTTCATTCTGAAGAACGGCCGCTTTCACTCCATTCTCCGTTAACATGCCGTTAAGAGTAGCTTCATACCGATCCAAGTAAGAGTAATATTGTAGAAGATCCATAAGTTTATAGTTATTAATCCCGCGAGAAAAATAGCCATATAAAGTGTTTCTTCTATTTTCAGATAAAGCGGATGAGTTCAGGATGGAACTCTCTTTATCCTCGATTTCGGCAACGATATTGGAAATATTGTCAGAGAACATCTCCAGTTGGTTTATCAGAGCTTCATTCGTCTCAGTTAATGTCGTTACCTGATCTTTAAGTTCTTGGTTTTCGGTTGTAAGAGTTTCAATTTGCTTGGTCAATTCATCGATTTTATCAATTAATGTCTGGTTATCTTCAAGAAGTCTTGTTACTTCTCCCAACAGTCTATCCACTTCAGCCTGAAGTGGGTTTTCTGAGCTATCATTTTTCCCTTGCAGCTGCGTTCGAACATTTATGATGCGATCATTGATTGTTTGAATATTGGTTACAGCTGCCGTAATTGCTTCAGGTGTTGGTTCTGTTAAATTAGTCAGTGTCTCTTTCAACGCATCGATTTCTGTAGAAATAGCTGTCAGCTCAGTTATTTCCGGATCTAAATTCGGTGGTGCCGGAGGAGGATCACTTGGTTCCCCCGGCTCGGGCTCACCTTCCTGGGAGGAAATGACGACCTGTTGAAGGCCAGGTTCCTCTCCGTCTTTAGGTGGCTCAGGAATCTCAGGAGGAGCAGGTGGATTGAAGATCTCCCCATCTCCTTCAGCCAGCCTATTGTTAAGTTCAAAAATACTTCCTTGCAGGTTATTTAACGTCGTAGTGTCCTGTAATTGCTGATAGAAATTCAACACTCTTTCCTGAAAGGAATAGAAGTCTTCTACTTGTCTCCCCACTTCCTCAAACCTGCGCTGCTGTAAGTCCGTAAATACCTCTTGATTAGTATCCATATTGCTATTCAACTGAGTCAAACCTGCCGTTAAGGCATCACTTTGTTCCGAGAATAGTGATTTGGATTTTAAGTAACGCGGCTGCTGGTTTTCAGTTGATTCATTGATCATCTGTACGGATTGAGCTTGTATATCGGCGAGTAATTGCTTTTGATTATCCTGATATTCTCTATACTGATTGACATATTCAACAAAACTGGAAAGGCTTTGTTCAAAGGATTCCAGCGTGTTTTGCTGCTGCGGAGCCCGGCTATCTGCCTGCTGAATCGAATTTTGCAGATTAGATAGCATCGACGTCTGTTGTTGAATTTGGCCGGCCAGATCTTTTGAGCTAGGTTTGTAGAATGATAACATCGTTTCCTGGAAAGCCTGCTCTTTTTGTAAAATTTCATCAAATTCAGCACGAATATTTTCCATATCTGCTGATACGTAATTCCAATAAAGAGAGGACATCTTATGATTGACCCTTTTTGTGGCCTTTTCAATTTCCAAAAGGACCTTTTCCTTGTTTACAGCATTTAGTTGCGCTTGAACTTTATAATTAAGATTTGTTTTCTCTGGTCTTTCTTCATCATACGTCATGACTTTGTCAGAGAAGTCTGAAGGAATATAGACAACGGCATCATATTTAGAACTCTGAAGACCGTTTTCACCGGCACTTCTGCCTACAACCGTCCACTCAAATGTTGATTGATCTTCAAGTATCGACGTCACGTCTCCCCCAAATGCCAAAGGCTCACCATCCACTTCTGTTCCTGCGTCTTCATTTACAATGGCAATGGCCTGAGTAGCGTTTTCTTTCACTTTCAGAGGATTTTCACCGACTGAACGGAAGAATAGAAGAGGAGTGGCAAGAATCATCATGACCGCTAATATAAGTTTAAATAGACTTACTTTCTCTGTCATGCGTGTACTTTCCTTTCCGTTACCATAAGTGGTATTTGAATTTTTGTTTCTTTACCGTTTTCTACATAATAACCAAACCCTGGTTGGATTTCTGGTTCTCTACGATCATAGCTGAGCGTGAACAAGGTTTGTTCAGATTTCTTCATTAGCACAAGAGCTTGTCGAATCTGCTTCAGTTCAACTGTTAAAACATCATAACCCTTAGTTAATTCACTATTGTTTCCGGAAACAATCACGCAAAAGCCTAGATGGCTATAATTTTTCATGCATTTAACGATTCTGTCTTGAAGCATTGGATCCAGATTTTGTAGAAACCTTGCATAGCCATCGACAATTAACATAACAGGAGAGAATGATGGAAGGGGACTCCCCTTTTGAATAGATAAATTATATTGCTCTTCTCTAATACTAAACACTTCTTCCACCCGGTTAAGCCACATTGCGATATGGTCTTTGTTCTCCATGTAGACCACTTTTTCTTCCTTCATCAAATTCGATAATCCCCTGTCAATGGAATCGAATATCGCTATATGTTCACTATCCTGCAATAAAGCTGTATTGGCTAAAACCTTCAGGACGTTCGTTTTTCCTTTTTGAGCTTGTCCCAATACCAGGCAGTGCTTCGTCTTCTTGAAGTTTACATACACCGGCTTAACTAATTCTTCGTCTAAGCCGACCGGTAGCAGTCCTTCTTTCCTGCCTGAATCTGTATACTGGGTAAAGTTGACCATCGTCAACTCTGTCGGAAGCATAGGCACCGGGTCCGGTGACATTAATCCCTTATACTTTTCTTTCAACAACTGAATTTCCTCTTTTAAAAGGTTCATCTGCTCATAATCGTTCTTGCCTTCTGTTGGAAGGAATACTTGAGAAAAGAAAGCAGTATCTTTCTTAACAATCGCTCTACCTGGAATAGCTTCCGGGGTAAAAGGCAATCGTCCCAGCATTGTGTATGCCTCTGAGCTATCCATTAAATAGTGGACGATTTTTGTTTTTAGGTTATTCATTAAAGATTGTCGGACAGAATTAACTCGAGTTGCTGTAAAGTACATGTACACTCCCAATGACTGTCCATCCCTTGCAAATTGATTAATTTGCGTTTCAAGTTCTTGCATCTCTTCTTTAACCAGATCAAAATTGTCGATGGTTACAAATACGAGAGAAAGTTTTTCATCACTGATCATGTTATACATCTTTATTGAACTTACTTCTTTCTTTTGGAAAAGCTGTTTTCTGCGAGCTAATTCATCCTCCAAGATACCAATGAATTTCTCGATTTTTCTTTCTTCATCGATGAGGAAATAGTCTGCAGTATGTGGCAGCTGCTTTAAAGGCAGTAGGCCACCATTCCCAAAGTCGAGTAGATAATAATGAATTTCCTCGGGTGTGTACTGAGTGGCCATACCCATCAATAAGGTAATCAGCGTCTGGGTCTTGCCATATCCTGAAGAACCAAAGACGCCGACATTCCCGTCCTCAATCACCTCATAATGGTACGGGGTCTGGCTCTGTTTCTCAGGTTCATCAATCATAGAAAGTAAGATCTTATTCACCTCTCTCTGGGCAAATGATGTACGGTACAACCGATTAGACAGAGGAGGGAGCCATGGACTTGAAAGCTTCTTCACATTCATTTGTTCCCGTAACGCCTCAATTCGATCGACAACCGCGTCAATTTCACTGATCAATTCCTTCTGATTGCTTGGATTAGTCGATACTTCCGATAAAGGAATCAACCCTAAATCCGTGACAATCGCAACTTCATCCTCTGATTCAAAGGATTCCTCCTGGTAAGGAGCTCCACTCCAGGCCGATTGAAACAGGTCATACACCTCATTATTTCCCACCTGTAAATATCCTCTTCCTGTTACAGTCAACGAGGCTGCATCCCCATTTTTAAGGATTTCACGACTATCCTCCGTATTCTGAACTTTCAGAGCGACACGGAAACGGGCATTACTCCATATCTGATTATCAATGACGCCTCCAGGCTTCTGAGTTGCCAGGATAAGATGAACTCCCAGGCTACGACCGATACGGGCTGCACTTACAAGTTCTTTAATGAATTCGGGCTCTTCACTCTTAAGTTCAGCAAATTCATCTGATATTAAGAATAAATGCGGAAGAGGCTCTTCCGTTTTGCCTTGCTTGTAAAGGCGGGTGTAATCGTTTATATGATTC
The DNA here is from genome assembly GCF_035590735.1 of Rossellomorea aquimaris. Taxonomy (NCBI): domain Bacteria; kingdom Bacillati; phylum Bacillota; class Bacilli; order Caryophanales; family Bacillaceae; genus Rossellomorea; species Rossellomorea aquimaris. The sequence continues at coordinate 4,440,985 of NZ_CP141595.1, forward strand.
ACTTCGTAACGATCGAATAAGCGCTGTCTACGCTTCAGCTCACTCTTAATGGAAGCCAGGGCTCTCGTACTGAAGTTCTTGCTTCCTTCAATATTCGTTATCGTTCCTAATAAATGCGGGATACTCTTAAATGGCTGAGCCATTCCTCCACCCTTGTAGTCAATTAATAAGAAGGCTACTTCATGAGGATGGAAATGAACCGCTAAAGAAAGAATGTACGTCTGTAGAAATTCACTCTTCCCTGAACCGGTTGTTCCTGCCAGTAAACCATGGGGTCCATGAGCCTTTTCATGCAAATTAAGTTCTACAATATCTTCCTTTCCTTTCAAACCAACGGGAACAGCTAACGATTTAGCTGATTCTCTGGATAGCCAGTTCTCTTGAATGGGAAGCTGATCAACATCCCTCACTCGAAGCATGTCCAGAAAGGAAACACTTGAAGGGATGGAGTTTGTCATGCCGATTTGATGATTTAGCGTCTTCAAGGTTCTTGCATACTGCTCATTGCCTTCATGCCTATATTCATCCATTTGGAATGGGATCTTAACCGCCTTTTTATTCTGAATCAGTATGTCCCCTTGCTTGTCATTGATATAACGTACAAGGGTGTGAATATTATCAGACAAGCTCTCTTTCGCTTCTGCAGCGAAAATAACGGACATCCCCAAATGAGAATACTCACCTTCGAGGTACTGCAGAATCACATGGTCGGAAATTAACTGATGGTTCGTGATGATAAAAACGTAATGTGGTGAAAAACGAACTTTATCCGAGTCCTCTTCAATATCTCTTTCCCGAAGGACCTCGTAAATGGAAGAAAGGATTTGATCCCTGGTTTTCTCGTTGTAAATGAATCCTTTAGCAAATGACTGAGGTAATTGAAAGTGTGGCAACCACTTCATCCACTCCCAGTCTTTATACTCTTCCTCATGAAAAATATAGACGAATCTCACATCATGGTAACTATGAAAGAAAGCCATTTGCCCGATTAGCTGGTGAATCTCATTTTTATAGACGGATTCCTTACCGATCAAACCAATGGCCCCTTTATGAAGGTCAGCCGTTACAGGTAATTGATCAATCTCACGATAGACCATTTCTAACTTTTGGGACTCCTCTAATAATTCATCCATTTCACGGTTTGACATATCGGAGGAATTCACTGAAATACTGTAGCTTGCAGGTACTTTTCCACTTCCTAATTTAAACTGAAGGAAGTCCGGACTTTCAGGAGTCCTTTCCCAAAGACGATCGGAAAGCTGCTCTGTAAGATACTTCATTCTTTCAAAAGAAGGAAAGTGAAATTGCAGAACATCTGACTGTTTTTCTGCAAGCTCCTGAAGTTCTTTTCTCTTGCTCTCTAAATAATGAGTATAGATACGCTTCCTTCGTTCCTTGGATTTCTTTCTATTGCTCTTATCTTTAAAAAATTGAACGGTGGATGTCACTAAAGTGGTGGTAAACATCACCATTGAGATAATAATGAAAATTCCACGTGGAATCACGAGCGCTACAATGGCCATGACGATTAACATCATCAATGGGGGAAGAATAATCAACCATAAACTGCGATTTGTATCGCTCGATTCCTGACTCGGAAATGACAATTGAACCTTTTCATCAGGCAGGTCATAAATCATTCGTGGCGTTCGGCGATAATGAGGGTACTTCTTCTGCATTTCTGATGTGGGACGTATCGATTCAATTAATTCAGTTTGATATTCATCAATACTATGTATCTCGATTAAATCATCTTCTAATAGGGTAATAGTTAAGAATGGAGAAAATAAAATGTCTCCAACCTTAAGCTTTTGTTTCCCTGTCACCAGGTGTCCGTTTAGATAAAGCGAAGAAGCCTCTTCAGCATCCATTACCCAGTCATCATCGTCATTTTTATACCAATAACAAGTTTGAATGGAATCCTTCTTCTTATAATAAATAGTAGCATCCGATTGTTCAGTCGATATACTGATTTCTTCTTTATGGCCAACATAATAGATTTGAGAGTTTATTGGAAAAGGCGTGACCATCATGTGAAATTCCTTATCACCTGCAAGCAAGGATTGTTTGCGGCCTGGTTCTAGAACCCTTACTTCTTCCCCGTCTTGATATAGCTTGAAAGCATCGCCGGAATACTCTACTAGAATGGACTTAACAGACGAAGGCAACGACAAAATCGTGATTGTATCTTCTAATCGTGGACCTAAAGTGATTTTTTTCTTTTCATTCTCAATCATAATCGACTGATAGTAGTGATCGTGAAAAATCCACAGGGCATACATATGCTCACCCCCCCAGTTAGTTTGTTAGTAAGGATTCTTTCTTATCATCAGCTTCAGCTGGAGGCGTGGAATTCTCTCCATCAGTATCCGCCGGTTTTTGTTCAGTTGTCTTTTTCTCTTCAGTCTGTTGCGGTTCTTCCGTTGTTTCCGCTGGCTGTGATTGTTGCTCTTCTTCCAGAGCTTTCATTTCTTCTTCGTATTCAGCTATTTCACTTTCAATCTCATCTAATTCCTGCTGTCTTTCCTCGCTATCAAGATCTCCGTCTGCCTTGACTTGCTCACGGTACTTAAGAAGTCCAAACAAAATTAAATCCCGGTCTTCTAAGAACCTTGCTGTTTCCAATGCTTCCTTAGCCTTTCCTCTTCCAATATTAATCCAGTACTCATAATAAAGAGGGTCCGATTGTAGAGAGACGGTGTTACGTACATTCTCTTTTTGGTCTTCAGTTAATGATTCGTTAATAATATAGGAGAGTGCGAGTTGATATTGAGTGACCTTCGGGATTTCATCGATCTCATAAGGCTGAAGTTCTGTTACAACATCACTATACTTATTAAGGAGGAAACTCTCTTGGGCCGCTACAACCCTTTCCTGCTTTGGAAACATAAAGAAAAGAGAATAAATTGAATAAATAAGTGCTGGTATCAAGAGTAATGACAGTCCCAGCAGTACATACCGGTTTAGTTTCCACTTTTTCTTACTAACAGTCATGAGGAGGGAATCAGACTTTTTGGCTTTTTTTATAAAGTGGTTTATTACTTCCCCGACACCGTCAATGCTTTCCGCTTCTAAAATATCTTTAGTCAGTGGCGACAATTTTAACGTCTCACTGAACTTAATGTAATCATCAAATGTATGTTGCCGATCCACAATAGCTGCGACCGTGGCTTTTGTCTCCTTTAATAACAGATCCGCATCTTTTTCGTATGGGGGCAAACTCTCCTTTACACCATAATGGATAAAATGTGGAGTCAGTCCTTGATCAAACACAATATTGTCTGGGCAAATAATGAGATGCAGGCGTGACAAGGTATGATTACGTACGTTTTGTACCAGTTGATAAGCAGACATCAACCGTTCCTTCTCATTCGCCTTTAATTGGGGATAAAAAGAGAAGGAGTCAGGGATGGTATTCACGATGCATAATTCATCATTCTCCATCGTGATTTCTTTTTGTATGGCCGGATTAATGTTCTTCAGAAAGTGAATTTCCGCTATTTCGTCCAACTTGATCTTTTCTTTTTGAAAGATCAAAGTCATCTTATTATCTTTTCTATGTACAACGGCTTCCAGCTTTTCTTGTAGGTACGATCCACTTTTTTGTGACATTCTATTGGTCTCCTTTATAAAATTTCAATTCGATCTCCAGAATGAATTCCTGCATCAATCAACCGTGTGTTACCAGGAATCACTTCTCTTTTATTCACAATCCGAATCCAATAGCCTTCTCTAGGTTCAGCTGTAAGCTTCTGAGACTGCCACACAAGATCAACCAATTTTTTTACAGTATGATAGTTTGATAATCTAAGATCAAAGCACTTCTCGTCATATCGCTCTAAGTCAATGGTGATTTCAATATACATGTCCGCGTTCACCTCATAAGGAAGGAGCGCCACATAATGATAAGCGCTCCTTCATGTTTAAAATGGTTGGGATAAACTTATCCGCGAATTTGATTGGCAATTTGAGCATCTGCATCTTCAAGAGACTTAGCAGTGCTAGTCAATTGCATTGAGATGTCTTCAAGCAGTTGCTGCATTTGCAGGAATGAAGGGCGCAAAGTTTGATATTGCTCTCCAAACGCGCGGCTTGATTCACCTTCCCACATACCTTCAAGCTCAGAAATCATATTATCCAGGCGTGAAATCTGCTCTCCTACTTGGCTGCTTTCACTTGTGTATCGGTTCGACATACTAATCAATTCTGCTGGGGTAACACGAATAATTCCTGACATGTAATTCCTCTCCCTTAATTGAAATTGTTGGTGGTAATCATCTATATCAAATCAGAGTACCCAAATAAGAAACATGAACCTTGTAAACTATGTAACTCGTTTTCTTTCATCAAAACCCTTTTAATTACAATTGTTTCCACACTTCCAATATCATACTATTATAAACATACATATAAACACAATTTTTACAGTGAAAAGGAAACTTTATAACTACAGGAATAATTACTTTCAGGTCATTTGGTATAAGAGCCGCTTGATGGAATTAGGAAAATAGTGCTAAAACATGGACTTAAGACTCTCCATTAATAACATTGATAGGTGGTTACATATTGAAGGATCCGACCCAATAGTTACAAGTACTTACTATATATCCTTATTTTTACTTTTATAAACCGATTATTTTTAAAAAATTTACTTTAGAAGGAATTTTTTAAAAGGTGCATTCGTTAACATAAAGAACCTTACTCCTTTATTCAATAGTAAGGCTCTTTGTGTAATGTATGATCTTAAAAAAATATCTGTTCATTTTTTTAATTTCTTATAATTCCTCTACATTTTGTTTCGGTTCATTCAGGTCATACGTCACATCATACTTCTCTGCAAGAAGCTTCATGTCCGAATGATAAGCTTTCACCAGCTTGTAGTACTCTTCGATTTTGGCATTGGATTGATTAATCAAGCCTTCATCCTGATCTTCAATCGCCTTTTTTTCGAGAATGAGTGCATCGTAAAAGGTCTGAGTCGCCGTCACGATCCTGTCCGTCATTACCTCTAGCTCAGGAATCTCAGCCTCAATTCCCTTCGCTTCTTTCAAGGCTTTCTCGTAGGCTGGAATGGTGTTACTTGTCAGCTCATTGTAAACGGTTGGATCATCCGTATAGTTGACGCCAGAAACCGATGCCAGTGACTGGAAGGCGACGACTTCATATTCTGCCACCTTATAGATATCCTCGTTGATGAATTGAAGGATAGCCTTTTGCTTATCGACATCTGTCACCTCTTCACTTTCCGAGCCATCATTCATTAGTTCTACTTTCTCATTATCATTCTTATTACTGACCGCCTCTTTGGACTCCACATCCTTGCCCTTATTAATCGAAATCTGCACTTCCCCACATCCACTTAACAAAACCGCTGTTATCACTGATAACCCTAGAAGTTTCTTCATGATTTAATTCCTTTCTTATGCAATTTGGTATATTGCTTTTAGGAGTTAAATACCCATATTTTGTTAAAATAATCAAAATACTTCTAAATATATTAGTTCCTTTCTTCAGTCATATGGCAAACCTATATAATTTCCTATACAATTTATGTAAACATCAAGATTGTGTGGTGACTAAATTGAAATTATTACTAATCGAAGATGACACAACCCTTTTTAACGAAATCAAGGAGCGACTTTCCCAGTGGTCCTATGATGTATATGGAATCACGGACTTCAACCACGTTATGCAGGAGTTCACCGAAGTGAAACCGGATCTTGTGATCATTGATATCCAATTACCCAAATTCGACGGCTTCCACTGGTGCCGAATGATCCGTACACACTCCAATGTGCCGATCCTGTTCCTGTCCTCCCGTGATCACCCGACGGATATGGTCATGTCCATGCAGCTTGGGGCAGATGACTTCATCCAGAAGCCCTTTCATTTCGATGTACTGATTGCAAAGGTTCAAGCGACCCTTAGGAGAGTTTATAACTATAACACCGAACAGGTGAGCATCAAGACCTGGTGCGGGGCAACGGTTGATTATGAGCGTAACACCGTAGCCAATGAACGGGGGTCCATCGAATTGACGAAGAATGAAATGTACATCTTAAAGCTCCTAATTGAGCAGAAAAATAAGATTGTCAGCAGGGATGCGTTGATTAATAGCCTCTGGGATGATAAACGGTTCATCAGCGATAACACGTTGACCGTCAATGTGAACCGCCTTCGGAAACGGCTTGAAGAGATTGAATTGGGCCGCTTCATTGAAACCAAAGTGGGGCAAGGGTATATGGCCATTGAAGAGGATTCACCATGATCCGTACATACTTATGGGAACGAAAAAGCTGGATATTGTTCTTTATCGCTCTTCACCTGTTATGGATCTTTGTTGCCTATATCGATAAGGCCATTCCCTTACTACCGATCCTTTATATGGTGTTTCTATCGATGCTCTTTTTCATCGTCTTCGTTTTCATTCGATATCAGAAGGAAACCCGTTTCTTTAAACGACTGAAAGAATGGGATCATAATCTCAATATTACAGGTGTGGATGCCCCCGATACACCATTTGAAGAAATCGTTTCGGATAGTCTATCGGAGCAGGCGAACCTTCTGAGGAAGGCAGCATCTGAAAATCGAATGCTGCTCGAACAGGAAAAGGATGACCTCCTGTCCTGGATCCATGAAGTGAAAACCCCACTGACAGCCATGCATTTGATGATTGAGCGTTTAGAGAACCAATCTTTAAAGGCTCCATTAAAATACGAATGGCTGCGGATCCACCTTCTGCTCGATCAACAGCTCCATCAGAAACGGATGTCGTTCATGGAGAATGATTTATATATCGAGAAAACCAATCTGGAGAGCGTTATATTTCAGGAAATAAAAACGCTGCAATCCTGGTGTATTCAAAAGGGTATTGGATTTGACATTCAACTGGATATCACGGAAGTGCTGAGCGATGCGAAATGGCTTGCTTTTATGATCAGGCAGTTATTAACCAATGCCGTTAAATACAGCACAACATCGGATATTATCATTAAAAGTTATCATCAAGATGATAAGGTGACCCTCACTATTCAAGATTTTGGCAGGGGAATAGACCCCAAGGACCTCCCGAGGGTCTTTGACAAAGGCTTCACCTCAACCATCGACCACAATGATCACGCTTCTACCGGAATGGGATTATATTTAACCAAAAGAGTTTCAGAACCTTTACTGATTTCTATAGATATTACGTCTAAACGAGGCGAAGGGACCCGGGTCAACCTCACCTTTCCCCAGAAGAATGATTTCGTCCAACTTACCGGCGTGTGACAAAAATGTCACATGCTTTTCTGTTTTGTTCGAACAATAAAAGGAAAAGAAACTTCCTGCTTTTTATAATAAGGGTATCAAATCAAAGGAGTTTTTCACGATGACGATATTAGAAGCAACAAAACTTCATAAAAGCTACGGCAATAAATTCAATAAGCAGGAAGTCTTAAAGGGAATCGACCTGTCGATCCAAAAGGGAGAATTCGTCAGTATCATGGGGGCATCGGGTTCCGGCAAAACCACTCTCTTAAATGTCCTTTCCTCCATCGACAAAGTGAGTGAGGGTTCGATAAAGATTGAGAGCAATGAAATGACGATGATGAAAGAAAAGCAGCTCGCAGAGTTCCGAAAGAATCACCTGGGCTTTATCTTTCAGGATTACAATTTGCTCGACACGTTAACGGTGAAAGAAAATATTCTTCTGCCATTGTCCATCACAAAGACACCCAAAAAGGAAGCCGATCAGAAATTCAACGACCTTGCTTCGGAGCTTGGGATTCTTGAATTAAAAGATAAGTACCCGAACGAAATTTCGGGCGGACAAAAACAACGTACATCAGCAGCCCGGGCATTCATCCATGAACCAAGCATCATTTTCGCCGACGAGCCAACAGGTGCTCTCGATTCAAAGTCGGCCTCTGATCTCTTAAATAAGCTTAGTGAGTTAAATCAAAAGCTGAAAGCGACGATCGTCATGGTGACTCATGATCCTGTGGCAGCAAGCTACTGCAGTAGGGTGATTTTCATCAAGGACGGGCAAATTTATACTCAATTAAATAAAGGCGAACAGGAAAGACAGCACTTCTTCAAGGACATTATGAAAACCCAAGGGGTGCTCGGCGGGGTGCAGAATGAACATTAATACCCTTATTTTCAGAAATCTTAAGAAAAACCTCAAGAATTATTACCTTTATGTATTTGCTTTGGTCTTTAGTGTCGCGCTTTACTTCGCCTTTGTGACCCTGCAGTATGATCCATCCATGGATGCAACAAAGGGATCCATCAAAGGCGGCGCAGCGGTTCGTGCGGCTTCCGTTTTACTTGTAGCAATTGTCTCTATTTTTCTTTTATATGCTAATACGCTCTTTATTAAAAGAAGAAGTAAAGAAATCGGGTTATTTCAGTTAATCGGCATGACAAAAAATAAAATCTTTCGTATTTTGACCGTGGAGAACTTCATCCTTTATTTCGGGTCATTGATACTCGGCATCTTGATCGGATTCTCTTTCTCAAAATTGATCATCATGATCTTATTCAAAATAACCGGGGTCGAGGCAATCGCCACACTCCACTTCTCAACCCATGCACTTATCCAGACCATCCTTGTTTTCTGCGCGATCTACCTGCTGATCATGCTGATGAACTTTGTATTTATTAAAAGGCAAAGTATATTATCACTGTTCAGGGTACGTTCATCGACGGAAACCAAAGTGAAAAAAATTTCCAAGTTTGAGATCATCATCGGGATTTTGGGGATGATCCTGGTTGCCTCGGGGTACTACGTATCTTCCAAATTGTTTGGCGGGGACTTCACAACCATGCCTCAGCTGTTTGGAGCCATGCTAGTTATACTCGGCTCAGTCATTCTCGGAACCTATCTTTTTTATAAAGGGTCCGTCAGCTTTATTTTCAACGTCATCCGAAAAAGGAAAGATGGCTACTTGAACATCAATGAGGTACTATCCCTTTCATCCATCATGTTCAGGATGAAATCCAATGCCTTACTATTGACAATCATCACGACCGTATCGGCTCTTGCTATCGCTTTATTGTCCTTAAGCTATATCGGCTATTACTCGGCTGAAAAAACAGCTCAAAATAATGTTCCGACCGATTTTTCATTTACAAATACACAAGACTTCCAACACTTTAAAGATGCCCTACTGGACAATGGCATCGAATTCAAGAAGGAAGAAATCGAAGTCATTGAAGTGTTGGTCAACCTGAAAGGCATTACAGACTCTGAATTTGGGGAACTGAACGGTTCATTGGATGCCATGCCGAACTCGGTCATCAGCGAGAAAGACGTTGAAGGCGTCGATGTAAAAGAAGACGAAACGGTCTTTACAGGATATAGTGACTTACTTCAAAAGGTCATTCCGTTACATGATTCAGGGGTGACGGAACTGAAAGGAAAGACGGAGGTCACCAAGCTTAATTACTTGGGAATGAGGGATGAATACCCGATTTCATGGTATTTTACAGCAGGGGGCTCACCTGTTGTGATCGTAGATGACAATGTATTCAAACGCCTGAAGAATGATTTAGATCCTGCTATCCAGAAGGAATCTTCTCTCTACATCGGGGTGACGATTGAACAAGAAAAAGATATCTTGAAAGCAAACGACCTCTTTCATGAGTTAAGCCTCGACGAAGGATGGGCAAACGATTCCCAGTATGATATGAAAGCAGAACAGAAACAAAATATCGGACTCATCATGTTCATCGTCGGGTTCCTTGGTCTCACCTTCCTGATCACATCCGGATGCATCCTGTACTTTAAGCAAATGGACGAAAGTGAAGATGAGAAACCGAACTATACGATTTTAAGAAAACTGGGCTTCACTCAGGGTGACTTGTTGAAAGGCATTCAAGCCAAGCAGCTCTTCAGCTTCGGAATCCCTCTCCTCATCGGCCTGCTGCACAGTTACTTCGCGGTTCAATCCGGATGGTTCCTGTTCGGTGCCGAGGTTTGGACGCCGATGATCATTGTAATGGGGTTATACACGATTCTGTATTCAATCTTTGGTGTATTATCGGTACTTTATTATAAAAAAGTGATTAAATCATCGCTATAATGGAAAGAGCCATCCCGTTAAAAATCGGGATGGCTCTTTTATGTAGACCGAGGTTACTTCCTTTTTTGGCTTTTCATCTTGTTCATTTCAAGCTCAGCAGCGTATTCTTCCTGAGATTTCCCTTGTTTGAAGCTTTCAGATTGGATTTTTTTAAGTTTGTTATCATTTTGATTTGGCATGTCCACACCTCCTGTCTTCACGGTTATTATGAACATGCTCGTGAAATTTATTCTTTACTTCCATTTTGATATACAAGTCAATGAAAGCCCCATACCGCTAAAAGGGAGAGATTTTATTTCACTAGACGATTTTCCTTTACTCTCTCCAATACCCCGACAATCTCCCTTACTAATTTATCGCCCGTTGCTTGTTTAGCTTCTAACCATTCGATACCGTTTTTACTCATCATTCTTAACGTCCAATTATAAGAGGGGGATGATAGAACATGAACACCTTCAATATTCCATTCATTTTTATCTCTGTAGAACATCATTAATCGATTAGTATGAATCTTTCTTTGTATTGATTTATTAAACTGCTTTACTAGTAAACAATCAGAATCCATATTATTATTAATCGCTACCTGGTTTACATTAAAAATGGCCCGATGTTCACAGTAACTAAGGTATTCCCTCGGGATAATGTACAGTGGATCACCCACTCGAACAGCTCGATCTTCGATTCCCATCAGCATCCGGGGAAAAATGATTTGTTTCATTGTATGGTTAGGTGCCGGGTGCTGAATCACCTTAAAGCTCATCTCACTCTCTTTCAGGCATTCAATGACCCGGTCATCACTAAAGTAAAAAATACTTTGTTCCTGATGATCTGTTACGATTTCTGCAACCAAATTGCTTCTTGCCAGAACCCACATGGCTTCAATAAATTGACCCTCGAATTTTAATTCTCCTTGGATATAATCCACAAGCCCCATCTTATTGAGCTTCTTGAACATACTTTCCCATTCCTTTTCCAGTTCATCATCCTCTTGATAATGAGGAAATGGGTTTGTTATTCCTATCAGTACTTTCCCGCCTAACATCTTTACCAGTAAATATAAGTCCTTGCTGGTCACTATCCAATTCGACAATTGTAATCCCCCTTTATAAACCAATGCCTTAACCGAATTTCCTCGATGTTTTCGGTTTTCCGAAATCAGGATAACTATTTATGACTTTTTCATAATTGTTTTGAATGTATATAAACCGATGAATATAAGTCGATAAATAAGCTGGTAAGATGGATGCGACAGAGTAAGCTGTGATCATAGCAATCATATAGGCAGAATCAGTAACCAGATACGACATCAGAAATTGCGCAATAATATATCCAAAACTTGAAGCGGCTATTATTAAAGATACATTAAACTTTGATTCTCCATTTTGAAGTTTAGTATATGTACCTGAATATAGCATTTTTGCGTTAATAATTTGTATTGAAACCAGTAGCAAAAACATTAATAGTATCCCTATTACAAAATAACTGCTACCTTCAACGCCAACATGCCTATATAAGAACTTCTGAATCACCAGAAAATACACAAACGCATTTACAATTCCAAAGACACCAGGATACAAGTAATAATACTTTTCGAATTTATAAGGGGCAATTATATATAAAAGAGCCCAAATATGGATACATATTATCGGAATAAGAGCGGCCCAAAATAACGGGGCAAAAAAGGGAATACTCAGAAGCGGCAATAAACCTAAGAAGTCCATGCTTATTACTAAAAAACCAATTACGTTTCTTCTGTTTTCTATGGGGCATTGTAAATTCTGCAGGTAAAAGGTTGAGACTTCACTCTGTTTTTTCATTTGTGTTCCCTTTAACCTGTTTTTTTATTTTCATGAATATATGATATGACCTTGTTAATATCTGTCGTATAATATAAAACCTGTTTGATATCGTACATTACTTTATGTTCAACGATAAGGTACTCATCAGGATGGATGTTGTTAAAGAACTTTTTCAACTTGTTCCTCTTCTCCATCTTTTTTGTTTCTTCATCTAATTTTTCAGAGTCAAACTTGTAGACGCCGTAACTTGGCACTTCTATTTTAGTGTCAGGAAAAGCATTCTTTAACTCCTCGACCATTTCATTTTGCGGTTCAATCTCTGTCACAACCACCACATATTCTTCTGTTGCATCCAAGATTTTGTTTGATTGGTAGTCATAATCTTCATCACTCATTTCTTTTTCTGCGAAAATGGCGATACAAAAACGGTTTTCTTTTGTTTCTTTCTTTTTTAAGAACATGTTAGTCATCCCTCCAAATATAACAATCTATAATTCAAATTAACCATTTTTTCTAAGTCTTTTTGGTACACCAAATTGAGGATATACTTTTTTTACTATATGTTCATTTTTTTGGATAAAATAGTATCGGTGCAGCGACGTTGAAAAGAAAGCGGTCAGTAATGACAAAATTGATACTCCTGTAATAATGATAATGATAAAAACAGATTCCGTCATGACAGAAGAAATGAGAATTTGAGCTACTACATAGCCTATGCTTGAAGTGGTTATAATTGGTGATAGTTTCATCTTAGTACCTTTCTTTTGCAGCTTCGCATATGAACCGGAATACAGCATTTTGTGATTAAATATTTGAAAGGATACTAACAATCCCAGCATCAATACCAGACCCGCAATAAAAGGAACCCTGCTAACAACACCAATATTCACATATAAAAATTTTTGTATAACCAAAAAATATATATAGGTATTCACCACTCCGTATACGCCAAAAAACAGGTGATATGATTTCTCAAATTTATAGGGTTCCACTACATACAGTATCGCCCAAACATGTAATAAGCCCACCGGAATGATCGCCGGCCAGAAAAAAGCAAACGAGAAGGGTTCCCCCAATATAGGAAGTAACCCTATAATATCTAAAAAAAAGATGAAAAAAGCAATGATATTTCTTCTATTATCCAATGGTCTTTGTAAGTTCAGATAAGATAATGTTATTGGGTCTATATCTCGATGTTTGTTCAACACTACCACCTCTTATAATTTTTCACTTAAACTTTTTAACTAAACCATGAGCCGACTTTATCAATAAGCCCTGTTGTACCTTTTTTAATTGCATCTCCAATTGAATCACTCTCGCCATCACCATCAACATCCATAAGCTTTAAATCACTTAATAAGGTGGTAACCACTATCCCTCCTACAGCCCCTGCAACTGCACCTACCGCTACACCAACTGGACCACCTAATGTTCCTGCATAGGCACCTGCCTGTGCTCCTGCATAGGCGGCACCCCAAATGGATGCTCCTGCCACCACGACATCTCCTGTTACATTTCCAGCAATTTCACTACCAGACTGTTTATGCTGAACCCCGTGGATGATATCACCAACAACAGTTGTTCCCACACCGATGTAACCGATTCTGTTTCCAGCCCACTTAAATGACTCTTTGACACTGGTCATAGGATCGACAAATTTATAGAGCTTTGTATAGTTTGTGGCATTCGTACCTGAATAGGTTCTTTTCTTCACATTGTATAATTCCGGTCTATCTACCTTTACCCTCACCCTATCCTTACCCTGTGCTGTAGTATAACTGCTTTTCGTCACACCAAAACCTTTTCTGGCTAGATTCACACCTTTCGCCGCCCCATACCCGGCAGCAGTCGCAATACCCAAATTCGTCGCCGCGTTAATCGGCTGCTCTCGCCACTGATCAAAATTGATCCCTAGTGTCGGCGTAGGATTCCATTCCGGTTGCAATCCATTCACCGTATCAGCCGCTTCAACCCCATTCTCGACAAATCGGGGATTGTTGGTCAGCTCTAAATAAGGGTTTGTCGACCCGCTATCGGACTCATATTGAGGGTTGTAACAGCTGTTGGGCTGATACGTATCGATCGAAATTTTCCCGTTGGAGAAAAGACCCTGGATTTGGTGGATGTATTGGTTCATGGTGTGGACGTCCTGTTGAATGGGCTCCAGGTTGGCGGATTGACTTTGATCAAACTGGTGAAGTTTTTCGACGGTTTGATCTTTTTGCTGCCTCGCAACGTGAACCTGCTGAAGGAAAGAATCATCCTGTAATCTTGGTAATGAGACGATATCTTGAACACTTTGAATCGTTTCATTGGACTCACTTGTTATGTCCATGACCACATCTCTTCCCCGATTTAATCCGTTTTCCATGTCATTCTGTAAAAAGCTTTCCTGTATATATCCATTTTGGGCTGGCTCCAACCCTTGTAATTCATTTTTAATGGCTTTCAGGGTAGATTCATATGTTGTCACCATTTGCTGATAGAACCCCAGAAAGGATTGATGAGAATCCTGATAAAAAGACCGTATCGATTGACCCCCTTTTCCTTTGAAAGAGGCATCTTGAGAAATAAAGTCATTTATGGCTGATTCGATTTCGATCATCTGCTCTTTTTGCTGGGTTAACTTTTGAAGCACTTGTTCTATTCCTGAATCCAGAGACATGACATCCAGTGTTTTCATCCCAACTTCTCTCCTTACCTGGCTTTGATATGTGAAGACAGTTCCTGATCGGCATCCGCCATATCCTGGACAGCCTGTCGTGTCAATTCTTCATTTCGCATAAGCAATTCTTTATAACTCTGTACCATCTGTTCCATGCTTTGGTTCAACTCGTTCAATTTTGTTACCACTTCCAGGCGATTTTCATGTCCAATGTTACTAGGTACATCCGGTTGAAGAGATTCTGCAGAGGACTTAATTTTTGAAAGGTGGTGGTCTATCTCACCTTGCACTACTCTGATTTCATTACCCATACAAGCTACCTCCCGCTTACTTTTCTTTCTATTCAACTGTTGCTTCAGCTTCAGATTCCAACCTATGAATGGTCTGTTCAATCGCCTGGATTTCACTTCTTATAGTTTGCATATTACTGCTCAGCATAGAGAACACTTCACTAAACTGGTTATTTTCAATATCTGTAAAGTAATGAAGCATTCCTTCAACCCTTATTTCATCAAATTTATTTGCAAGCGTCCCTTGCCATGTGAATGCAGATAATTCAGGATTTGTAATGGATTCCCGATAACTTGAAAATTCCTGTTTGTTGCCTTGAAGTTTGCTCTGACACGCCTGAAGCCTTTGAAGTTGCTCACGTTTTTCCCTTAACAACCCGTAGTAATAATATAAAGACAAGGACCTTCACCTCAATTGATTACTCTTCATAAAATTTTCCAATCTTTTTAACTATAACATGGATGAAATTTTGTCAGAATGATAGAATCTGTTTATTTTTAGTATATGCAAGTAATTCTTTTTACCTATTCGATATATTATTTATCAATGAATAATACGAACTATTAATTAATTATCACAATTTTTGTAAAATGAAACCTATTTCACAACTATTATTTTCCAGGTTCTGAAACTTTTCTTATATTAAACACGTATTTTAAGTCAGAGGTGAAAAAATGTACATAAACATAACTGAACCAACACAAACCATATCAATAAAAGCCACTAAAGTGTGGAGAATATCCAACACGATAGGACATACAGCAGCACTGCTCCTCATAGGAGCCCTAATGATATGCAGTGACCGATTCGATTGGTACGACTGGATCGGGATCGTTCTTTACATTCTGGGAGTGCTGTTCATTGTCTCTTCCATTTTCTCCATCTTCATTGAACCCATTTATCTGCAAAGAACCTGGCGCTATCAGGTCGATCATGAATTCGTTCAGTTGAAATTCGGGAAGGTTCAGCAGCAGCATATCCTGATACCCATGGCGAAAGTGGAATACGTCCGCACAGAACAGGGACCCATCATGCGTCGCTATGACCTTTATGACCTTGAAATCGGGACTACGACCTCCAGTCACAAAATACCTGCCATACCGGCAAATGTAGCAAAGACATTGAAAGCAGAAATTGCCACCTTCGCAAAGATTCGGGATAAAGATCCAAAGGAAGGAGAACTAGGAGCATGACCCATTTTGCCAAAAGATATCACCCCGCTTATATCATCGTGGAAATAGTATCAACCGCGAAGGGCCAATTTGGGTTCTACATCCTCCTGTTCCTCCTGAAGGCGAATTCAACTGCCGGATGGGTGATATGGGGCCGCTACGCCCTGTTGGCTGCAACAGCGGTGTCTGTCCTGTCGATCTTTGCCAAGTGGCTTTTCAACCGCTATGAATTAAGTAATGAAACCATCCTTTTCAGAGAAGGGATGTTCGTTAAAAAGCAAAAAACGGTCTCCTGGGATCGGATCCACAGCCATCGATCCAATACGACCTTCATTCATCGCTGGTTTGGATTAACTTCTTTAACCATGGAGACAGGGACGAGTGGAGAAAATGCCCAATTTGAATTTCCCGTCATCACACAAGGAGAGAAAGTTCGCATTTTATCTTATCTCGAACAGAAGCAAAACAGAGATGAATCAAAAGATGGTATAAAGCCGGAACGCACGGTACACTTTCAAGCAACCAGGAAAGACCTGATTAAAGCCTCCTTCACTTCACTCAGTTTCCTGGCGATCTTCCCATTACTGAGTGCCATCTATTTCAATTTGGCCGATTTCTTTTCCATCGAAGAATCAGCAGAAAGTGCCTGGCACTACTTGCTCGATCATGTGTGGATCCTGATCGTCCTTTTTCTCGCTGCCATGATCCTGTCCATCTTCATCGCCTTTGTAAAAACGTATATGAAGTATGGAAACTATGTCATTAGTGATGACCAGGAACG
This sequence comes from Rossellomorea aquimaris, assembly GCF_035590735.1. Classification (NCBI taxonomy): domain Bacteria; kingdom Bacillati; phylum Bacillota; class Bacilli; order Caryophanales; family Bacillaceae; genus Rossellomorea; species Rossellomorea aquimaris. The sequence goes on from NZ_CP141595.1 coordinate 4,457,760, forward strand.
GATTTATATCGATAAAGGGATAGGGAATGAGGTCAGCTACTCGATTTCAAAGAATAAAGTACAGGCTGTCAGAGTGGAACAATCCATTGTGAAGAGGATGCTCGGGCTTGTTTCGATCAAGTTGATCAGTGCCGGCTCCTTTGAAGGTGAAAAAGAGGAAATAAGTTCTTTATATCCCTTTATGCCAAAACGTGAAGCTTATGATATGCTGCACACCATCCTTCCCCACTACCCGATCAAAGAGGAGATGGAACGCTTCCCGCTAAAGGTCCTTTGGCTGAAGCTTTTCCAACCGTATTATTTGACGATTGCTGCTGTAGTGGGCCTATGGATCTTTAAGAGGGAATGGATATGGATTGCAGGCATTGCCTTTGGAGTATCCATCCTCCTTCGAATCCTTGATTACTGGTTTACAAGCTACACCCGCCACAATCAAACCGTCCAAATTCGAAAGGGAGGGTGGTTGAACGAAACCTTTATCACACATCGGGACCGGATTCAGCAGGTGACTGTGAAGCATGACTGGCTAGATCGAAAATTCGGAGTGGCTACCATCATGTTCTCGAATCGGGCAAATCCGAGTCATGAGAGTTTGTTGTTTGGGGTTTCGAAAGAGGAAGCTGGTATTTTTTATGAATGGTATCATAAGAAATCCGTCTCGAATTGAGATGATTTCTTTTATTGGGATAATCTCCATCCATTTAAAATATATTGTGTTTAGGGTTATGTATTTTTCAGTGCTAGTTTCTTAGTCTTCCAAGGAAAACATGAATCATTCAATTTCAATACCGGACCATTCAATTCAAAAATGAATGGAGGATTCGCATGGTAAATTTCATGTCTTTTTATGGTACCATCACCATGATCAGTGATTTTATGACAGGACAAAATGGAGAAGGGGAAGGCTGTTATAAATTAATATCTGTAGAAGATGGAGCAGGTGGTTCGGTGAATTTTGTCGTGTCACCAACCACATACTTTGTGGACCACGCTATGGTGGCTGTAGGAGATAGGGTAACCGGATATTATGATGGGAACGCACCTGTTCCTCTTATTTATCCACCACAATATCGTGCACTTGTCATGGTAAAGGAAAGTTCATCTCAAAATGTAAAAGTAGATTATTTCAACTCACAGTTGGAGAGCAGCGATGGCATGCTAAGATTAAATCTATCCCCCTATTCTCAAATTGTATTAATCAACGGGCAATCCTTTTCAAAGTACCCGGGCAACCGCAATCTGATTGTGATCTATGGGCCCGCCACGATGAGTATACCGGCTCAAACCACACCTTATAGAATCATTGTTTGGTGTTAGACATTTCGTGTTTTGTTCATTTACAGTTTTTCTATGTACAGATGGAATTCTGATAGAATACACGAAATAAACCCAAGCCGTAAGCTTGGGTTTATTTCAAATATATTTAGGTTTTCACGACATTAACTGTAAGCTAACTCTTTCCCGTTCAGACCAAGCGTCTCTGCTGTTGAAGTATGAATTTCTTTAAACAGCTCCGGGTTATCCACCAGTGACACACCATAAGAAGGAATCATTTCCTTCAGTTTCGGCTCCCACTCATTCATATGCTGTGGGAAGCATTTGCCAAACACCTCGAGCATAACGTGAACGGCAGTAGAAGCACCCGGTGAAGCGCCAAGCAATGCAGCTACAGATCCATCAGCGGAACTGACTACTTCCGTACCGAATTGAAGAGTTCCTTTCCCGCCTGCCTCAGTATCCTTGATCACCTGCACACGTTGGCCGGCCACTACGATATCCCAATCCTCGCTTTTGGCGTTAGGAATAAACTCCCGCAGTTCTTCCATGCGCTTTTCATTCGACAACAACACTTGCTGGATCAGGTATTTAGTCAATGACATCTCTTTGGCACCTGCCGCGAGCATCGTAAGGACGTTATTCGGTTTGACGGAACCTAATAAATCCAAATTTGATCCCGTTTTTAAGAACTTGGGCGAAAATCCGGCAAACGGTCCAAACAGTAACGATTTTTTGTTACCGATATAACGTGTATCAAGATGAGGAACGGACATTGGAGGAGCCCCCACCTTGGCTTTACCATATACTTTGGCATGATGCTGCGCTACTACTTCCGGATTGTTACATACCATAAACAGTCCGCTTACCGGGAACCCTCCAATATGCTTTGATTCAGGAATACCGGTTTTTTGCAGTAAAGGAAGACTTCCGCCCCCACCGCCGATAAAGACAAACTTTGCCGTGTGATGTTCGATCTTACCGCTGTCGATGTTATGCACCTTGACTTCCCAAGACCCGTCACTGGTACGTTTAATATCCTTCACACTATGCTTGTAGTTTATCTCGACATTTTGCCTAGTTAAATGGTCAAACATCATCCGTGTTAATGCCCCGAAGTTGACGTCTGTCCCGGAGTCGATTTTGGTTGCCGCTATCGGTTCATTAGATGTACGGCCTTCCATGATGAGCGGAATCCACTCCTTCAGTTTGTCAGGGTCATCGGAAAATTCCATCCCTTGAAACAAGGGATTGCTTGACAGCGCTTCCAATCGTTTTTTCAAAAATGCTACATTATTTTCCCCTTGTACCATACTCATATGAGGTATAGGCATGATAAAGTCTTGCGGATTACCTATTAAATCTTTGTTTACAAGATAAGACCAAAACTGTCTTGAAAGCTGGAACTGCTCATTGATTTTTGCCGCTTTACTTATATCTATCGATCCATCTGATTTCTCGGACGTATAATTGAGTTCGCACAATGCAGCATGCCCCGTACCCGCATTATTCCATTCGTTCGAGCTTTCTTCACCTGCACTTGCGAGTTTCTCAAACACTTTGATTTCCCATTCCGGTGCTAACTCTTTCAGCAAAGATCCCAAAGTCGCGCTCATGACTCCGGCACCAATTAAAATAACGTCTGTTTTTTTCTGTATGCTGCTCATGATAACCTTCCTTACTCTTTATATTTTCAGAAAAGAGTAAGCGCTCATGCCCGGTCTCACTTAAAGCAAGGCGCCACCCTGGAACTCACCTGTTCTGTTATAACCATACCACATTCTATTATAATGATTTAGGGATCAAAATATCTACCATTATCTGATAATTATATACTATTTTGAGCTTTTAAAAAAGTGCAAAGTCCGTTTTCAAAGACTTGGTAACCTAGTAAACAAAAAATATGGGCATAGGAATCTCTTCCCACCCCCATCCTCTAAAGCCCTTGCGGAAACCTGAACACCTTATACGGATCGTACTATTTTGTTCACTCAGTCCAATTTATTTGCGTTCTTCTGGAAGGTAGGCCATTTCAATGCGCACTTCCTTGTTATTAACATCATCATTTGAATAGGAAATGGTATTGAAACCTATCATGTCAAAGTCATTTCTCAAGTAAAACTGTACAGCAGGGTAATTGGAAGTCTGCGTTTCCAACATGATGGACCTGACATTCAATTCATTAGCTCTTTTCTTCGCTGCCGCGATTAAGCTATTACCAATTCCAAGTCGTTGAAACCCGGATTTAACATACAAATCATGAATCAACAAAGTATGATTCCATCCCATTTCCTGAATCACCATAATGGCAGCTTCTTCTCCATCCCAGTCTGCCAGATAGACTTCAGATCCTTCTTTATAAGGTTCAAAAATTTCTTCCTCTATCTCTTTTACAAAAGGTGTTTCAAACGTTTCTTCCTTTAAACAAAAACTCCAGCCATTTTCTGCTTTTTCACTATGTAGCTGATAATATTTTTGAGATGTATAGGTATAATACACTTTTTTCCAAATGGAAAGTCTTTTTAGTGAATCTGTCGAATGGTTAACATTATGACCTCCTATAAATTTTTTGAAAGAACCGCCCTTCATATGGAACGGTTCGGGGAACGGAAGGTTTCATTTAGAATGACTAAGGGCTGGGACAAAACTACAAAACCACGATAAAAAGACGTACAATAGAAGTGTAGGGTCTTAATACCGCTAATGATTTCCGTGCAACCGCTGGAAATAGCTAAAATCAAATGATTCGAAAATAAATAATAAACCCGAACAAATCTGCACACTAAGAAGCAAATTTGTTCGGGTTTAACTTAGGCTAAAACATTTTTGTCCCAGCCTCTCTTATTATTAATCTCTTTCCCTGGCCACCTGCGTATCCCGGATATTTTTCTGAATGGTGATAGCCGCAAATAGGCTAAGAACAAATGACATACCATAAAATCCTTTTTCGCTTAAGATGATACTACCGGCATTATAAAGTCCGATCGCCATCAAGGAAATGGCTACAATCACTGCAAACCAACTGAGCCCGTAATAGATGCCCGAAACAGGGATATCCTCTTCCTTGTCCCTTACTGCTTTTTGCAGGGATACAGCTGCATACAATCCGAATATCAATACAGCAAAGTAATATCCCTTCTCATTCAGTTCCATTCCTGCATTGAACAGGCCGATCAGATAAGCGGAAAGACCTATTACCAAAGCTGCCCAACTTGCCCCTTTAAATGCAGCAGTCGGTTCCCCTTCTTTTCTTTCCACCTTGATCTTTGGTTTCTTTTCATCATTTTTCATTAACGGGTTTTCATTCAACTCAGACATTAGCCGCTCCCCTTTACTTCATTCAATATGCAGGAATTCCCCTGCTACCTTAAGAATTATTATAGCAATTTTTTACAGATTTTGTTTACTATAATGAGTGAAAATTTCACTTATATGGGATGATTTTTTTCGCAAAAATGGCCAGTCCCCAGTGCGCGTAGCGTTAGATTGCTAGCCCACCGACCCTTTTTTCGTATATCTTTTATCGTTTTTCTTTAATTTATGAAAAAACACGACGTATCATCCCCTTGCACTTTTCGCTTTTTACTATTAAAGTATATACTGGTTGAAATCCAGTCTAACTGGGAATGGATAAAACTGAAGGACTTTACTTTTTAATTTTGGGAACATGTTTTCCTTAAGGAAAGGGTTTAAATATATTATGAAAGATAATTTTTGGCATGAGTTGCCTCGGCCGTTTTTTGTTCTCGCACCGATGGAAGCCGTGACCGATGTCGTTTTCCGTCATGTTGTGAGTGAAGCGGCGAGGCCTGATGTGTTTTTTACAGAGTTTACGAATACGGAAAGCTACTGCCATCCGAAAGGAAAAGACAGCGTCCGTGGGCGTCTTACTTTCACTGCAGATGAACAGCCGATCGTCGCCCACATTTGGGGAGATAAGCCCGAATATTTCCGTGAAACGAGTATCGGTGTGGCTAAAATGGGCTTTCGCGGAATTGATATCAATATGGGCTGCCCAGTGCACAATGTCGCAGCAAACGGGAAAGGCTCAGGCCTGATCCGCCGCCCGGATGTAGCAGCGGAAATCATCCAGGCAGCCAAAGCGGGAGGACTTCCCGTCAGTGTGAAGACCCGTCTTGGTTATACCAAAGTGGAGGAATGGCACGACTGGCTGAAGCACCTGTTGGAACAGGATATTGTTAATCTGTCCATTCACCTCCGTACCAAAAAGGAAATGAGTGACGTTGATGCTCACTGGGAACTGATTCCGGAGATCAAGAAACTACGTGATGAAATTGCCCCTGATACATTACTAACGATCAACGGCGACATCCCTGACCGCCAAAAGGGACTTGAACTTGCGGAGAAATACGGCGTGGACGGGATTATGATCGGACGAGGGATCTTCCATAACCCGTTCGCTTTCGAAAAAGAGAAGAAAGAGCATACCAGCCAGGAACTGCTCGATCTCCTGCGACTGCAGCTCGATCTTCATGATAAATACTCCGAAGAACTCGAGCCACGGCAATTCAAACCGCTTCGCCGCTTCTTTAAGATTTACGTCCGCGGGTTCCGGGGAGCAAGTGAGCTGAGAAATCGTCTGATGGAATCAGAATCCACCGATGAGGTTCGTGCCCTGCTTGATGAGTATGCAGATGCAGTGAAAGATGAGGAAGGGTTTTCCGTGTCTAAGTAAAGCTCATTTCATTTTTGAATAGAGTAAAAAAGGTCAGTCCCCCAGTGTTCGTTAACTTACTGGGGGGTCTGACCCTTTATTTTGCCTCTATTTATGGTAAGGTTCACCGTAGTTATTTGAGAGGCAAAAAACATATAAAGACGAGAGACAATTCTCTCGTCTATTTTCAATTACAAATTCTTAAATGTCTATTTATAAGGTTAAGTATCCGAAACTTCTTGTCACTTGATTAATAAACTTATTACTACTAAATATAGCTTCTATTGAGACTAGGGGCTTAGAAATACCAAGGGTTTTAAGTTATTATCTTGAGTTAGAATACTCCCATAAAGGAATTGTTAATTCCTGAGTAGTTATTTATTAAATTGATTTATAACTGGTTACAACTTGTATATTGCTTCCAAATTTCCTTTTGACTCTGCATTCAATTTCCGCTCCCATAATATCCATTTGAAATGAAAGTATCTTAGCTAGTCCCCTTGGAACAAAACCAAGTTGCTTATCTTGGTGAAAAATTTGAATTGCAAATGAATCAAATTCATTCTCCTGCTGTCTCTTTAATAATAATTTCTCTCCCACTTTAATAAGTTTCGCTACCTCAATTCTTTCTGCTTCATACGGTATTCCTTTCACATTGAAGGAATAATTAGTCTTATTAAAATTACTTGTGGTTTTGTCATTTAGATTAATTTTTGATATTAAATTAAAGATATTACGTATTCCGTAAGTTGAATTTAACCCACACTTATTAATTTCTTCCACTTGAAGATTCACAAACCAATTTATAAAGGAACGTAAATCTGTAGGGCCGTCATAAGACTTTGATAAGAGCAAACAATCTTTTCTAGATATCAAACCCATATCCTTCAACCACAAAGCATAAGTATCGTTCAATCCACTTTTTATTTTTGCTGGGAGACTTAAAATACTCTTACTAAGACTAGTCCAATCGCGCTGTAATATATACGATGCAATGAAGATTACAGATGTAATTCCCCAAGGATATCTATAAGCTAGGCAATCTTCTATGTAAACATTCATTAAATCTGCGTTTTCTTCTCCAACAGAATCTGACCACAACTTTCTAAGCGTTTCTAAATCATCCCCATTTATCCACGAAAGTATAAAAGGTTCGAGCTTGGTATTACCCACGATTGAAACGTTTTTTAAAGTTTCTTTGGGTTGCATTTCTTCACATAATATTAAGCATTTTAATGCTAGCTTTAAAAATTCCACTTCATTTTCTTCATCAAATGCCATACTAAGATTTTGAGTACTTAGTAAAGTTTCTTCAATTTTCATGCATGAATCAAGAGTTAAACCCGTTCTCGCAAATACAACTTTTCTTTCGCGTGGTTCAATACTCCAAAAACGATTAGCAGTTTCAAGTAAGATGCTTTTAACATATTGTGAATCTTCATCTATGGATTGTATTTTAAATAAGGTATCTCCTACAAAAGACTCCATTAGTTGTTGATCTGGAGTATCAACTACTTCTTCCACAAGAAAATTCATAAGTGCAGGTTCAGAGTATTCTGCGATAATGTCTTGTAAAGCTTGTTTAGAAATCCTTCCTTCACGATGTAATTCCATTGCAACAGTAAATATACTTCTAACGCGCTCAGAATTCAGTGGATTGGAGTATTCATTATATAAAGCTCTATCCCTTGCAGAATTAATAACAAAAACAACCTGACCTTCTGTCTCTCGCCCTGCTCTACCAGATCTACCAACTATATTCCAAAAATCCCTAACTTTAACTGATAACCGTTCAGAAGGGTTTGGGATAATATCTAAGGAGTAGACCAGTAAAGTTTTTATTGGTAAATTTACTCCTTGACCAAGCGTATGTGTTGCAACAAGTATTTTTAACTTTTTTTGCGCGTATTCTCTTTCGACAGCTTTTCTTACTTCATCTGCTAAATCACCAAAATGAGGTGCTACTCCCCTGCTTATACATTGTGTTATTATGCTATCCTCTCCATACCACCTAATTGCAGCTTCCAGTGCTTCACTATCATCTATCTTCGGAAAATGCGTTTCAGCATCATAATAATTATCTAAGATATCGATTAATTTCAAGAATGCTTTTAATACGCTATAGACACCTCCCCCACCACCTCGGCCAACTGTAGCACAATATATAAGTACTGATCCTTCCCGGAGATACCGGTACGCTAAAATTGCTGTTGATTCGGATTTGTTGGTAAAATTAGGGAAAACCTTTTCAATAACCCTTTTCTTCTTCTTCCCCCTTGTGATTTTCCAATGTAAAGGGTTTATAAAATTCGGAATAAAAATCTTTTTAGATCTACTACCTATGTCTTGAACATAATTATTAAATTCAACTTGGCCATTAGTTCCGATCCATGAAAAGTAACCTATTAACCTTCTTGTAGGCTGCCATGCGTGACCATCGTATTGTTTAGGTGAATCTATTTTTGATTGTTCATTATTTATTAGCCATTTTGCAAACTCATCACTATCAGCATCAGGCATAACTGCTGAAATAAATAAAAATCTGCTGTGTTTTGGTGTAAACCATCTTTTAAGGCGTGTGAGAAGTAATTCGAATTGTGCTGATCTACTATCTAAATTACCTAAGACATGTCCCTCATCGAATACAAAAAGAGAAATATCATCAAATAACTCAGGCTTTACTCTGATTAAGAAGTCAACCTTTTCAGGCGTAGCAACTAATACATCAGCTTCTCTTAACCAAAATTGATCAAGTTCATTCAACTCATAACTTCCGGATAGGCTAGAAACTACATAGCCTAATTTCGATAAACGACTACTTAAGCTATTTTCCACCTCATTGACAAGTGAACGAAAAGGAGCAATATAAAGGCACTTTTTGTTACTTCCGATCTGTTGTAAAATGGATAATTCAGCAATTAAGGTCTTTCCTGCGCTAGTCGGCATTTGAATAATAAAACCTCTGTTATCTTCTAATACACCTTTATTTATTGCATTAATTTGGGATTTCCAGAACTCTGATTGAGATAATCTCTCTTCAGGAGGTAGCAGTTTATTATCTGAATAAGGACTTGTAGCAAGCAACCTTAAATATGGTTCCCAAATCTCAGATGACTCTTCAATGAATTCCGATAATACTGTCCAAGTTGTACGATGATAAGAAATATGCATTTTAAATTCTAATAATGTTAATATAGTTGTGAGAGTCGCATCCCTTAGATTTAGGGCTAAATCCTTTGCTTCCGCTAAATCTTTATAAAAATCGCCATTAACTCCAGTTAACTGAAACTTGCTAAATTCACTAATTGCTTTTCTCCAAAAATATTCAATTTCATTATCAGAATCCCCCATAAGTTGCATGTCAGCTGGTTTAATAGCCTGTAGTTGCTTCCTTAATAGCAAAGTCACTAATGAGAATAAATTATTTACACTTATGTCCAATGATTCATTTTCTTCAATTTTATATTCAAGCGATTTTAATATACACGAAGAATTAGCTTGAAAACCTGATAAGTCATAGCAAAGTGCAGATAAAACCTTAGCATAATCTTTGTCATATTCTTCAGACATCAAAGAAAAAGTTTCAAATAGTTCGGCAGAAACTTTAAGTCCTTGCATACATACTGGACTTTCTTTGTGAGTCAAAACTTTGGCACTTGCTGAACTTAGAAATAATGCATAACCCCATATTGTTGATTCATTATAGGTTGCTTTGAAATTTGCCCCCATTTTTTTTGCAAAAATCTGACCATACTGGTTCCTAAAAAACGAAGAATCTATCAATTCTTCTACTTGTTTTTCTTTTTTATTAATATATTCAAGGAGTTCCATAAACAATTTCCTCCCCAACATCAGGTACTAGTGAAAAACAATGATTTGCTAATTCGTCAAGTTCGTCAATGAGTAAAACATTAAAATTTAGTCCGTGATTTAGTCCTTTGAATTTATCTAGTTCTATTATTATATCTTCATTCCATAAACTCTTTTCATGTACCAAAAAGATATGATGGTCAGTTGGGAAATTGGCCTTTTGTAGCACTATTTCATCAAATTGATCAGAAAGATCATAATTACCTTCATTAAAATAGAGAGTAGACATAAAATCTGCAATTGTAATAATAGAAGATGTATCATTTATATAAAGTGAGTCATGAGCTTTTACACCAATTTGTTTATCGTATGTAATTTTTGTCTTTGTTTCGCATATACAGAGGCTACGGACCTTTCCAGCGTCATCAAGTTGAACACCAAATACATCTATACCAAAAGAAGATTTTTTCCTATTAAGCTTATACCTTAGTTTTATTAATGCAGTTTCTAAATTCATAACATCTCGTAAAAATAAACTTGAAACAATTTCTCCCCAGTCGCCACGTCGAACATTTTTATCTATTACCGTAGATAAGTCAGGGAATACTTCATTCTTCAAATATTCACGTAATTCATCCTTTTTCCTTTTAAGATACCTTCTTTTTAAGTGTTCTGGATTTTTATATGCTATAAGCAGTTCCCCAGCAAGCCATGATGGAAATAACTTTTCTTCTCTCACTTCTGTTTCGGAAACATCTATTATATTAAATTTATATCCATGATTACTTCGCTTCGAATGGTTAAGCCAGTCTCGTATCATATAGAGTCCCCCGTTTTAAAGTAATTCTAATTCAATTTTACCCTAACTAACAAATATATCCAACGTTTAAACTTTTTAGTAATTAGTCCCTAGAGTGTTTTCTCTAGTTTGCTAGATGAACTGTTCAAATCCATATATTTCTAATTTATAGACATAATTTATGATACTATTATCTTAAAAAGAAACAATGAGGCTACAAATATGAATGAATTAGTATTTGAAAACAGAGATTTCACACAGACTTCAGACTATATCGTTAAGCAGGTTCATCTAAATAATCATCCAATCGTCTATATTCTCTATAATGAGAAAAAAAGGCCGTCCGCTTATATCGGACAAACCGTTCAGGCCACTAGAAGGTTAAAAAATCATTTAGAAGATAAAAAACGAAAAAATTTGAACCGCTCTATTTTGATTGGACATAAGAAGTTTAATCAATCAGCCACGTATAATATTGAATCAAATTTGATTAACTTTTTTATTGCCGATAGCTACTATCAACTACAAAATGTTAGTCAGACTAGATCAAGAGAAAAGCACAATTATTATGAGAAATCATTCTATAATGAAAAGCTTTTTCAAGAAATTTGGGAGAAGCTTCGTGAAGAGAAAATTGTGAGTGATACCCTTGAAAATCTTAGGAACAAAGACATTTATAAACTATCACCCTATAAAGAATTGTCACCTCTGCAGCTGGATATTAAAAATGAAATTCTTGATTTCTGTAAAGAACATATCAAGTTAGAAGGCAACCATGTGATTACAGTTGTAGGAGATGCCGGGACAGGTAAAAGTGTTTTATTAAGCTCTTTGTTTAATACTCTTCAGGATTTTTCTAAGGATAGCAGTTCTCTCTTACAAGGAACCGATAATTACTTACTTGTGAATAATGGCGAGATGCTGAAGACATATAAAAATATTGCTACCAGCTTGCCGAATATTAAGAAAAGAAATCTAATGAAGCCAACACCATTCATTAATGAGAAAGCGAAGTCTGGAGCTCTAGCAGATATTGTTCTTATAGATGAAGCCCATCTTCTTTTGACAAAGGAAGATTCTTATAATAACTTCAACTATAAAAATCAATTGGATGAAATCATAAAACGAAGCAAAATTACTATTGTTATCTTTGATCCTAAACAAGTATTGAAAATTAAAAGCTATTGGAACGACAGTTTGCTCGAGGAAATTACAAAACACTATTCTGCCAAAACTGTAAAGTTAACAGACCAAATGAGGATGAATGCCAGTCCTGAAACAATAAATTGGATTGATCACTTTGTCGCCAAAAAAATACTTTCACTTCCGATAGAAACAGACTCATCATTTGAGTTTAAGATTTTCAAAGATGCTGAGTCGTTTAAAACAGCTATTGGAAGGAAAAATACTGAAGTTGGACTATCGCGTATTGTCTCAACCTTTGACTATTTACATAAGAAAGATAAGAAATCGTATATTGTAGATGAAGAAGGAATAAACATGCCCTGGAATAACACAATGAATAATGTGGCTTGGGCTGAGAATCCGGAATCGATTAGAGAAGTCGGTTCTATCTATACTGTGCAAGGCTTTGATCTTAACTTTGTCGGTGTAGTTCTTGGCCCCTCCGTTAGCTATAATGAAGAGGAAGACAAGCTAGTTATTGATCCCTCTAGATATAAAGATACAGGGGCATTTGCTTCACGCTCTGACTTATCACCAGAGAAGAACCAAGAAATTAAGGAAGAAATCATCCTCAATTCCATCAACGTCTTAATGAAGAGAGGAATTCACGGCTTATATATTTATGCTACAGACCCTATATTAAGAAAACATCTATTAGATTTAGAAAGGAGAGGAAAGGTTTGACCGAAATTCAACAATTAATCAATAAAATAAACAAATTCCGAGATGAGCGTAACTGGAGACAATATCACAATCCCAAAGACCTTTCTATTTCTATTTCTATTGAAGCAGCCGAACTACTTGAAGACTTTCAATGGATCAGTAGCAAGGAAGCAATAGAAACTAATAAAGAAAACATCCGTGAAGAAATAGCGGATGTCTTAATCTACTCTTTAATGTTGTGTTCTGACCTTGATTTGGATATTAAAGAGATTGTAGAGGAGAAACTCTTAAAGAATGGAAAGAAGTATCCTATTGATTAAAATAAGATACTTCCGCTTCCACATTTATTTATATTATGGGATAACAGGATCATCCGTTTCCTAACTTGATAGTGAAGAAAGAATGATAGTATAAATTATAGCTAACTAACAGGATTAACCAATTCATTAACCTCTTCTAAATCAAAATGATAAATAACATCTTTTATACGACGATCTTTTGTTTTTTCTCCTCTAGTTACGTGAATTTCTTTAATAACAGAATGAAAAAACAATTTCTTTTCATCATCAGAAAGTGTATGGTAAAAATCCTCAAAATTCTTAATAGAACATTCTATAATATCCATTATAGATCCATTTCGTTTCAACTCTACTTGCTTAGCGATGTTAGCAAGATTACTGTTTATTTTGTTTATTTCAGCTTGCTTTGTTGCTAAATGGGACTTTATCATATCGGTATCTAGATTAAGTGATGTGTCACTAGAATGTTCCATTATTTTTAACATCTCTCTTTCTAACCTTCCTATCTGTTTTTTTAGTTTACTGGCTTCTTTCTCCAAAGGATTTAATTCATAGCCTAATATTGACTGTGTTACTGAGTAAACAGTTGAGGGAGAAACTTTTCTTTTAAGCTGATGCAGGAAATCTTTAAGTACAAACTCCTCAGCATACTCCTTTTTAATGAGGTTAGAAGAACAGACACTTCTACCACTGTTTTTATTTTTATTGCATTGGTAATACTTGTATTTCTGACTGCTATTCCCTTGAACCATAGAGCCCCCGCATTGAGGACATTTAAGTATTCCGCTAAGCGGATAGGACCCTGGATGTATCTTTCGAGGTGTATAACTTCTTGCTTGCATTACCTTTCTAGTTTCATCCCACAATGACTTTTCAATGATTGGAGTATGTTTCCCTTTAGTAAATTTACCCCGCCATTTAGTATTACCTATATATTGTTGATTCTGTAGCACAGTTTTAATAGCATTAACTGTCCATTCATTATCATTTTTAGTCTTTATACCTTGGATATTAAGGTTAGCAGCAATTTTTTTAAACCCCCACTTTTCTGAGGCACACTTTTTGAATATATATCTGACAACTTTCGCTTCCTTAGGAAGTATTGATAATTTTTTATTTATTACTTTATATCCAAAGACTTTCCCACCTAAAAACTCTCCATCTTCAGCTCTTTTTTCCATTCCGGAATTCGTCCGAAATGAGATGAATTCCCTCTCCAATTCAGCAACCAATGACAAAACATGAACAAGAATCTTTGCCGTTGGATCCTCTGTATTTATACGGTCGGCTATTGATATGATATGTTTGTCAACTGCATTAAGCTGTTTCATAAAATACAATGTATCTAACGAATCACGGGACAATCTGTCTTGCTTGTAGACAATTATGTAATCTATTTCTTCATATTCATCTAAAACTCGGCTATACATTTGAATAAACCCGTCCCTACCTTTGAATGAACTACCCGACTTTAAATCATCAACGTAAAACGTCAACTAGTTCAATATCATTCTGCATGCAATACTTAATAATCTCATCTTCTTGCTTTTCCAAGGACGTGTTCCCAAAGTCCTTTTCCGGCCTTGGACTTCTCCGTTTATATCCTACCGCTCTTTTCTTCTTCATTATAATTCCTCACTTTCTTTTTTAAGCTGCTTCTCTATGTGGCTCGAATACTTTATTATTAAATCCGCGAAGTTGTGTAAAAAGTCTGAAGCCTTAACCTTCTCCAAATCTTTTTCACTCGTTAAAACTGATCTATAATGCTGGTTGTAATCAACTGGTATGTTTCTCTTCATATACAACACCTCTTTAAATTGTTATTCGCTAGAAATCTTCAGCAAAAATTAATGACTGAATCAGGGGTCATTTAGACAAAAAAGCACCGCTAACAATATCTGAAGAAAAGAAATAGATGTTCTTCAAATACATCGTTAGCGGTGCTTCCGCATAGTATAGGTTTTATATTAAAATTCCATTTGGTTAAAGAGTGTCTTTACTATTTTATGACAGCCCTCTCAATCTTCATAATCCCTGTTATTGTTCATCAGATAATACAATAAGTTTTGCATTGTGATTTCTTAGGAGTGCTTGGAAATAAAGTACCTCCTTTACATCTCGACTAATTCTGGTTAAGCAGCCAACGAGAACCGTTTTAATAATTCCAATTTCTATTAAATATAAAAGATTCCGTAAGCCAGCTAATTCTCGCACAGGGGTGTTTCCTGATTTTCCTGATGCATGAGTATCTGCAATAATTCTCAATGACATGGAATTGTCATTAGCATACTTTCCCCCCATTAACCTTTGTAATTCTAAGGATTCCTTAGCGTTATTAGCTGAGCGAATATATAAGACACTCTCTACTTCATTATTCATTGTGAGTTCATCCTTTCAGTAATCTACTGTTTTATCTGTGGAACCCGAAACCCTCAGATTAGAGGATCATCAACAGCAGGTTGAGGTGAGTTGGATATTTGTTCAAATATTATTAACTCCAAGCTACCTAGAAATTCTTTTTAGATACTCTTCCATAATTAGACCATGAACCCTTGGGAGATTTTGATAATCATACTTGGTTTCTAGAAGTTGTTTAACCATAGCATGATTAATTTCTTCATTTTGAATTTGTGTTTTCCCCATTACAAGTTGTTCCTTAGTTGCTACCCTTATATATCCAACTGCTGGTTTAAGTTTTCTTGGTTCTGATAAAGAATTATACATTTGAATACCTCCTTACACCCTATGATAATTGGGGCTTGTTCTAATGGCGAACATAAGCGATAAATTTTTTAAAAGATTATTCAATACCGTTTAAAATTTCGGTTTTTTGACCATAAAGTAAATAACAAGTTCGATTTTACAACCGGAAAAGTATCCTTTTGTGGTTACTTCACCGATAGACCCTCTCCAAAATCCATTGATATCAAGGGATTTTGGAGATAGGATGTTTTAGTTTATTTTTTCAATTTCAGGTCCTTCGGTTTTTCAGGCAGTTGCTTTAATAACTCTTCGGTTATTTGACCAGTGCTAGTTTCGATCTCAACGAAAGGGTTTAGCCTATAATTTATAGAGAGTGTGAAACCCTTATCTCTACTATAAGATAACTGGATTTTATCAATGAAAGTTAAGCACAATACCCTTAATTCATTATTTGATAATGAGGAAATATCTGCTTTTTTGAAATGAGAATATACCTCAAGCAATGCCATGTCATTGTTTAGTAAATCAATCTTTTCGATTGCCTGGTTAATTTTTAGCTTTTCTTCCTTTATTAAATCTTTAGAGCTCTTGAAGATAGTTGCAATGTATTCTTGCTCTTCTTGTTGGCCTAGCATTCGTTCATTAAAGAGAATTCGCTCTTCCGTTTGTTCTACTGATTTTTTCCAAGCTTTTAATGTTTTCATCCAATCTGTTAGGGCAGATTTGCTTTCGTCTATCATTTGGTGCAGATTTGATGTCCATTTCTTTGACAGATCAGATTTAACTTCTTCATGAATGTCATCGGCGCTAATATTCATTTTGCAATTTTGACATCGATACACTCGATATTTCCCGCTTTTGCCTTTAGGTGAATTGTCTTTTGTCCTGAACGCTGTGTTACATTGGCTGCAATATAAGAGGTTCCTAAGTAAAAATGGTGTCTCTAGTTTGCCGTATCTTTTCTTATAGCTTTTAACTTGTGTAACAACAGAAAACATGACAGGAGATATGATAGGATCATGTACATCTTTGAATGCCTCTAAATCTCCGTTATTTCTTTTATTCAAGGGTGATTGGATCTGCTTTACAGACCAACTAAGGTGACCTGCATACACAATATTCTTTAGGATGTAATCGATAGTACTGCTATGCCATTGGCTTATATGCTTTGTTTTAACATTCTCAGCATTTAATACATCTGCAATTTTCCCATTCGAATAACCCCAAGATGCCATGTCAAATATCTTAGTTACAATTGGGGAATCAGCGTTTGGTATTAATAGACCTTCGATTAAATCATATCCAGCCGGTGTTCTTGTACCAGGGCGGATTGGTTTGTCAGAATCTTTATTTGCGATAATGCTGAGTTGTGCATCTTTAGCTCGCTTAGATTTTATATTGGATTCTTCAGCAGCAAAAACCAACTTTGCTTGGACTAGAGGATCGTTTGGATCCCATTCACCACTAGATGATTCAGAGCTATAGAATTTTATCTTTGGAAATTGTTCCTTAAGAGGAAGATAAATTTCACGCTGAAAGTCATAAATTTTGCGTGTTAAACGAGACTCATCGTAGAAGAATATTGCATCAACTTCTTTTGCATCTTCGAGTAGTAACTGCATATTCTTTCGTTTAGATGCTCTCTTACGAAATCCACTTACAGCTTCATCGAATCTCCATATAATGATTTCATAACCTTCTTGTTTCGCCTTCTCAGTAATCATTCTCTTTTGAATTTCTTCAGAATTATTATCTTTTTGTTTATTGTCTGAATTTCTCAAGTAACCTACAGCTGGTAAAAGGTTTTTCACCACTTTTATCTAACTCCTTTCTCTTTGACTAAAGAGTAAATATCTACTTCAAAATAATCCTGATGAACCTTAACCTCCTTAATAAGGAGCTCTATTAAAGTTTCTTTTTCGGTTTTTGTTAAACTTCCAAGAGCAGGTTGTACAATTTGAGAAATTATTTTTATTTCATTTCTTAATGATTGTAATAACGTGATTTCATGATCTATTTCATCAATTTCATCATGTGTTCTTTGAATTACCAACTTCAACTTCTCGTGCTTGGAGTTAAAATTACTAGCTACAGACAACATGGATTTGTTAAGTAGATGTTCTTTGTGTTGTTTACGATGAACCAGATTATCTGTTATTCCACGAAAGTGCATCTTGAAAATAGATTCATACTCTTCTATAACAAATAACTCTGTTTCTTTCATGATTGTTTCTTCAATAATCTTATTGAACTCATCTACTTTGACAACCACTTTCTTATGGCGGGAACTACATACAAAGTATGGAGGTTTGTCCAGGACTCTTTTGAATACCATTCTTTTATTACAAACACCACAAAAAGGATTGAGTATCACTTTGCCTTTTGCCCGGAAGACTGTCTCATTGTAATCCTCTATAAATTTATTAAGAGTGGATTGAACTTCTTGAAACAGATTTAGAGAAATAAGTGCATCTACATGACCGAGTTCATCATATCCATAATCTGTTAGGCAATGTCCCGAGTAGAATGGCCTTTGTAAAATTTTCATTACGGTTGCATGCCCATTTAGTTTTTTTCCATACTGTGTTAAGACTTGAACAAACTCTTCTTTAGAGTTAACCTGACTAAACTCTTCAAATAGCGATTTGATAATACTACTTCGGTCATTATCCAATACGAAACGAACTTTTATCCGACCATCTTTTGATTTTTCTTCAATCCGCTCGAAGCCAATGACTTTTCCTGTATATCTTTTAATTGCGTCATTTGATCTCCTTCGAATGTTCTTACCTTCCTGCTGACTGAATATCCCGTAGAAATTCTCGATACTGGAATTTTTGTTGAAGGGAGCTTCATCTGAAGCAGTATATACAACTTCTACACCATAAACATTAACAAGTTCATTGAACTCAGAGGCTTCATAAAAGTTCCTTTGAACTCTGTCACGAGCATAAACAATAAGTAAGGCAACTCTGCCTTCTCTTATTAATTGTTGCAATCTCTTATAGGCAGGACGATTGTTTGCATCGTTTTTTGTTGCAGAAACATTAAAATCTTCGAGGAAGAGTACATCATCCTCATTTATGTTTCTCGTCTTTAAAAACTTTTTTGCCGCATCCTTTTGTTCGCGTAAATTCTGCGAGCTTGAACTAACTCGCAAGTAGACGACAACCAGTTTTTTCTGCAAAAATTATTTACCTCCTTTGTATCTAAATCTTTGATCAGCTGAGTGAAGAAGCTTTGCCTTAACAGAGCAATCAATGTCTAATTCATTGATTAACAGTTTTGTAACTAGTTTTTGCACCCACACAGCGGATTCTGCTGAAAGATCTTGTGAGTAAGTAATTTTCGTGACCCTTGATTTTGACATGTGTTCATCTCCTCCAAGTATCTGATATATCCATACTTGACAGGAGGTGTAAGGTTTATACTCACTTTTCTTTTGTATTGTCTTCCTCGTCCTGTTCCATAAAGTCCAGCTTTAATTGAAAAGCTACTTGTGACTGTGTGTCATTATGGCTCTCCCTGGTAATAAGAATCTTCTTGGGGCATGATTGAGGGAAGTCATATTTTTCAAAAACCTTATTCATTTTTATCCCTCCTTAAGATATTTATAGAAAGATAGACTAAATTTTGAAAACAAAAAAAGGACCGGATATTTGGTGTAGTACTTAATCTCTCCATGGAAATTAAGATACACAAAATAATCCGGTCCTTCCGTGATTTATCTTTGTATTAGCTATATATTTATAGTGCAAAAGTATGCTCTAGATATCTTTCTTAAAATATTTTTATCATATACAAAATTAGTCTTCAACTACAATTTGAATTTTACTACGAGAAGATGAAGCACTCTACATCTAATAGTAAGGAAACTTTAATCTATCAATTTACTTCTGTATTTTTTCTTTTTTTACCTTCTTTTATTCGATTTGACAAATTGATTCCCTCTATTTTCTTCATCAAAACATTTAAGCCTTCTGTATAGATATCTACAAGTCTATAATTGTGCCCTGTTGCTGCAAAGATTACTCTAACTTGGTGTCTATCGATTAAATTTATTAGTTGTAGATAGGTTTCTACACTGGTTGTCAAACGACTGCGATCATAGACGACTAAAGTATCAATTTGATCATTTCTAATTAAATCGAGTAGTTTTTGCAGTTCTACTGGTTGAGAAGATCCAGAAACTCCTTCATCAACAAAATAGAATAAATTTTCTGGCTCAATGCCTTTTAGATATGGGGATGCAGCCTCAATTTGTAATACAAAATTTTGCTTTTTTGAACTAGTTCTAGCATAAACTGCGGTTATTTTATTATTTTTCATTTTCTTCTTCCTCCAATAGGATAATTTATCAAACTTAGGTTGCTCGTTTTAGTAACAATCCTCCTTCTGTAACAAAAAAAAGCACGCAAGGAGACATAGCTACCAACCCAGTTAGATTGATATACTATGTAACCTAGCGTGCTTCGCTTTTAGTTACTGTTTTAAAATATTAACTTTAGAATATAATAGATAGATTAGTATTGCAACTAGAAGTACAAAATTCTTAAGGAAAGGCCTGATTAAAAATTTTTAGATTAAACTTTAACTCTAAAGTAATTCTTAATTTTATTTTTACTATTTTTTAAGTCATGTTGTTAAGCAAGATCACTATATAATTAAGATGTCTTTATATTTTACTGCCCCCATCATTAAAAAAGTAATGGGTTCCGTTTAGGGAGGGAAAACCTTAAATTACAGCCAAATTAGCACAGGAATGGTAGTGTAAATAACACTTTATTTAACAGGAAAAAACCACACCTAAATTGGCTCTGGGTTTTTACGTTTTTATTAACTTCTTATTCAGTTAAAGCCCTCTTTCGTCTAAAAAGTAAATACTATTTACTTCACTTCGCTACCCATCAATAAATTCTTATTCTTTATTAAACTAACCTGCCCTTTATCCAAAGAAATTACGCTTCAATACACAGGTTTCGCTCATTTTTGGGATTTCAAACATTTTATTGTTGGAATTTTTATGTTAAGAAAATACGCATCTCCATAAAAACGTTAATATAACAACATTTCTATATGTGCACAGGTTCAGCTCAAGTTGAATCAATTCGAGACAATTTTGAGCCAAATGGTTAAAGCAGTTGCTGGTAGTGGGGGTGACGGCACTCATATTTATCACTGAATAGAACTACTGGCTTTAACGTTTTTGTGGAAACAAGTAACAGATGAGAAATCAGATTGGTATGGCTAGCATAAGTAGAATTTGAGGTAATTCATAAATCATTTGCCGGTACTAACTATGACTACGTTTCTCCAGCACCTAAATTATAACTCGAAAATCTGAGGGGTCCAAAGGATTTCCAGTTGGGGCATTAAATAGTATAATAGAGAATAATATCGAGTCTCAACTTAGTTCAATACTAAACTAGATAAAAACTATTAGTAAAAAAATGAGGAGAATTAAAATGAAACTAGAAACAAATGCCACTTCATTTAGGGTAGGGATTTTTGTATTTATTTTATATGCTCTTGTTAAATCAATTGCTACCTTCTGGGGAGGTGTTTTCCTTGAGTTAAGCTCTGAAATCCTTTTATACATTTTCATTGCTTGTTTTGGATATTATTTTAGAAAATATAATAATAGGATACTAGGTACTTTATTTATAGCCTTAAGTGGATTCTTGGTTTTTGTGTTGTTATTAGGTGCCATCATATAAAAGATAAACAATGCATTAAAATGCTTTGTTTCAGATCGTTGAAAAACCCCACCTTCGCATTATGCAAAGGTGGGATTTGTTATGTTATTTTACAATATTTTCCTTCTTTTTTCGGTTAGATATTGTCCTCGCCATGTCCAGTTTGTCAATTTCTTAATATTCAATGCAGCGATCTTAAGCATCGCTGCATTGAAATTTATAAAGACCTCTTAAGATCGTCCAACGCTTGCCCTGCTTTTCTATAGCATACGGGAAGAGTCGTTCGATCGTTTCTATGCGTTTCGCATATGAATTTTTATTAAGTTCTGTATGTCTCCAATGATCTACTTCTATCTATGTAATCCTGCCATACATTTCGATGAATCATTTTGGTGTGATTCTTACTTTGCGTACAACGTTCTAACAAAGGACAGTCTTTACATACCACCATTTGATGCGTACTGTTTGTACCCATCTATTGTCGTAGTGCGTTAAGGGAGAATTTGTCCTTCGGGATAAAGATATAAGTCAAAATAATCATCGTAAACATATTCATATTTTCTAAGATATCAGCCTTTCGTTCTTGGGCAATACTTGTTCGATCATCATCTAAACAATATTTATCTTTTACTAAGTCATAAATGAATTTAAAGCAACTTCAATGTGTTTTGATAACATCTTATATCTCTCACGTAAAAAGCTTGTAGACTTGGTCTAATTCTTAGACTTTATCTACAAGCTGAAACAATGCATTGAAATGCTTTGTTTTTTATTGAAATATAGCTTCTATCCCTTCAGAAACTTCTATTTGATTAATAAAGTAATCTTCTAGAGTATGATTACTTTCTAATACATCTCTTATTTTTAAGATATCGTTTATTATTCTTCCGTTGTTAAGTAGTATAACGTTATGACAAAAAGATTGTACAACTTCTAATTGGTGAGTAGATATAAACACAGTATTCCCCTCAGAGGAATAATCAATAAGGATATCCTTTATTGTCTTTAAGTTGACTGGATCTATTCCAGAAATAAACTCATCTAATAGTAATAGATTCGGTCGTTTTATTAAAGTAGTTAATAACGCTATTTTTTTCTTTGTTCCAAAAGAATGCTGACTGATTTGTTTATGTACTTCATTTTCGAGCTTGAATTTTTTTATAAAATCTTCTATTTCTTGAGGTTTGATACGAACGTTGAAAAGGTCAATAGTAAAATCAATAAATTCCCGTCCGGTTAATTCAGGGTACATAAATGGTATATCAGGAATGAACATCACTTCTTCTGTATGTTTTTTGAAATTTTGATTATTAATTAATATTTCTCCATCATCATAATCCAATAAACCAGATAATATTTTTAAAGTGGTGGTTTTACCCGCGCCGTTTGGACCTAAGAACGCAGTGATTTCACCTTTTGGAATGTTGAAAGACACTTCATCTAATATTTTCTTTTTATTTAGTTTTTTAGTAACAGAATTAAGTTTTATATAGTGCAATTCTGCCCCCACCATTCTAATGATAATTTTCAATACTTCTAATTTTTGAGAGTTTAGTTCTAAATAAGTAAACCATCGAAACGTTAATAATAATTACTAATAGATTAACTACAATAAACTGATAAAATATAAATTCTTTTATAAATATAGATTCAGCTACAAATAAAGCTGTAGGAACTAGAAAGCAAGGTATAATCACTCCATTTAAAACTACACTTGATATGTTATTTATCCACTCTTTATCACTAAATTGGTCAATGTCCTCTATTCGTTCAAAATTAAAATGAGGAGCCATGACACTAGGGATATATTGAAATGCGGTGAAAAATATAAAGCATATTACATGTATTAAAAGGAGAAGTGAAAATATAGAGAAGTCAATATTGGATAAAAAATAAAATATAATATCCCCTAAAATAAGAACCGGAACCATTGTTATAAGATTCAAAATGAAGTTTCTTTTGAAAATATCCCATAAGGTTTTGTTGGCCATTAAGTGCATGATTGTGACATCCTGATCACTTTCAATTGAGTACATCCCACTTAAATGAGTAAAGGACGTATTAACGAGAAAGTATACTGGGAAAAATAAATAAAGCGAAAACACTAAAAAGTAAATTTTACTATTGGGTTCTAAGAGAATAATATTAGAACTAATTAATCCAACAAAAACCCAAAATATTAAACCACCAAACAAGCTAGGTAATCTGTTTAAGACAAAGCTTGACCTAAAAAATATCTTCACTCTATATGTATATCCAGTTAATTTTAATAAAGAAAAAATTCTAACGAATATCCTCTCAAAAATATTACTATGGAGAGGATTAATTTGTAACTTTTCAGCTCGTTTTTTCATCCTTTCACTCAATATAATGATTAATAGAAGACAGGTTCCGTTGATTACTAAAGAAAGTATACTTTGAGATAGATCTTGTATTAAAATTATATTGCTAAGAGCATTAAAAGCCCAATGATCCCATAATAATATTTGATTTATAAAGGATTGAAATTCGTTTAACAAACTACTTTGGATTTTTTGAATGATTTCGAATAATACTTCGGGATTATTTTTGAAATTATTCAGTGAAACTCCTTGCAATACGAGGCCTGTTTCTTTACCCAAAGCGTAACTTATAAATATAACAAAAGCCCTGAGGGTAAGTGCTGGAACTAGACGGGTGATAAGAGACTGTTGCTTTAATTGGATTACTTTTAAATTAGTAAATAAAGTAGTAGTTATTAAACTAACAATCAAGTATATTGTCAATACGATCAATAAAATAATAACTATAAAAAAGCTATTTAAATTAGAAGCTATTGAAATTCCAATGGCTATAGGAATATGGTTTAAAAGAACTTGCTTCATATTCCAAATGTTCACTTCTAAGAAACTCATAAGTAAAAGTTTTTTTTTGCTGATCCTCGTGTTAGATAGTAACCAATCCATATCACTTGAAGCCATCGTCCAATGCAACGAATCTAATCCATTTGAAAAGGCACTAACCATTAACGTTAAGAAGAATATAGACCAAATAAAATTGAGCATATCAGATTCTATTCCAAGGGGCATCTCATTTATAGATAAAAGATATTCAGCGATAAATGTAAAAGAAAATAGTAATGCGAAAAACTTTGTTAAACTAAACAATAAACTTAGTATCCATAAGGAAATATTTAATTCTGAGCCGATTGTAAATAGTCTATTCCATTTTCTTTTTAACCTTATATATATCTTCCATTTTATCCATTTGATAATCATATATCGTCCCTCATTGAATTAGCAGTGGCGTTATTAATGCCTCAATCAAGCCGGCTCCTATTAATAACCCAGTAATTAGCAATATTAATTTTAGATTTTTTTTCCATTCTTTATTTTTATCGAAATAAAAACTGAATCCTTTGAGTCCTATATAACCAGCAATAATTAAAGCAGGTAATTCTAGAATTCCATGTGTCATAATGCCTGTGAATATTTTTAAAATATTCATACCCTCCATATATTTAGTATCAATAACTACCCCTAAAATTAGTCCATTAAGAAATAATCCAAAAATAGTAGGTATTCCAAATGAAACTAATCCGAGTATTAAAAGAGAACAGGCTATTATATTAGTGACAAAATATTGTATGGCCCCATTTATTCCATATTTAGGCGTGATCGCTAAAGAATTAATTGCGTCCGTTTCGGAAGGATTATTAGGTAATGAAGAAAAAAATATTAGTCCAGTACAAATTCCAAAACTTAGTATAAGCACTGATAACAACATTAGATATATATCTCTTTTTTTAATTGGAAAATAACGCATATTAACCACCATATTTTTTAAAATGTATTGTAAAATCACAAATACAGCAAAACGGGAAACCCGTTTTGCTGTATTTTTTTATTCTTACCAAATTAACATTCTTTTTAACATTTTCTTTTGAGCATATCTTACGATAAGAGCAGTTCCAATAGCACCAACACCGAAAGTTCCAACCATAGCAGCGATAGCTCCAACGGTCGATCCCATTTCAATTGCAGTCTCTAACATGTCTAGTTGGTTTTGAGTCAATCCGAAAGTTGCTCCAACTTCAAATACAAAACTAGTTAAGTTGTTCATTATTGTGCACTCCTTTCTTCTATGTAATCTATTACTCTACAAAAAATTATACTAATGCTGCTTTATCATAAGCTCTTCTAAGAAGATATCTTTGAGCAATGATTACAGCTGATATTCCAATTCCTGCAGAGGAAACAACAGCTACTGCTGCTGATACTGTAGCTCCAGCCATTAACGCATATTTAATCGCAGATTTAGCGATTCCACCAAGACCAAGAGCTCCAGCGATGTTTGTATTAATAAGTTCTGTTATCAAATTAATAAAGTCCATTACATTTCACCCCCTTTCAATAAATCAGTTTTATTGTTGATAAGACTACTGCGGAGAGTAACCAAAGAGATCCTGAGACAATTGCAGCTCTTTTTATAGAGACGTTCCCTAATATGGATATTCCAAGACCAATTAAAAAGTATGACCAGATAACAAATAAATCAATTTCATTGAAAAAGGTTATTAGGAAGAGGTTATCTGATATGTTTTGAAAAGCATAACCGAAACCGGTGATTCTCAATGTGTTTATGCCATCTTGAGCGACTCCTGGAATTAATAATGTAAGTTTACTGATTATCAAAGGCAATTGAGCAAGAAAAATAATATAAAAGGTCTTTTCGAAATTTAATTTAATTTTGCTAATTTTCAGAGCTATAAGTAAAACAATTGAAGTGAATACCACCGAAAATAGTAAAGGTATTACTGATCCAAAAGTGACAATTATTTTAATAACTCTTATAAGTGATTCACTAAACTCGAAATCTTTAAGGTTATTCATAAGAGCTTCTGATTTTAACAGTTGATTAGAAATAAAATAGGTGACAATAAAATTCAATAAAATAATAAAAATAAAATCATATCGTTTTTTGAAGTTTCCCTTCTTATTTTCAAAAAATGCTTTTGGGGAAAAAAGGACGTTTACTAAAGGTATAGCGATAAACGGTATAGACTTTTTCAGTGTTTCAACTTGAGTATTATTACTCACTAATCATTCATCCTTCCATACTAAAATGTATATATTTGTCAAAAAGGGGGTTTAAAGTCAGGCGCATATTGTATGGTAACCCAAATTGCATGGATAAAACAAGTGTTTTTTGTAAAATATTGCAATAATAGATTTTTTTTCATATACTTTTCAAGTCAGATTAATAATCAAGGAGTGAAAATATGTTCAAAAATAAATGGTGGATAACAGCCTCCATATTTTTAGTGTTTGCTATTTTAATTGTGTTTAATGTAGTTAATAGAGACTCTGTTTCTGTTACGGGTACTAAGGATGGAGTTTTAGTTAAAACAGAGAAAATTAAAAAGAAATCCATTAGTAACACAACTTTAATATCTGGGGTGGTAAAACCAGAAACCTTTCAAGGTGTGTACAACAACCCAGAAAAAGGAAATTTACAAGAGTTGTTTGTTGAAGCTGGGGATGAAGTCGAGGTTGGCGAAAAATTATTTTCATATAATAATGACGAGATAATATACCAATTGAATCAAGCTGAAATCACAAGATCTAAAATACTAATTCAATTAGAACAGCAGAATAAGCAGATGAAGGTATTGAAAAAGAAAATATCTGAGGTTGATAACAATGAGGTTAAAAAAGAGTTAAACTCTCAACTTGAAGATTTAGAGTTCCAAAACCGTATTAGCAATTTAGATTACAAACAAAGTGAGAATGAGGTTAAGCAACTTCAACAAAAGAAGGATAGTGCTTATGAAAGATCAAAAATAAAAGGAATTGTTCAAAACGTTAATGTAGATGATCGAACGCCTACAAATAATAATCCAATTATAGAGATTGAGTCAGGTAATAAATACATTATTGCAGGATTATTAACAGAATTTGAAAAGTATCAACTTAGTGAGGGGCAATCTGTAAAAGTCATTTCTAAAGTTGAGAAAGACAAATCTTGGAGTGGAAAAATTGAAGTAATAAAAAATACCCCTGTATCTAATAATCTAGATGCTAATAGTGAAACAGGAAGTAATGTATCTTATTATCCTTATATAGTTAAATTGGATAATGATGATGGCCTAGAAAATGGTTTTCATGTGTCTTTAGAAGTTGAAACAAATGTTAGTAATGATGTGTTAGCAATTCCTAACTCGAGTATTGTTCAAAATAGTGAGGAAGAGTTTGTATTTGTTTTAGTAAATGAAAATCAGTTGGAGAAGAGAAAGATAGAAACTGGATTAGCAGCAGATGGTTTTATAGAAATTAAAAAGGGTTTAAAAGAAAATGAAGAGATTATTGTTGAACCAACTGAAGATATGAAAAGTGGAATGGAAGTAAAAGTGAATGATTAGACTCGAGAATATTACTAAGAAATATAAAAATGGTGATATAGAGGTAATTGCTCTTAACGACATTAATGTCCAGATTTCAAATGAAGAATTTGTATCAATTATGGGGCCTTCAGGATCAGGAAAAAGTACTTTGATGAATATTATTGGTTTATTAGATCGTCCAACTGATGGCTTATATCTACTAGAAAAGGAAGATGTATCTGGTTTTAATCAGGTTAAACTTGCTGAGTTAAGAAATAAATCAATAGGATTTGTATTTCAGAATTTTCATTTATTACCTCGAATGAACGCTCTAAAAAATGTTGAGCTACCTTTAGTATATAGGGGTATTAAACCAAAGGATAGAAGGGAAATTGCATTTGAAGCATTAAAAAAGGTGGGATTAGATAACCGAACGAATCATCTTCCACATCAGCTTTCAGGTGGCCAAAAGCAACGGGTGGCAATTGCTAGATCTATTGTGACATCTCCAGCCTTTATTCTTGCAGATGAACCTACTGGGGCACTTGATACTTCGACGAGTAATCAAATTATGGATTTATTTAAGCAATTGAATGAAGAAGGCACTACAATTATAGTGGTGACCCACGAGGAAGAGATAGCGCATTTAACACAAAGAACTATTCGTTTAAAGGATGGTTTGATTGTGAACTAGGAGAGGGTATTTTTGGGTTTGTTAGACAATTTCAAATTAGCGTTTTCATCGATTATGTCTCATAAATTACGTTCCGCACTAACGATGTTAGGAATAATAATTGGGGTGGGATCCATTATTGCCATTGTAGCAATGGGGCAAGGTGGTGAAGCAGCTCTGAAGTCTCAATTAGCAGGAACAGGTAATAATACCATAGAGATAATATTTGAGCCATCTGCGGATACATATAGTGATTTAAACTTTCAACCACCTCCCTTTACCGAACAAGATGTTATCAATATTGAAAAAATACCTGAGGTTGAAAATGTTATCACGTCGAACACTCAATCATCAGATATTTTTCATGGGGATATTTCCATGACTTCTAATGTTATTGGTGGTAATAATAATTATTTTAAAGTGAATCCTATTAATATAGTATCTGGGAGAAGAATTACATCAAATGAGTTTGATAGCAATAAAAAAGTTGTGATGATTAATGAAAATCTCAAAAAAAAATTATTTCAAAATGTAGATCCTATTGGGGAAATTATAGAAATAAGGGGCTATCCGTTTAAAGTTGTTGGTGTTTATGCTGAAAAAAATCAAATTTTAGGTTTAGATATCAAAAATGCAATTATCTCTTTAAATGTTTGGCCTTTTGTTTATGGGACCGAAGAAGTGACAACTTTAACAATTCAATCCAAGAGTTTAGAGAGTTTAGAGAATGCGGGAAATAAAACGGTTAACTTTTTAAATAATACTAAAAATATTGAAGGGTTAGGACAGTTCCAAGCCTTCAACTTAAAAGATTTACAGGAGGCTATTGGTACAATAACAAAAGTTATGACAGGTATTATCGGAGGAGTTGCAAGCATATCACTGTTAGTAGGTGGAATAGGTATTATGAATATTATGCTTGTCTCAGTAACAGAGCGAACTCGTGAGATTGGAGTACGGAAAGCTCTAGGGGCTACAAGAGCAAATATATTAACTCAATTCTTAATCGAAGCTATTACTATTTGTCTTTTCGGAGGATTTATAGGGGTTTTAGTGGGAATAGGAGGAGTTCAACTTATTTCAATGGCTGCAAACTGGCCACCTCTTATATCCTTGCCAGTAATATTATTTGCTTTGTTATTCTCGGTGGTTATGGGTGTTGTATTTGGCCTATTGCCAGCAAATAAAGCTGCTAAACTTGACCCTATTGAATCATTAAGATATGAGTAATGGGGAGATAATATTAGCAATTATAGTTATTTTCATTGATATTATAAATAGTTTTAAGGGTTCCATTCTTTTTGACCTTTATGACTTTGTGTAGATTTGAGCAAAAAAATAAGCCTATATAAAAGAGAAAGTCCTTTTTATATAGGCTTTGTTGTTTTTACGAAATTGCAAAATTGAAAATTTTATAAAAAAGAAAACCTATAAAAAATTAGGAGAATAATAGCAGTTATGGCCTAAAACCGAAAATTATGAGTTATGAAGGATATTGTCTTATTTTCATTCTTAAAAAATTATATTCCAGCTTAGTTTGTCACTTTTTTTCATTAAATAATATGTTATTTGAACATTCCTAGATGATTTGGCTCAATTGCACAAAAAAATAATTTGGATTCAATTAATTAATATTCTTGAGTTCATACCTTCAATATAATAAATATACTATCGAAACACTCATTGATAAATCAATATTGGGTATTTTTCACCTCCTTTATTACCAATACTGTAATAAAAGTTAAAGGAGGAGTAAAATGAATGAAATAAAATGTGTGGCAATTTATGTTCGAGTCAGCACTGAAGAACAAGCAAGCGAAGGATATAGTATTTCTGCCCAGTTACAAACTTTACGTCAATATACATCCCTTTATGGATGGCAGATTGCTGAGGAATATGTTGATGAAGGTATTAGTGGTAAAGATATTAAGGGCAGACCTGCAATGCAAAGGCTGATAGCTGACGTTGATAAGGGTAAATTCCAAGCTGTTCTTGTCTGGAAAATATCACGCCTTTCACGTAATATGCTGGATACACTTGTCCTGCTGGATAAATTTGAAGAATATGATGTAAAGTTCATTTCCTACTCGGAGAATTTTGATACATCGAGTCCGATTGGAAAACTTGTCGTTCAACTGATGGCAGCCATTGCTGAAATGGAAAGAAACACTTTATCAGAAAATGTGAAGCTCGGAATGACACAGAGGGCTAGAGAAGGTAGTTGGAATGGGGGAGTGGTTTTCGGATATGATTCTGTGGAAAAAGAACTTATTGTTAATCCCAAAGAAGCAGAAATTGTTCAACTGATCTTTACTTTATATGCAGAAGGCAGCGGTCTTAAGGCTATAGCTAATTACTTAAATAAAGCTCGTTATAGGACAAAACTAGGTAAACACTTTTCAATAAATGGTATAGCTACAATATTAGATAATCCTATCTATAATGGTAAAATCCGATGGTTACAAGTTGAAAACTGGGATAAAAAGAGAAGGCGTGGTAAAAATGTTAACCCCATCCTAGTTGAAGGAAAACACGACGTAATTATCTCCAACGAGCTTTGGAATATTGTTCAAGCGCGAAGACAGAGTAAGTCCTTTAAGCAGCGTCAGTCAAACGAACCTTTCCTTTTAAGTGGTATCCTTCGATGTCCTACTTGTGGCCACGGAATGGTTCCATCTATCACAACTTCTACAAAAAAAGATGGAGAGAAACGAAAACACCGCTATTATGTCTGTGGAGTGTTCCACAACAAAGGATCATCAGCTTGTAAAGCAAATTCGATTAGAGCCTACGATGCAGAAGATGCTGTCATTAACCGTATAACAGCTTTCCTAAACGATTCAGACAGCTTTCAACAAACTTTAGAAAATATTAATAAAGACACAGTTCAGTCTAATGTGAAATTAAAAGAGCAGTTAGAGAATATTGAAACAGAGCTTAAAGAAACCAGTGCCATTCAAGAAAAATATATGGAAGCATTTGAACAAAATCTCCTGCCTGTTTCCATGTTACAGGAACGGTTACAGAAGTTAACAAGTTCAAGGAATGACTTAGAACGAAAGAAAAATGAACTTAGTGTTCAACTAAGTTCATCAGATTCGAAAGTAATTCCACCAGACGTGGTTAGACATTTATTAGAAAAGTATGTCCAAGCCTTTCAACAGTCTCCAAGAGAAGAGAAAAAACAGCTTTTTCAGCTTCTGCTAAATAGGACCACAATTACACAAGCCGATGGCCGTTCTCGGATCATTGATAAAATTGAACTTGATTTTGATTTTACTGAAGTCAATCTGTCTAAGACATTTACACTTCTCCACATATTATATATTGAATCGGATTATTCAGAGGAAAGTTCCTCAAGTACTGATTCAAAAGACAAAATGCCACCTTATCTTCAACTTTTTTTGCCTCTATTTATGGTACGGTTCACCCCGATTAATCCGAAACGCACGATATATCTGCTCAACCAGAATCAGCCGCATCAATTGATGGGGGAAAGTCATCTTCGAAAAAGAAAGGGTTTCATTAGATCTCTTGATCACATCATCACTCAACCCAAGTGATCCACCAATAACAAACGCCACTTTGCTTTTCCCGTACGTAGCAAGCTTGTCCAGATTATCGGCGAGATCTTCCGATGAACGCATCTTCCCTTGGATCGCCAGGGCAATGACATGGTGGTCAGGAGAGATCTTAGCTAAGATTCGTTCGCCTTCTTTATTTTTTACTTGCTCCATTTCAGAATCACTCAACACTTCCGGAGCTTTTTCGTCGGCAAGCTCGACGATTTCTATCTTTGCATAAGCACCTAAGCGCTTTGCATATTCATCTATTCCTTGCTTTAAATATTTCTCTTTTAATTTACCAACCGTAACAATGGTGATATTCACTATCCACACTCACTTTACAAACAATTTACAAACACGTTACCCACAGACTTTATCCACATATCCACAAATACATTCCACATATCGTATGGGAATATTAGTTCGCCACTATATATATTGCGTTATTCCCACAATATTCACATGTTGTGGATAACTTCTTTTCTTCAGAAAGCTCTTTCAGTTGAGGCGCTACCTCATGCTCATCCACGACAATATCCATGGCTAATTCTACATGCTCTAAGCAGCAGTAAATCATGTCCTTTCCTCCTAATTTTTAGTTTTTTTAGAGTATATACTTATCCACAGTTATCATATCATGTAAAGAAAAAGCAGGAAAGGCGCATGGCCTTCCTGCTTTTCGCTTATCCACATTCTATAATCGGGATTCGTCAGTGAGTTTCATGGTTACTTCTTTCTTTTCACCGTTTCGATAGAGCGTGACTTTCATCTGATCGTTCACGTCTTTCTTGTTATAAAGATGCTTTCTTAACTCTATGACATTTTCAATTTTCTCTCCGTCCAGCTCCGTAATGACATCGAGCTCTTGTAAGCCTGCCTGGGCAGCTGGAGAATTGGGAACGGTTTGTCTGATCATGACACCATAATTGATTTCTTTCGGAAGCTTCAATGTCTCCTGCTGATGATAGGAAGAAATTTTATTCACATCCTCCAGTGTCACTCCCATTGCAGGACGCTTGACCTCTCCGTACTGCTCAAGGTCTTCAATAATCGGCTGAGCATAGTTGATCGGAATGGCTAGACCAATCCCTTCTACTGCACTCTGTGCGATTTTCATGGAGTTGATTCCAATTAACTGACCGGAAATGTTAATGAGGGCTCCACCACTATTTCCTGGGTTGATGGCTGCATCGGTTTGGAGAACTTCTGCATTCCAATCTTCCATTCCATCCTGGTTAATATCGACCGGAATCGTTCTCTCTACACCCGAAACAACCCCCTGTGTGACTGAACCGGAAAATTGCAGTCCAAGTGGGTTACCAATCGCAATAACAGGTTCACCCGCCTTTAGCTTGTCTGAATTTCCAAACTCGGCAATGTCATCTTTCTTGATTTTGCTGCCATCGATTTCGATTACAGCCAGGTCTGTCCAAATATCCGCACCACGCATTTCAGCAGGCACCTTAGTCCCGTCCGCAAGCGTCACTTCCAGCTGATCTGCTCCTTCTACGACGTGATTATTGGTCACAATATAGACTTTATTACCTTCTTTCTTATACATAACCCCGGATCCTGTACCCGCCTGTTGATCCTGGGTTTGCCCTTCACCCTGTCCCCAGAAGCTTTGAGATTGGATGTTCGTGATTCCTACAACAGAATCTCCAGCTTTCTCTACTGCTTTCGTCACGTCCGTTGTGACATCGACAGAAACATTTTGAGTGGCTCCATTATGATACGCATCATCCGTTTCCTTCAGGTCCTCGTCGGGTTGAATGGAATACGGTAAGATATCAAAGTTCGTCAACTGAGGAATCGCTACAATGACCAAAATAGCTCCAAGTACCACTCCTAATAATCCAGCCAGGAACATTCCTCCCCGATTGCCCTTTTGCCTGCTCCTGCTTTCAGAATTATGATCCGAATCATAATATCCCATATAACTTCATCCTTTCTACGTTCTATTCCTTTTGTTATTTTATCTTTACAAGCATGATTATAGTCAGGTTAAATTAAAAAATAATGAAAAAAGGGTAAGAATTTCAAAATCTCACTGGATATGTAAATACCAAAGAAGACAAAAAAGGGTGAAGACCTCAGCCTTCACCTTTTTCATACCTTCAAAAGAAAAATCGTAAACATTTGAATCGGTTTAAATCGCAACTAAAGGTGTTGGTACTTTAGGGTCCGTATCAAATAAATCAATTTGTTCTCCAACTACTATTCCTTTTGACTCGAGTGTCTGGGTGACACTCATTCTTGCTAGATCTTTCATATTATTATCGAGGCTGAGATGGGCCAAATAGATTCCTTTGGTCTTATCACCCATCACTTCACTCATGGCAATGGCGGCATCCTCATTGGATACATGTCCATAATCACTCAGAATCCGACGCTTTATATTCCAGGGATACCTGCACATTCGGAGCATGCCTACATCATGATTACTCTCAAATACATACGCATCGGCATTGGAAATGATCCCTTTCATCCGATCACTTACATATCCCGTGTCCGTTACCAGGACAAGCTTTTTCTCTCCCTGGTGGAAAATATAGAACATGGGCTCTGCCGCATCGTGTGAAACTCCAAAGGACTCAATGCTCATTCCTCCAAAGTGCTTGGCTGTTTCCATATCAAACGAAAACTTCTGTTCCGTATCTATTTTCCCTACTAAACCGTCCATGGCATTCCAGGTCTTATCGTTGGCATAGATCGGAAGCTTGTACTTTCTCGCTAACACACCGATCCCCTTAATATGATCACTATGCTCATGAGTGACAAGAATACCCGATAAATCTTCTATCTTCCGGTCGATCCGACTGAACAACCCTTCCATCTGTTTCCCGCTCAATCCTGCGTCGACAAGAAAGGAATGCTCTTCCGTCTCCACAAATATCGCATTTCCTGTACTGCCACTGGCAAGCACACTAAAATGCATTGTCATATCTCTCACTCCAATGTTTCTTTGTCCGATTCGGTGACCTTTACTATCTGTGCTTCCACTGCATTAATAAATAAATCTTCTTTCTTCCCTTCTTTTTCAACAATGAAATGCCAGGTTGGAGCCAATACCTGATAATCATCAATCGGCACAAACGTTGAATAACAAAGACTGGGAACATCTACGATTTTACTGCCATTGGCTATTTCATTGTTTTCCACTAAAAACCTTAGAGCATCAAAAGGGGTAACCAACGATTTTTTTCCAGTGGATTCTTTTATATTTTCCAACAATGTTTGTTTATAGGATACAATTTCCCTTTCTGAATTCAAATACAAAATCAACTTTCCATTTTCGTTATTAAAGATTTTCCTGTCATTGTACGTTTGATAAAAGACAAGGGTTTGATCTTCTTTACTGTATTTCCAAAAGCTATATTGCTCACCATTTATGATACTTTCTTTAAGGAAATCCTTTAATTCAGCAGGTGAAAAGTCCTCACTGATAGATATAGGTTCCTTCAAAATTGCATTGATCGTATTATCATTCACAGTTTTTACTTCTTGATCTTTTATTTTCCCAAGATCTTTTTCACTGAATTTTTTTGTACTTACTCTAATATAAGCATCTTTTATTGGTTCTTTTGACAGCTTTTGAGGATAAGTTATTTTTGCCGCTTTTAGAGTTTCTTCAAAAGAAGTCTGCACTATTGTATCAGGATTACTCGCACGGATTTTATCCATGAATATCGTCAAAAGAAATATATCTAAAACTAGAAAGACGATAATGAATATGCTTTTTGTTTTATTCCAATCCATCGGTTAGAACCCCTCCAATTCTTCAAGAGGTATTCTTAACCAATTGCCGCTAAACTTGTAATACCAGGAAGGTTCAAAGATGATGAAATTTTTATTGGACTCGTTTGAATCTCTTGTCATTCTATATCCTATAACAATATCCTCCACATCTTCTAGTCCTTTTGTACGGTTCTGTTTCAATGCATATAATACAGAGGCACCTGATGGAAGTAATACATCTCGAATTTCATTTTTTGAAACCATGTCCAATTTAAAGAACGGTCGATCATACTTGCTGATTGATTCACTTCCCCACACTTGAGACACCTCAGCCATATTATTCTCATTGAAAACAGGGTGGTTTTCCATAAAGAGCCTATACACAATCTTATTTTCAATTGGACTAATGGAATAAAAATGATAGTCATCCGTCCAACCACCATGATCATTGACAAACTCCATGCTTTTCTGGAATAAAGAAACTGGTGGCAGAGAAGTGTTTTCATCCACAGATAAATTCACATATGAAAGAGTATTGTAATCTTCATTCGTCTTCATAAAGCTTGGTACATTAATAAAGGTGTTTTTTGTCACTTCGACATTCTTTGGATCGCTGAATAATGCTTTTTTGAAATCATCCAAAGATAGTGTATCTGAATAGTACCTATAACTTTTATACTCTTTTGGTAACTTCGGAAGGAAAATGTTTCTTTTAGAGTTCAATGGCTGCTCAATATACTCATCATAGGAAACAACCTGCTTCAGAAATGTTTTCTCGAATTTTTGTAAACTTTCAACACTGACACGACACTCATAAAAATACTTTTCATTAGAATTGAGGGATACAAAATACACAGTCCCCGCGTCGGAGTTTACAGTATTTAAATCAATCACTATGCGGTCAAATGAAGCGGTGGGAACCTTTTTATCTTCCAAATGAATAACACGGCTATAGATAGAAAGTGGCACATTATCAGGGAATACAATCTCTACTTTCTTTTCCCCTTGTATCACTGATTTGATTTCATCTCTGGTGTATTGATTTGAATAGTCTTTCAAATCAAACAGAGTCCAGCTACTTAAATCTTTTATAACCTTGTTCATTTCATCTCCATCTAATGTCCCGACCGTTTTGTTACTAGAATGATAAAAAAGTTGATACGGTTTGATCAACACCTTTGAAAGATCCGTCTCCTCAATCTTTTCACCCACTGAAACCTCAAAGGTTTCAGTGCTATCTATCGTGTCATACCCAGGTTGATACGTCCAAAGATTAAAGGTTAGAAAAATACTGATACAAACAAGTAATGTTAATACTATCGATTTTATTTTTTCGTATTTCATGACCAATCATCCTCTTGTGCGGTATCATATGGGAGGGTAAATATGATCGTCGTGCCCTTACCTTCAGTACTGGTCGCCCATACGTCACCACCGTGTGCTGAAATCATTTCTTTCGCAATCGCAAGACCGAGACCCGTACCACCCATTTGTCTTGTTCTGGCTTTGTCGACACGGTAGAAACGTTCAAAGATTTTTTCTAAGTTTTCTTTAGGTATCCCTAACCCTTGATCCGATACACTGATTTCAACGTAGCCGTCTTTTTCTTGGACTTGGAACGTAATCGTTCCACCCTCAGGGGAATATTTCAATGCATTGGAAATAATATTATCTAAAACCTGCGTTATTTTATCCTGATCGACCTCTACGAACAATGCCTTGTCCGGTAAAAAGCGTTGAAATGTCACATTAATATCTTTCGTCATTTCAAATCGATCGATGATTTTATGGAAAAAGAGAATAAAGTCTACCCAATCTTTATTAAATCGATAGTCTTTACTATCCATTTTAGAGAGTTGTAGAAGATCATTGACAAGTCTGATCATTCTCTCGGTTTCATTTTGAGTGACATCCAGGAACTGAGGGGCTATTTGCTCATCCTGCCATGCACCTTCTGCAAGCGCCTCTAAGTAGCTTCTCATCGTTGTAAGAGGTGTTCTGAGCTCGTGAGAGACATTGGCTACAAATTCCCGTCGCTCCAAGTCGATTTTCTCTTGTTCGGTTATATCATGTAAAACGGCTATCAGCCCATTTACAAACCCGGTCTCTTTTTGAATGATAGAGAAATTAGCCCTCAGGATATATGGTTTATCCTTTGTGCTGTAATCTAAAATGATGGATTCCTGTTCATTGGACAAGTCATCAAAAGTATATTCTTCATCCAACCCTAATAATGAAACAATCGGTTGAGAGACGACTGTTTCACGTGAAACATTTAGCATGCTCGCTGCGGGATCGTTGATGAGAATGACTCTTCCTTTTCGATCGGTTGCAATGACCCCATCAGTCATATAAGAGAGGACGGATGAAAGCTTTCTGCGCTCTCCTTCTGTCGTTGCCTGTGCTTCCTGTAGACGCTTAGTTAAATTGTTAAACGTGATGGCAAGCTGACCAATCTCATCATAACCATACACTTTAACTTTTCTGGAAAAATTCCCTTTCGCCATGGCCAACGCTTGTTTTCGCATATCCGAAATCGGCCTGGTGACGGTTTGAGCTAATAAAACCCCCAGTATAGCCGTTATGATAAGGGCAATCAGGGTACCGTTGGTGAAGATTTTATTAATATCGTTCATTTGGTCATAGACTCTCTCAATTTCACCAACGATATATATGGCACCAATCACTTCATCATTAGATTCGATCGGTTTGGAATGCACCCAGATACGGTCATTTGTTTGATTATCAAGATACGTATTTTCAGAAGAGACACCTAAGGCAAGTACCCTTTTCACATCTTTATCGGACGTCACTCTGTTTACAAGTTTTTGATTATTGGGATCTGAAGTTCCGATAATCCGTTTTCGATTATCAATTACCCGGATTTCAGCGATATCTGAATTCTTGCTGCTATCTTCTAATATTCTTCTAATATCTTCTTCTTGCGTAGGGTCATCTTCCCCACGCACTTTCACCATTTCTTCTCTAATTGTGTACTCTAACAATTCTACTCTATTTGTAATAGAAGATTGGAAGTTCTCAACAAGCTTCTGCTCAAGTTCCCTCACAAAATAAACCCCAATAATCTGCATGGCGAGAAGAATAAGCAGAACATAAATCAAAACGAATTTCAGATGGATGGAACGGGTTAAACCTACTTTCTTCATTACAAATTACTCCTGTTCGGGATTTCGTAAGTAATAACCGACTCCTCTACGTGTTACGATCCAGGTAGGGTGACTTGGGTTGTCCTCAATTTTCTCGCGAAGACGTCTGACGGTCACATCGACCGTACGTACATCTCCGTAGTAATCATAACCCCAAACAGTTTGAAGCAAGTGTTCACGGGTCATCACTTGTCCAATGTGCTTCGCTAAGTAATGAAGAAGCTCAAACTCACGATGTGTCAGCTCAATCGTTTCTCCTCTTTTCGAAACAACGTACGCATCAGGATGGATGGTTAAAGAACCGACCGTGATTTCATTGTTCTCATCTTCAGCATTTTGCTGTGCCCCTTGCTGATGGCGTCGCAAATTAGCTTTCACACGGGCAATCAATTCACGTGTACTAAAAGGTTTCGTTACATAATCATCAGCACCGAGTTCTAACCCCAGCACCTTATCAATTTCCGAGTCTTTCGCTGTCAGCATAATGATAGGCATTTCATACTTCTTCCTGATTTCTCGGCAAACTTCCATTCCATCACGATTTGGAAGCATAATATCAAGAAGGACAAGATCCGGCTTGATTTCTTCCGCCATCTTGACGGCTTCGTCACCATCATAAGCGCAATGTACTTCATAACCTTCTTTTTTCAAATTAAACTGTAGTATATCTGCAATTGGTTTCTCATCGTCAACGACTAATATTTTCTTTTCCATGTCAATTGATCTCCTTTAGAAAAAAGTAATGTATCATATAAAGTTGTGATTAGTATTGGATTCTTCCTTTAAATTTACCACTATCTCCATATTAATTCATCTTTAACTCTATCATAACCCTTATTTCATTTCTTTTTGACTACAATCTAAATATAACAAAGGGGCCTGACAAATAAAATGATTGTGTCAGTCCCCTGATTGATTACTTGTATTAAACTAGATTGTTTTAAAAAACATTGTTGCTAAATGAGTAGTGGTTGATTTCCGCTTCAATCAACATCGTAGTAAAACATTTTTATACAAATCCTCTATTAAAAGCAACAACCTTTTAGAAATGAGTCCTGTATTACAGTACATCTAATGGATTGATAAGTGATCCATTTTTGTAAACTTCGATATGCAGGTGAACTCCTGTAGATTCACCAGTTGTACCCATGATACCGATTTTTTGGCCTCTTTCCACCGTTTGACCGGCAGAAACTGAAATGGAATCTAAATGAGCATAAATCGTTTTATATCCATTTCCATGATCAATCACAACTTTATTTCCATAACCGCCATCATCCCAACCGGCAGAAACGACTCTTCCATTATCAACGGATTTAATTGTAGGATCATCTGGTCGCGCAATATCGATCCCTTTATGAACTTTACCCCATCTTGGTCCTTGCTTAGAGGAAATATAACCGCCATTTGTCGGCCATGAAAAGTTTCCTGATCCCCTGGATGGAGTTGCTTTTGTTCCTTTAATGACAATATATTTCACTGGATCCTTTAGTTTCTTCTCTTCTTTTACATTTTTCTCTATTTGAGAACCGTTCACTTCTGTCGTTTCAAACGCAACGGATTTCTCACCTTCTTGACCTTCCTGCTTCACTTTCGTATCGCCTTTATTCATAGAAGAGTCTTCTACTACTTCTTTCTCATAGGCAATCTTTTCGATCTTGTTTGCTTCTTTTTTAACAAGAACATGAACAAGGGGCTCATATACAGTTACGTTTAGCGCTGAACCAACTTTCAGGGCATCGTCTTCTTTTAACTCAGGGTTTAGCTCCAGCAATTTCCCGGTAGTTAACTGATGCTCTTCTGCAATCGTACCAAGAGCATCACCTTCTTGAACCTTATATATCTTTTCTTCTAAGGTACCCTTCTTAAGAAGATCTGCTGCTTCCTCAGAAGACATCATTTCTTCCGGCTCCACTTGCGTCTTCTTCATCTCTACTTTTTCTTTAAAAGAAACTTCTAATAAACGTGTTTCATTTTCTTTTAAAGTGGGTAGAGAAGAGGGTGAAGAGTCCTTTTTTCGCGCTTCCAATTCGCTTAACTCTTCTTCAGAAACATAGTTCAGCTTAAAAGTCTTTAAAGCTTCTTCAGCTGCCTTTTCGTCTTTTACATAAGCAACCGGTTTATTGTTCACGACTAAAGCAAAAGCATTTGCTTCAACCGATACTGATTTATTTACATTCTCAATTACCTTTTGATTGTTTGTTTTCACAGCAGAAAACACATTCTCAGGTATGTACGTTACATCATGAGTAAAATCAACCTGGAAATCCGTGTATTCGTTCTTAGCTTCAGACAGTTTCTCATCCAAAACAGCTTCTACTTCTCCCTGATTCGTAACTGCCCCTACATACTCACTACCCATATATACATGATAGATGGTTTGAAGATTTTCATCCGTTCCAGTACTTGCTGCCGCAGATGAAAAAGTTAGAGCAGTAAGAGCAAGAGTTGTAATCCCTACTCTTTTTACAAATTGATTAGATCTATGTCGAATATTAAGTTTTTTATATTTTTCTAAAATGGGTGTTAATTTCTCTCCAAAACTCATTGAGTTGCCTCCTATAAACTAAAGCAAAAATCCCAGTTACGGTAGTTCATTAAGCCTAATTTAGTAAAATTCTATAAAATTCGTACTTTACTAATTTACCATAATTCGACGAAATCCGGGACACAGAATCAAGATTGTAATAAAACTGTATAATTGATTAGAGATCAAAGAAAGCGCTTCAATGGTGTTTTTAGCGTTACAGTGGGAACCGCGTGGGTCTAAAGGTGGATGGGCTGTTGAAACAATGATGGTAAAAATTAGAGGGATTTTACTATACTTTGTTACAATAGTGTTACAAAGACAAATAAAAAAGTACTACGAGAGTCAAAGTCGTCGCAGTACTTTTTGTAAGATGGCTCAGGACGGAATCGAACCGCCGACACATGGATTTTCAGTCCATTGCTCTACCAACTGAGCTACTGAGCCATATCGTTTTAAAAATAATCAAATATGTAAATGGCGGTCCGGACGGGACTCGAACCCGCGACCTCCTGCGTGACAGGCAGGCATTCTAACCAACTGAACTACCGGACCAGAGTTTTTTGTGATAGCAAAATAGCTAACTATCAACTTACACTAGCATAATACTTTCTTGAAGCAGCATTATTTATCACTTCGAGAAAATAATAATGACCCATACGGGATTCGAACCCGTGTTACCGCCGTGAAAGGGCGGTGTCTTAACCGCTTGACCAATGGGCCATGTAGAGAGAAAAAAATGGTGAGCCATGAAGGATTCGAACCTTCGACCCTCTGATTAAAAGTCAGATGCTCTACCAACTGAGCTAATGGCTCTAAGTATATATAAACACGAATAGCAAGCTTGATCAAAGCCGCTTTCGTGACAACGAAATTAATATTATCACAGTATGAATGTCGAGGGCAATAGTTTTTTTGGATTTATTGTCGAAAATTATTTCTCGGGGAATAATGATGGGGAAATGCACTTGGTTGGGCAGGTGCATTTCCCTTAATCCGTTTAGGTTAAATCAAAATCCAGTTTGTAGATCCTTCCTTTATTAGTACCAATTGATTGTACATAAGGGTGTGCACTTTTTATTAATCTAGTTGCGAGGGAAGGCGAAGATATTAATAGAAATTCTCTCAATTGAAAGCTGGTTATCTCATTTCCGAATAATAAGTAGTAGTCTTTTAAAGCTTCTATATGACCATTTTTCGACCTTTTCCTACA
This sequence comes from Rossellomorea aquimaris, assembly GCF_035590735.1. Lineage (NCBI taxonomy): Bacteria > Bacillati > Bacillota > Bacilli > Caryophanales > Bacillaceae > Rossellomorea > Rossellomorea aquimaris. Next base: position 4,500,110 of record NZ_CP141595.1, read on the forward strand.
ATTTGGACAGCGCCAATATCCAAACTCCCTTATTAGTGGGAGATGGTCACATTCCTTACAAATGACTCCGGGTAAAATATCATTTTTACTTATTTTATAGGTATCTAGTATAGAAGTATTTAGTGGGGTATTCCCTTTATTAATTAACCTGATAGTTTTTCTAAGTTCTTTATCTGAAATTATTGGATTATGGAAGTGATTGTGGAGTTGAGTAATTTTATTGGGGAGTGCGGCTGCATGAATTACCGTTTTGCTTAACGCTTCATTATTTGTACTAATAACCGTTTGAGGATTACTTATAACTACCAACCCATGTATGGGAATGAGAGGAAGGTGATTCTTTTTGATCCATTCTTTAAATTGATATTGTTGCCTGTTTATTTGTAGAATGGGATCAGGTAAAGCAATTTCTATACCGTTTTTTGTTTGAATGAATTGATTGAATATAGTATCGAACCTTACCGCCCCGGCTATATTTTTCACTTCCAATAATAATATATAACGATTGGTCAAAATGAGTGTGTCAATCTGGAAGTAGCGACCATTCACTTTAAGGCGGATGTCATGGAAAATGAAGTAGTCTTTAGGAGGCAGGTAACCCATTTGGTAGTCAATCGCTTTTTCACCATTATAGCCTGCTTGAATTTTTGCGCGGTTTTCCTTTATTAAGGGGATTTTAGGATAGTCTCTTTGTAAACGTCCTAATATTGCTTCTAATTTTAACAGTTTGAGTGGAACTTTTCGCTCGTTAACATTCATTTCATCACTCCAATCTTAGATTTATCCCTAATTACTTCTTCTTTTATTTCAAAAATCCTGCTTAATAGGTAAATTTCAACTGTTTTTATCATGTAGATAAATAATATTATCGACCTTGATCTATATATTATCGACTTCTTCCCATATTTTATCGACTTCGATGATATATTATCGACTTTCACACTTTTATTATCGACTTCCATTTCTCCCGCGATTTGAGGCTGAGTTCGCTCTAAGTTTCAAGAACATTCTTCCTGGCAACACTCACTCTCCATACTCATAAAAAAAACCACCACCAGAGCACAACACAACGCTCCAGCAGCAGATCTTCATGTCAAATCAACCCTTAATAAGTCAAACTAGCAGCGACAATCAATCCGACTACAATCGCTGCAGAGAATAGGCTGAATCCAATGGCGATATTGCCCTCTTCCACTTTCTTCGCTAAATTCGTCTTAGGTGTTAATACGTACTCAATGATCCAGTATGCGATGACTTGAGTCGCGATACCGATGAGTCCCCAGATAAAGGCGTCAAGTAAATTAAAGCTGTTTGCCCAAACGGTGTAGATGACGATGGCGAGTCCGATGGCTTTTCCCCATAGTTTGAGGGCCACGGCAATGTTTCCTTCCCTGATCAAGGTAGCTTCAGAGAATTTGGTGGTAAAGGCGAAAACGGTGATTCCGAGGGTCATCAGTCCTAGGCCCGTTCCGACGTGAGCCAGAAAGCTGAGTAGTGCTTCACTTGTTATGATTTCCATGAATTTCTCTCCTTTTTATTTCTCCTGTAACCCTACAGGCAGAAAGTATGATTCGTTATCGGTGATGGCGTTTCCAGCCCTTATTCCGATTGCACCGGCCGTACCATTAATAATGAAACTGCCTACCATCAAGCTTGCATCCTTTATTCCTTCATCCGTCTTAATCTCCGCAACAGGCAGAGGGATAAATTGTTGGAATATTGGAAGGGTCTGCTTATAGGTTTCTTTTTTATCTTCTAAGAGGATCTTTCCTGTAGCTTCCATGATTTTGACCGTATCTCCTTCACGGCCAAATGCAGGCTTTTGAACATAGGTGATCCCATTTTTCTCGAAGTGATCAGAATCTAAGTAGGTTGGAAGAAAGTATCGTTCGATCCATTGATGTTCCTCATCTGTAAAGAAGGAACTACTTGCTTCATGGAGACCCCATATAAGTGCTTGAACTCCTTTAGACTGGAGTAAAAAAGCTGAGGGTGGATTCAAGATGGCAACCTTTTTTTCCAAAACCATTTGTATCAGGTCCAAGCCTACATATTCTTCTGTGAGAGGGTCCCTATCATCAATGAGATGTTCGACAGGATACGTCGGCCGGTACAATACATCGATCCGCACCCCTTGAGGAGTATAGAGACCATCCTCTCGAATTTGCAGCCCATCCAGGCTTACATATTCAGACGGCACACCTGAAAGTTTTTGTAGATACTTTGTTGTCAGGTAATCCTCTTCGTGATCCTGGTGAGAGGTGAAGACGATCTTAGGTTCGCCTTCCCGTTGCAAAGACTTCCAGGAAGATAAGAGTGCCCTCTTTAGCTCCTTCGCTAATCCCGCCTCGAATCCCTCATTAGGATTTGAACACCCGAAATACTGACAAACCTTTTCATTCACATGATAAAGCTCTTTGATAAAGGTAGGGGTGTCGCTATTAAACTCTAATAGCTTGATTTCCCCACCACTTACAACGAAATCAAAGCGACCAACAATGCACTCTTGAGGAATGGACTTAAATCTTATATAGGTAAGAGATTCCTTTGGAAAACCAAGCTCCAGAAGGGTATCATCCTCCAGCTCACGAAGCAGATCTGCACTTTTTTGATAAATAGTGTAGACTCTTTGGGATGCTTCATGAATCGCTGAAATCGTGTCACTTGATTCCATCTTAATATCCAATAACGAGTACTCCATGTCATACAAATCATGCCAAAATTCCGGAATGCTCTGATAGAACGAGTTTCTTTTTTCACGGTGAGAGGCTATCATATTATCCTCCGAATCCGCCTTTGGAGCCGCTTCCGATTCCTGATTTGTAGCTCTTAGAGTACGATTTATAGCTTGAATAATTTTTTAGACTGGATTTATTTTTAAACATTCTACCAGCAAACCAAAAGTAGCCAAAGTGAGGGGAACGGTCGTCATCACAATAATAAGTGCCGCTTTCGTCATCCCAATCCCAGTCGTCACAGTCCACATCAGTCGGTTCAGGAGGCAGGTCCTGATTTCCGCAGCCGGTCACCGATATCGCCATAACGGATGCGACTACCCCGGCCATCATTTTCTTCGTTTTGTTCATTGGCTTTCCTCCTCTAGCTTATAGCCCGTTGCTTTTACATATAATATATACACATAGCGATCCTCATCGATTTCAGCAGAATCTCGTTCCCATTCCGCCCCATCAATATAATAATAAACAGAACCGATGACGCTTAGAATATCGAGATGATAATCATGGTGTTCTATTTTTAAAATAGGATGGTTGTTTCGTGGATTCAGTTCGCGAATCTCCAGTACCAACCTTTCAGGTGGAAACAGGGGATCCGTAACAGGTTCTTCTTCATATATTTCTACATATAGTATAAATCGATTCCCTTCAATCGCTGAAGAAAGCTGACGATACGTCACACCTTCTTTCACAAAAAATTCGCATTCCCTTCTTGCCAGAATTTGTTCTAATTCGATATCAGGGTAATGATAGATCGCTTCATACGTTTCGTTGCCTTTTCGTAAACGGTATTCCAGTACAGGTTGTTTCATTTTTTGACTCCAGCCTCCTGTTTTGAAGGATATGATTTCTTTTAAATATACGAACCAATGAGGAAAAGGTTTCATTACTCAGGGATTCATTGGTATTATTGAACTATGATTTTTTCGTAAGGAGGGTATGTATGATTATATTCCAAAGGCTTTGGAAACAGATTACGAAGATGGACTTCGGTTTCATTCTTCTATTATCCCTGATTATTATCCTGTTGGGAACCTTTGGCAGCCATTTTTTGGAGCCTGAGACATTCCCGTCGCTTTTTGATGGGTTTTGGTGGACGATGACGACCTTGACCACTGTCGGATACGGAGATTATTTTCCCGTTTCGGTGGGAGGAAGGTTATTGGGAATCTTCCTATTCATCTTTGGGATCGGTATTATCGGGGTGTTAATCAGTAAAACTGTTGATTCCATTACCACATTTCAGAAATTCAAGAGGGAGGGAAAGTTAGTGTATACATATGAAAATCATTATATCTACATCAATTGGTCGAAGAAAACAGAGAGAGCCATTGAAGAAATTCTTGTTCATGTGCCAGATGCTGAAATCGTTCTCATTGACATGCTTCCCATCACACCGATTGAGCATGAGCAGGTTCATTTCATTCAAGGCGATCCTTCAGATGAAAACGTATTACTGAAAGCCAATATCTTTGAGGCAAAACGAGTGGCGATTTTCTCCGATTCAAAGATTGAAGACCCTTCCCTTATTGATGGGAAAACCTTATTAATTGCATCTGCCGTTGAGGGATTATCGAAGACGCATGAGAAAGCAGTCCATACGATCGTGGAAGTGTCTGAAGATCGTCATATTCCGAAATTCCAGCATATTGCGGTTGAGGATTTTATTTTATCGAATGATTCTGTATCCCTACTGATGGCAAAAGCGACCCTTCATCCTGGAACGACCAATTTATTCAGACAGTTACTCAGTAAACGATACGGCAATAATATTCATGAATTCAGTGTAAAAGAGAATTGGAAAACCATCAAGCAGGCTTCTGAGGAGCTGCTTGAAAAGGGAGCTATTCTGCTCGCTGTGAATGATAATATGGATTTCACCGATGCCATGAACCGGGATCTGCATGCTGATGACGTACTTTATGTCGTATGTCATGACAGAGTGTACGAACAATTAAATCAATAAAAAACTCTCAGCCTCTAAATGGCTGAGAGTTTTTTTATATTGATTAAATCGGGCTCCACACACTGCGAACTACATTTGTTTGAGAGCGGTCCGGACCAACTGAGAAGATGGAAAGAGGGATACCAGTTAATTGAGATACGCGCTCTAAGTAGTGACGTGCATTCTCTGGCAGGTCCGTTAACGTTTTACATTCTGTAATGTCTTCTGTCCATCCTGGAAGTTCTTCATACACTGGTTCACATTCTGCTAGAATGTTCAGGTTAGCAGGAAACTCTTCCATGACTTCACCTTTGTATTTGTAAGCTACACAGATTTTTAAATTTTCGATTCCAGTTAATACATCGATCGAATTTAATGAAAGATCTGTTAAACCACTAACACGACGGGCATGACGTACAACCACGCTGTCGAACCAGCCGACACGGCGAGGGCGTCCAGTTGTTGTTCCGTACTCACGTCCTACTTCACGGATTCTGTCTCCGATTTCGTTCGTCAGTTCCGTCGGGAAAGGTCCGTCCCCAACACGGGTTGTGTATGCTTTTGATACTCCGACTACGTGGTTGATTTTTGTCGGGCCTACTCCTGAACCGATTGTCACCCCACCAGCTACCGGGTTGGAAGAAGTAACGAATGGATATGTACCTTGATCGATATCAAGCATTACCCCTTGAGCTCCTTCAAATAAAACGCGGCGGCCGTTATCGATGGCATCGTTTAATACAACGGATGTGTCCACAACATAGTGCTTAATTTGTTGACCGTACTCATAGTACTCATCCAGAATATCTTCAATGTTGAAACCTTCTGTTTCATAGAATTTTTCAAAAAGGCGGTTTTTCTCTTCCAGGTTACGAGCAAGCTTTTCTTCAAAAGATTGACGATCCAGAAGATCTGCGATACGGATTCCGACACGTGCTGCTTTATCCATATAAGCAGGACCGATTCCTTTTTTCGTTGTACCGATTTTATTGGCACCTTTGCGTTCTTCATCAATTTCATCAAGCTTTAAGTGATATGGAAGAATCACATGTGCACGGTTGCTGATTCGCAGGTTGTCTGTTTTCACATCGCGATCGTGAAGATACTTTAACTCTTTCACAAGAGCTTTAGGATCGACAACCATCCCATTTCCGATTACGGATGTTTTTTCGTTATAGAAAATACCTGATGGAATTAAGTGTAATTTATATGTTTCTCCGTCAAACTTAATCGTATGACCCGCGTTGTTCCCACCTTGGTAACGCGCGATAACTTCTGCATGTTCAGAAAGGAAGTCAGTGATCTTTCCTTTTCCTTCGTCTCCCCATTGCGTACCTACTACTACTACTGAAGACATATTAAGCACCTCCGACGGGAATTAGTATTCCCTCTTTTATCAAACAAACTCATTTTATCAACACTAAAAAGGAAAGTCAATGAAAACACGAACGTTTATATAGGTAATTATATTTATGTTCGTATAAATATATACTTTTTCTTAATAAAACAACTACTTTATGAATTTTATGACAAATAAATACTACTAAACGGTATGGCTCCGGTGTGGGTGTTATAGCTTTGTTCAATTAACGTATCCAATTCTTAATGGAAACTGTGGTGTTTTTGAAAAAGGGGTAGCGGTTGGTTGATTTCCGCTCCAGGTGCTCGCTTTCCGCGGGGCGTGAGTTGAGCCTCCTCGGGCTTTGCCCTGCGGGGTCTCAACTTTCCCGCTATTCCCGCAGGAGTCGAGCACCTTCCGCTCCAATCAACTTTCGTAGCATGAGTTTCTTAATTAAGACAAATAAATTCCATACACATTTTAAAACAGCATTTTTCAAAGTGAACATTGATGATTTTACTGAAATTAATGTAACTAAAAATCGATTTATTAGCATCTTCATATAAAAACTATATTTTAAAGAAGCAGCGGTCATGTCCTGTCAGAATATATATAGCGTAATGTTAAAACTTTTGCTAATCTAAAATAAGCATTTTGAATTTTATATACAATTGAATATTGAGGTGACTTTTTGATGATTAAACGTTTCTTCCGTTATTACCAACCTCATCGGCGGCTTTTTTACCTTGATTTTGCCTGTGCCGTGTTGGTTGGTCTTTTAGAATTAGGGTTTCCCATGGCTGTTTCATGGTTTATCGACTCCCTATTGCCTGAGGGAAACTGGAGTACCATTTTGGCCGTTTCTGCCGGCCTTCTTGTTCTGTACCTACTCAGTTCCAGTATGCAGTTTGTCGTGAACTATTGGGGGCATAAGCTCGGGATCAATATCGAAACGGATATGAGAAGGGAATTGTTTCACCATGTTCAACGACAATCCTTCCGCTTCTTTGATAACACGAAAACGGGTCATATTATGAGTCGTGTGACAAACGATCTGATGGACATAGGGGAACTTGCCCATCACGGACCTGAAGATCTGTTCATCGCGGTCATGACCTTCATTGGTGCATTTTGGATCATGCTTACAATTAATATGGAGCTTGCCCTTGTTGCTATTATTATTGTTCCATTTCTTGTGTGGCTTATTTCTTATTCGAATATAAAAATGAATAAAGCCTGGACAAAAATGTACGGAAATATCGCCGATGTAAACAGCCGCGTTGAAGACAGCGTTTCCGGGGCGCGGGTGGTTCAATCATTCACGAATGAGCCTTATGAAATGGAAAGATTCAATCAAAATAATCAATTCTTCCGAAAATCCAAACTGAAAGCCTATAATGTGATGAGCGTGAATTTATCCGGAATCTACATTACGACTCGATTGATGACCTTGATCATTCTAGTATATGGAGCCTGGTTAAGCTTTTCCGGGGTGCTCTCTTATGGGGAACTCGTTGCCTTTATTCTTTATATCAATGTACTGTTTAAACCGATCGACAAGATATCAGCCCTCCTTGAGTTATATCCGAAAGGAATGGCCGGTTTTAAAAGGTTCACGGAGCTCATGGATATGGAACCTGATATTGAAAACCGTCCACATGCCATAGAAGTTCCCACTCTACGTGGAGATATTGCTTTTGAAGACGTTACGTTTGGTTATGAGTCAAACCGTCCTATTCTAAGGGATTTATCCTTTATCATTCAATCAGGACAGACCGTGGCGTTTGTTGGACCTTCAGGTGCAGGGAAAACAACGATCTGCTCCTTGATTCCACGCTTCTATGATATTGAAGAAGGGGCCATCACTATTGATGGCATCGATATCAGGGAAATGACGAAGGAGTCCCTGCGTGCTCAAATAGGAATCGTTCAGCAGGATGTATTCTTATTCACCGGGACTCTTCGGGAAAATATCGCCTATGGAAAACTTGATGCTACACAGGAAGAGATTGAAGAGGCAACGAGACGTGCTCATCTTACCGATCTCATTGCATCCCTTCCAGACGGATATGATACCCAAATCGGGGAAAGAGGACTGAAGCTGTCCGGTGGTCAAAAGCAGCGCTTATCCATCGCCCGTATGTTCCTGAAGAATCCGCGAATCTTGATTCTGGATGAAGCCACTTCCGCTCTTGATACGGAAACGGAAGCAATCATCCAAGAGGCTTTGAATGAACTGGCTAAAGACCGGACCACGCTTGTCATTGCCCACCGATTGGCGACGATCCGTAAGGCTGACCGCATTCTGGTCGTCACCGAAAACGGCATCGCTGAAGATGGTCCTCATGAGGAACTGCTCTCTAAAGAGGACGGTATCTTTACAAGACTTCATGCTCATCAGCATGCAACCATTCTATAAAAATAAAAAAAATCCAAGCATCTGCATCAGCAGGACTTGGATTTTTTTATATTAAGCCGGAGCGTCGTCAAATCGCCGCTCGAGATTCACGAATTTATTGTATTCCTTCACAAACGCAAGGGACACGTTTCCAACCGGACCGTTACGTTGCTTGGCAATGATGATTTCGATAATATTTTTGTTTTCCGCTTCTTTATCATAGTAATCTTCACGGTATAAGAAGGCTACGATATCCGCATCCTGCTCAATACTTCCTGATTCACGAATATCAGACATCATCGGACGTTTATCTTGACGCTGCTCCACACCACGGGAGAGCTGGGATAAGGCAATAACCGGTACTTCAAGTTCACGGGCCAGTCCTTTAAGAGAACGGGAGATTTCAGAAACCTCCTGCTGACGGTTTTCTCCTGAACGCCCGCTCCCCTGGATCAGCTGCAAGTAGTCAATGAGGATCATTCCAAGGCCGTGCTCTTGGGCGAGACGTCGGCATTTCGAACGAATTTCCCCCACTTTAATACCAGGCGTATCATCGATATATATACCGGCATTCGAGAGGCTTCCCATTGCCATCGTAAGCTTTCTCCAGTCTTCGTCGGTTAAATCACCTGTTCGAAGGTTTTGGGCATTAATATTGCCCTCTGCACAAAGCATACGCATAACGAGCTGCTCAGCTCCCATCTCCAGGGAGAAGATCGCGACATTTTCTTTCGCTTTTACGGCTACGTTTTGAGCGATATTCAGGGCGAAGGCTGTTTTACCCATGGAAGGACGGGCTCCCACAATGATCAAGTCATTTCGTTGGAATCCTGCCGTCATATGGTCAAGGTCTGCAAACCCCGTTGAAATCCCTGTTACGTCCCCCTTACGATTCGTTAAGGTTTCGATGTTGTCATAGGTTCTGACAAGGACATCTTTAATATTATGGAAGGCCCCGGCATTTTTACGCTGGGCGACTTCCATGATGTTTTTTTCCGCTTCACTCAAAAGGCTGTCGACTTCATCCTCGCGGGCATATCCGTCAGAAGCAATATCAGTCGCTGTACGGATCAATCGTCTCAGTAAAGATTTTTCTTCCACGATCTTTGCGTAATATTCAATATTCGCGGCCGTCGGAACTGAGGCTGCAAGCTCACTTAAGTAAGCGACCCCTCCAACATCTTCAAGCTCTTTCGCTGCTGCAAGCTCCTCTGTCACCGTAATTAAGTCGACGGCTTTTCCCCCGTCACCCAAATTCAGCATGACATTGTATATTTTTTGATGAGAATGACGATAAAAATCCTCTGGAATCAATAATTCTGATGTAGTCGTTAACGCGCTGGGCTCTAGGAAAATAGCACCTAATACCGCTTGTTCTGCCTCAATATTCTGAGGTGGAATCCGATCCTGGAACACTTCATTCATCTATGCATAACCTCCATTTCAAACTGCGAAGGGGCTTCGCCACGTCTATAGGCATCTGCTGCCTGCGTCAAAGTTAACACTGAATCTATATAAAAATAAGAATTTAGTCCTACCTAAAAAATGTGATCGGGATAATATCCAGATCACATTTTTTATCAAGCTATATTCATTTTAACATGTTTTTCTCAAAATGAAGTTACCAAATTTCGTATATTTTCCTCTAAAAAATCTTACTCTTCTGTTACATGTACCTTTAAGGTTGCTGAAACGTCCGTATGAAGCTTCACAGGGACATTCGTATAGCCAAGGGCACGAATGGCATCGTTCATTTCAATTTTACGTTTATCAATTTTGATGTCATGTGCTTTTTTCAACGCATCCGCAATTTGCTTACTTGTGATGGAACCGAATAAACGACCGCCTTCACCGGATTTTGCTTTCATTTCAACCGTGATTTCTTCTAACGTCGCTTTTAATCTTTTTGCTTCTTCCAATTCTTCCTGAGCCAGTTGCTCTTCTTTCTTCTTTTGACCCTCAAGCTGACCCATGTTTGCATTTGTTGCTTCAACGGCCAAGCCTTTTTTTAATAAGAAGTTATGTGCATAGCCATCTGCTACATTTTTTACTTCTCCTTTTTTCCCTTTACCTTTAACGTCTTTTAAGAAAATTACTTTCATATCTCTTTTCTCCCTTCAAAATAATCATTTAATGCTTCCTTCAGCTGTTCTTCAGCTTCTGATACAGATGCTTGCTTTATTTGAGTAGCGGCGTTTGTTAAATGACCTCCACCGTTTAAGTTTTCCATAATGATTTGTACGTTCACATCACCTAAAGAACGGGCACTGATCCCGATTGTTTCCGGGTCCCGCTTAGAGATGACGAAGGAAGCAATCACTTCATCCATGGTCAATAACGTATCCGCTGCCTGTGCAATCAGGACGGGATCATAAATGACATCATCTTCTGCTTTCGCAATCGCAACGCCTTCACGGAAAAATTTAACCGATTCGATTAACCTTGAACGTTTTATATAGGTATCGACGTCCTCTTTGAGGAACTTTTGGACTAATACGGTATCTGCCCCTTGTGCCCTTAAATAGGAAGCAGCATCAAAGGTTCTCGATCCCGTTCGAAGTGTAAAGCTCTTCGTATCCACAATGATTCCTGCCAACAGGGAAGTCGCTTCAAGCATCGTGATTTTTTCATGTTTAGGCTGATATTCCAATAGCTCCGTCACAAGTTCTGCTGTAGAAGAGGCATATGGCTCCATATAAACAAGTAATGGGTTTTTAATAAAGTCTTCTCCGCGTCGATGATGATCGATCACCACGACTTTATCCATTTTATTTAAAAGCCTTTCTTCAATGACCATAGAAGGCTTGTGGGTATCGACCACCACGAGCAGCGTATCCTCTGTCGCCATTTCGAGTGCTTCCTCGGGAGTGATGAATCGGGAATGAAGATCGGAATTTACTTTAATCTCCTTCATCAATCGCTTCACACCATTATCGATTTCATTAAAGTTTAAGACAACGTATCCTTCACGCTGATTCATTTGAGCCACTTTTCGAATGCCGATGGCCGCTCCAATGGCATCCATGTCGGGATGTTTATGTCCCATAATGATGACCTTGTCACTTTCGATCATGGTTTCCTTTAAAGCATGGGAAATGACTCTGGCACGTACCCGGGTACGTTTTTCCATTGGATTGGTTTTTCCACCATAGAATTTAACCTTTCCATTGGTTTGCTTAATGGCCACCTGATCTCCTCCACGACCTAAGGCGAGATCCAGGCTTGATTGAGCGAGAGTTCCCAGTTCAGGCAGGGAAGATACGCCAGTCCCCACTCCAATACTTAAGGTAAGGGGAACATTTTGCTTGGAAGTGGTATCCCGGACATCATCCAATATACCGAACTTTTCCTTCTCTAATACTTGAAGGATCTTCTCATTAATGACGGCTATGAACCTCTCAGAAGAGACCCGCTTCAAGAACACGCCATATTCTTTTGCCCATTTATTCAGAATGGACGTCACTAAACTATTTAAGCTGCTTCTTGTTTGGTCGTCCATCCCTTGTGTTAATTCATCATAGTTATCTAGAAAGATGATTCCAATATTCGTGCGTTCATCGTGATATTGCTTCTCTATTTCTTTTTGTTCCGTGACATCAAAGAAATAGAGAAGTTTTTCTTTGAGCTTCAATACGACATGATACTTTCTCTCATTAATCGTCACAATTTCTGAATCTACTTCCTGCTTGATTAATGGAACAAGAGATTCTGCCACATCGTATAAGGATCTTCCAACGACTGTGTCTTCATTAAAACAAGAGGCCAGAAAAGGATTCGTCCATTCTATGTAATATTCATCATTGATCAGCATGATCCCAATGGGCATCTCCATTAATGCCTCTTCTCCCACGCGCTTTACACGATAGGATAGAGTGGAGATGTACTCCTCTGTTTCTTCGTGCGATCTTCTCTCAAAATAGAAAGCGAGAAAATACACGATTCCAAAGACAATCAACCCTATTAACGAAATGATCCATTGGTAAAAGGAAACCGATACTAACAATAGAGCTGTTAATATAGCAAGACCGTACAATGGGTAGCGGATCATTCGCTTATTAAAATAAGATGGCATGATTTCAGCTCCTGGACCTTAAATTTCTATGACTTGCGTTGTAGGCGTTGTCTTAGATCAAATCCTAAGTCAATTATACCTAAAATTCGCACGAGATAAAGAAGAGGAATCGAAATGATTGTAATTAATACCAAAATTCCTTTTGACCATCCTTTTATATGAGCGAAGAAATAGAGGAAAGACAAGCCTTGTACCGCCATCAATGTTTGCAATACATACAAAACATTCAGAAGAGCCGTATAGGCATACGTTCCTTTCTCCGGCTGCAGAATCATGGATAGGACTAAGGTAAGTAAATAATACCAAAGGATACTCTTGGGAAGCTTCCATTCTCTAAATGGTTTAAATACGGGTACCTCTCTCCCTAAACGCTTCATGATGGGAAAGTTGATCAGCATAAACAACAGAGCCATTACGACAGCAATTCCCAGGAACAATGTAGGCATCAACGTCTGAATAAGATCAATGGAGCTGTCCAGACTTTCGATCAATCTCTTGTCCGGTTCCTGACCAAGCTTCTCAAATAAAGAATAATAAGCGGCCTTCGATTCAGCTAAGCTATCTTCTATAATATTAACATTGAAGAGTAGGATAGAAAAAACAAAACCAATTACAATATTGATGACAAGTGTGAGGCTTGACGCCATAAACAGCCTCATTTTATCTACTTTCGCTTTCACACACCACCCAATCACGACCCCGGTCGTCGCAACCATGAAGGCGACAGGCAGCGCAATGAGCCCTCCAAACAAGAAGGATAACCCTAACGATCCGATCATTACGTAAAAAGAATTCAGTAACGAATACTTAGAACTAAACAGAATAAGAGGGAGGGGCAATACGAAAAAGGCAAGAGTCCCAATAAGCGGAACATATAAAGCCAACAACAGTAAAACAGTAAAGATGGCGAGCATAAGCGCACCTTCCGTTAACACACGGGGATTTTTCAATTGAAACGCTCCTTACGATAAATTCAAAAACATGCAATAGCACTATCATATCAATTTTGAAGATAGATTTCATCTAGCGGGTTCTTACCCGAAGGTGACAAGCATACTGTAATGCCCAACATTTAACTTTGTTTATGCCACTTTCACCAAGACTTGTGCCAAATTGTAAATATCATTAACTATCATTGTTCATACTACTTCATTTTCATAAAAAAGAGGGAGCCCCTTCAACATGCTTCTTTTCTTCATCTACTCTAGTATGCACTCACTTTAAAAAGGAGTATACGCAGTAGATAAAGAATGGCAATGTATCAGGACCACCCTCTCAAGAAGATTATGAAATTTTAAAACGTTCGATTGAAGACTGAAGCTCCTGACTTAAGTCTGTTAAGCGTTCAGCTGCCTCTGTAACCGATTGGACGGCCCTTACTTGTTCTTCTGTGGAGGCACTCATTTCCTCGCAGGAAGCAGCCGTTTGTTCCGCTGTAGCGGCCATCATTTGTATTACGTTGACCACTTCATCTTTTTCAAGATTGATTTGACCAACTTCTTCATACATTCTTTCTATTTCATCCTGCATGGATTTCATTAACTGTGAGGTTTGGTCAAATACGTGATTGGTTCTTTGGATCACTTCATTTTGGACCTCAAAGGTCTCTTTCGTTTTCACCATTTCGTCAACTGCTTGATGAGAGCCTTGTTGAATCTCTATAATGGTGCGTTTTACTTCTTCGGTTGCCTTCACTGACTGATCGGCAAGCTTTCTTACTTCTTCCGCTACGACAGCAAAGCCTTTGCCGTGTTCCCCTGCTCTAGCCGCCTCAATGCTCGCATTTAATGCAAGGAGGTTCGTTTGAGAAGAAATCTCCGTTATTGTACCCATGACCGATTCAATCGTCTTCACCTTTGCTTCCAAACTAAAGATGACCTCTTCCATGGAGGAGATATATTCACTGGAAGAATGGTAGGCAGTTTCTAATTCTTTTACCTGGTTTAACCCGGACTGGTTCATGACATCTGCTTGTCCTGCCATCTCAGACATAGCTTTCGACTTTTCATAGACTCCATTAATTCTTGTTCCTAATAGCTCTGTTTGATGATGAGCCCGGTCAGAGTCGGCCGCTGATTGAGAAGCGCCTGTGGCAATTTCGGAAACAGCCTTTGCCATCTCTTCACTTGAGGCATTTGTCTCCTCAGAAACCGCACTTAATCCTTCAGCCGATTCCCGGACATTATAGATCGATTGTTGGACGACTTGTATCGTATCTTTCATATTCACGATCATTTTGTTTAAATCGGACGCTAGTAATCCTGTCTCATCTTTTGAATCAATGTCAGACTGAATGGACAAATCTCCAGAAGAGACACCGGTTACCGTTTTTTGAAGCTGCTTGATTGGTTTAGTGATCCTATTAGAAATAAGCACAACTAACACCAACATGACAATCAGGGTTATGAGGGCTGTCACGATCAGTAAACGTTCGATTTCTTTCGATGACTGAATCAGATCCTTCATACTGTAGGCAGAGCCCACTTTCCAATTCGTCTTAGGTACCGTACTATACACTAACACTTTTTCATCTCCGTCCAGTTCATACCGGATCGTATCGGAATCTTTATCAGAAGCGAGCATTTTGCTGATGAAAGGGAGAGTGGAGAGATCTTCACCTCGCTTAGTCGGGTGGACGATGGCTGTACCATCCAGCCCGATTAAGAACGGATATCCATTATATCCAATGTCCATTTCTGACACTCGGTCAGTAAGTTTCGTCAAATTAATATCAACGCCGAGAACGCCTACTACTTTATTATCTGAAACAATCGCTCTGGAAGCTGTAATAATATATTCTTCCGTTGCAGTATCTACATACGGCTCACTCCAAACCACGCCAGCTCTTACTTCCTCAGCGTTTTTATACCAATCCCTGCTTGTCGGATCAAAGTCACTAGGGAGAGAGACGGATGGAACGATTTTTAAATTCTTATTTGGTGATGCGAAGTAAATAGAAGTAGCTTCCTGATAAAGGCTTAAGTAATTATCAAAATCAGATTGAATATTGGCAAACAGCTCGGTATTTTCGCCACCGGACTCTGTTTGCAACTGTGCTTTTGCATAATCTTTTAACGAGTTGGAAATTGAATATTGATCAATACTCTTTTCGTATTGTCCTAGAAAGAGTTGCACTGAATTATTTAGTTCCCCTACGATCCCTTGAGTTTGATCAATAACCTCTTTCTCTGTTTTCATTCTCGTCTGTAAGCTTGTAATCGCAATGATAACGGCTAAAGATACCATAAATAAAATGGATATGATTACAATAAGCTTCATTCTAATGGATGATAGAAGAAAACCCTTCTTTCTTTCCACCTGTTTCCTTGTTTTTTTCTTTTTCACATAAATTCCCCCTCTTACTACCAAAAAACTATCTATATATACACTTATTCATCGACATTTTTGGCCATTTCTTTATAGGTACATGGGAATTTACAAGAACAAAGTGATGGCAGATAGGATAATCGAAGGGGTACTTCGCAGAGGAGGAAGAGATCTCATACACACCGCTTAAAAAACGGCATAAAAAAGCAGCAGAGACAAGTCTCTGCTGCTTTAGCCGATGATATTATTCACCAGTAACGTACGGAAGTAATGCCATTGTACGAGCGCGTTTGATCGCACGAGTCAACTTACGTTGGTACTTAGCGTTAGTTCCAGTTACACGACGTGGAAGAATTTTCCCACGTTCAGATACGAATTTCTTAAGAAGATCTACATCTTTGAAATCGATATGTGTAATTCCGTTTGCTGTGAAGTAGCACACCTTACGACGTCTACGTCCACCTCTACGTCCTCCTGCCATTTGTTTCGCCTCCTATCTTGTTTAAATTCATTATCGTTCGTTTAGAATGGCAGATCATCATCGGAAATGTCGATCGGCTGACCGTCATTTGCAAATGGATCCTCATCTACACGTGTATAGTTGTTGTTATTATTGTTGTTGCGTTGTTGATTCTGATTCTGACTATACGGATTTCCTTGGTCGCGTTGACCTCCACCCGAATAGCCCGGACTTCCTCCACGATCGCCTTGATTCGCACTACGCGGCTCTAAGAACTGAACGCTTTCTGCTACAACTTCCGTCATAAACACACGGCGTCCATCTTGTCCTTCGAAATTACGTGTTTGAATACGACCGTCAACGCCAGCTAAGCTGCCTTTTTTAAGAAAGTTTGCTACATTCTCTGCAGGGCGACGCCATACAACGCAGTTAATAAAATCTGCTTCCCGTTCTCCTGATTGATTCGTAAAACTACGATTGACAGCCAGTGTAAACGAAGCAACAGCCACTCCACTTGGAGTATATTTTAATTCAGGGTCTTTGGTTAAACGCCCTACTAATACAACTCGGTTCATCATCAGAATCAACCCCTTCCTTCTAATTTACTGTTTCATGTGAAACAGATGATAGAAGTGTATATCTAAAAAAACGTACGGATTATTCTTCTTCTTTAACAACGATATGACGGATAATATCATCGCTGATTTTAGCTAAACGATCGAATTCGTTAACTGCATCAGAAGTAGCGCTCATCTTAACTAGTTGATAGAAACCATCGCGAAAATCGTTGATTTCATACGCTAAACGACGTTTACCCCAATCTTTTGACTCGATGATTTCCGCGCCGTTAGTTGTTAAAACGTTATCGAAACGCTCAACTACTGCTTTCTTTGACTCGTCGTCAATGTTTGGGCGGACAATGTACATAAGTTCGTACTTTCTCATCTGAATGTCACCTCCTCGTGGTCTATGCGGTCCTTTCTTTGTGAAAGAACAAGGAGCAATGCGTTCATTACTCACGAAATAAAATTATAGCATAGGTTATCTATTATTGCAATATGACGTAAAAAAAAGACTAGAATAGGGACTCTAGTCTTTCAATAATGCTTTTTTCGTAAACTTTGTTGCTTTTTAAGAAGCGAGTGCTGGTTGATTTCCGCTCCAGGCACTCGCTTTCCGCGGGGTGGGCGGTGAGCCTCCTCGGCGCAAGCGCCTGTGGGGTCTCACCTGTCCCACTATTCCCGCAGGAGTCGAGTGCCTTCCGCTCCAATCAACTCTCAGAGAATTTAGTTCTGATGAAATTTCAAAGGAAAATACATAGTCTCGCCTATTTTTTTCTCAAAACCTACACATTAAAACGGAAGTGAATGATGTCTCCGTCTTTTACGAGGTATTCTTTACCTTCTAAACGTACTTTTCCTGCTTCACGGGCTGCGCCCATTGTTTCTGCTTCAACAAGGTCTTCATAGGAAACTGTTTCGGCACGGATGAAGCCTCTTTCGAAGTCGGTATGGATGACTCCGGCACATTGGGGAGCTTTCATCCCTTCACGGAATGTCCAGGCGCGGACCTCTTGAACGCCGGCTGTGAAGTACGTAGCCAGTCCTAATAAAGAATAGGTAGCACGGATCAGCTGATCTAAACCGGACTCTTCAATCCCCAGCTCTTCCAGGAACATCGCTTTTTCTTCATCATCTAGCTCAGCAATTTCAGATTCGATTTTCGCACAGACAACAATCACTTCTGCATTGTCTTCTTTAGCAAATTCACGTACTTTCTGAACATATTCGTTGTCAGAAGGATCGGCAATTTCATCTTCACTTACGTTTGCTACATATAATACAGGCTTTGAAGTCAGAAGGTGAAGCTGTTTCACAAGCTTCATTTGATCATCAGAGAACTCAACCGTACGAGCCGGCTGCTCTGCTTCAAGAGCTTCTTTGATTTTCACAAGGATATCATGCTCAAATACCGCTTCTTTATCTTTTTGCTTGGCCATTTTCTGAACTCTGGCAAGACGCTTATCCACTGTTTCAAGGTCAGCTAAGATCAATTCCAGGTTGATGACTTCAATATCCGCAATCGGATCTACTTTACCTGAAACGTGAGTGATATTATCATCCGCGAAACAACGGACAACCTGACAAATCGCATCCACTTGGCGAATGTGAGATAAGAATTTATTCCCTAATCCTTCTCCTTTACTCGCTCCTTTTACAATCCCGGCGATATCCGTGAATTCAAAGGCAGTGGGAACCGTCTTCTTCGGTTCTACAAGCTCTGTTAATTTATCTAAACGGTGATCGGGAACTTCTACAATTCCTACGTTCGGATCAATCGTACAGAAAGGATAGTTGGCAGATTCTGCACCTGCTTTTGTAATTGCATTAAATAAAGTGGACTTCCCTACGTTTGGTAATCCAACAATACCAGCTGTTAAAGCCATTATAGTCACTCCTCATCTAAATTCTTATCTATTAAAAAATCATGTAAGATCGAAAATAAGTAAACGGTCGAACCTTTCACAATTATAGAGATAATAGAGGGAAAAGACAAGTGAAGCTTCAGGCATTGGCATGGCTTACTAAAAAGAGCATCCAATCGACTGAAACCGACTGAATGCTCTTAAACCTTGGCAAAATAACCATAGGCTGGATTAGGCCAAAAGAAATATGGGTAAAAAAAGAATACTCATTCTTCTTCGCCGCTACTGATGACTTTTTTCATTTTTTTCGCAAAATCTTTTCTGGGGATCATGACACTGTGGCCGCAACCGACACATTTGATGCGAATATCCATTCCCATACGGATCACTTTCCAGCGGTTCGTACCACAGGGATGGGGCTTTTTCATTTCTACAATATCATTTAAAGTGAATGTCTTGGGCTCCACTGGGTTTTTCCTCCTTATTCGCTTTCAAGTTTTCTTTGTTTTTCTTCACGGGGTTGGATATCTTCCTGATCCTGACGTGAATACATCACCATACGAGGGAACGGAATTTCAATACCATGCTCATCCAGGCATAGTTTAACCTCTTTACGGATCATTCTTGCCATATACCAATGTCTCATCGGAACCGTTTCAGCCACGATCCGAATGACCACATCTGAAGCTCCCAGGGTTTGAACACCCAACAGTTCAGGTGGATTCACGAGATCTTCATATTTTTGCGGTAACGCAAGGAGAAGCTCCTGCATCACTTTCTCTGCTTCTTCTATATTTTCTTCATAGGCAATACTGACATCTACGACTGCAATGCTGTTGTGAATGGAGAAGTTCGTTACTTCTGTAATATTACCATTGGGGAAGATATGTAATTCCCCGGTCCAGCTTTTGATCTTTGTCGTACGAAGGCCGATTTCTTCAACAGTACCTTCAGCAGAACCTATTCGTACATAGTCACCGACTGAAAACTGGTCCTCGAATATAATGAAGAAACCCGTGATGATATCCCGAACAAGGTTTTGTGCTCCGAAACCTACCGCCAGACCGACAATCCCGGCACCGGCAATCAGACCTTTCACATCAATATCAAGAGTCGATAGAATCGTCATTAAACTAATAAAATAAATCACATAAGTCAATACATTCTCTAATAGTTTCGATAAAGTGGCTTCCCGACGCTCCGTAAACTTAAGAGGTGAGCGGGAACGGACCCTGAACACATTTCGAATGGCTGACCTTCCCA
This sequence comes from Rossellomorea aquimaris, assembly GCF_035590735.1. Classification (NCBI taxonomy): domain Bacteria; kingdom Bacillati; phylum Bacillota; class Bacilli; order Caryophanales; family Bacillaceae; genus Rossellomorea; species Rossellomorea aquimaris. Next base: position 4,520,074 of record NZ_CP141595.1, read on the forward strand.
ACCTTAAAGCAATATAGGTAATGACCATGATCGCCACAATTTTTATCGCACCTGATCCCAGGGCAATCCATAATTCATTATCTATAAGTTTTTGAGCTGCTTCACTATCTTTAATTTTTTCTATTTTATCTTCAACTTCTTTTTTAGTACTCGACATTTATACCGAACCTCCACTTATCGTTCAATAAGAAGTATTCCTTATTTTATCAACTTTCCCTCTCCTTGTGTAGATATAACCTCATATTAATATAGTTTATAGAAAATTTTTATTTTATGAAAAATCCAACCATATTATGTATGAAAAAAAGAAATCGTCCGTATACTGATAATACTTAGAAAATATGATTATGGTAGTCAAGTCCGTCAAAGTATGATCACTATAAAATTCCCCTTAAACATATCCAAAGGAGTGGAAGCGATGAATCTTAAAAAAGGACTATTTGAACGAAGACCTGAACCCTTTAGAGTCCTTCATCAGGAAGAGCGTGCGGCACAGGATCTTTCCGTTCAATTGTCGTCGATGCTTCCCACTTACTATCGTACAAGACCCATTGTCTTCGTGTGTATTGGCACAGACCGTTCAACAGGGGATTCATTAGGCCCATTAGTTGGAACATTAATAGAAGAACAAGATATCAAACCATTTCATGTATATGGAACGTTGGATGATCCGATCCATGCAGTAAACCTGGAAGAGAAGCTCAGTCAAATTGCCGCTAAACATATCAATCCTTTTATTATCGGTGTAGATGCCTGTCTAGGTCGATTAAAAAGTGTCGGCGCCATTCAATTAAGTGAGGGGCCATTAAAACCTGGTGCAGGCGTAAATAAAGAGTTGCCAGAGGTTGGTGAGATTCACCTGACCGGAATCGTGAATGTCAGTGGATTTATGGAGTTCTTTGTTTTACAAAATACACGATTGAATCTTGTGATGAAAATGGCAAAGACGATTGCCGAGGCCATTGTGCTGGCAGGCGATTCAGTGGAACGCCGTAACGCCGTCAGTATTGAAAAATGGCGGGAAGAATTACAGCAATAAAAGGGAGATGATCCAGATACGTTCCGGGTCATCTCCCTTTTCACTTATTACATATACAGTTGGTATGCGTGTATGATTCCTACGACCAATCCCACTACGATGATCCCTGGAAGTAAATTGGCGACTCTGATCTTCGTTACACCGAGGAGATTGAGTCCAATCGCAAAAATCATGATTCCTCCCGTTGAGGTCATCTCTACAATATAGGCATCCATCAGCTCTTCTGGAACCCACTGATGAATTTGAGTCGCAAACAAAGCAATGAATCCTTGATAAAGGACGACAGGGATCGCCGAAAACATGACACCAATTCCTAAAGTCGTCGTTAGGATCAGAGATGTAAAGCCATCAATGATTGACTTCGTCAACAGAACATCATGATCGCCCCTGATGCCGCTATCCAACGCACCTATTACAGCCATTGCTCCAATAACAAAAATAAGCGTAGCTGTGACAAACCCTTGAGATATGGAGGTTTCTTTATTACTGCCCAGCTTCTTTTCCAACCAGTTACCCAATGAGTTAAGCTTGTCCTCCAGGTTCATCCATTCTCCCCATGCAGCACCCAGAGCCAGGCTGATGATGACAATGAGAAAGTTTTCGCTTTTCAATCCCATCTGTAATCCAAGGACGATGACGGCTAACCCAATCGCTTTCATGACAGTTCCCTTCATATCTTCCGGGATGCGATGAAGGACCTTACCCAGGAGAGTTCCGATGATAATACATACTCCATTTACCAGCGTTCCTAATAGTACCATGACGTTCTCCTTATCTGTCTGAAAAATTCTTCTTATGCTTTTGATGATTATTTCCCAAAGAATAGTGCATCTTCTATGTACCATATGGAAGAGGACTGGCTTAAGTGGTATAAATATACCTTTTAAGCCAGTCCTTTTCCCAAATGGTTACTGCAATAATTCCAAAATGCGATCGAGGTCTTCCTTCGAAAAAAATTCGAGCTCGATTTTTCCTTTTTTCTTCGCTTGTTTAATCGTGACCGTTGTCCCGAAGCGTTCGCGTAGAAGGGATTCCTGTTCCTGAATGAAGACATCTTTACGCTCTGTCTTTTTTGTTTCACGTGGAACATTCTCATTCAGTTCTTGAATGATCTTTTCTAATTGACGAACGTTTAATGATTCTTTAAGGATACGATTTACAACAGTTGATAGATTCTTCTTATTTTTCAACCCAAGTAGTGCACGTCCATGTCCCATCGTTAACTTACCTTCTGAAATAAGTTCCTGAATAGGAGCAGGGAGGGATAGTAAGCGAATATGATTGGCAATATGAGGTCTGCTCTTTCCTAATCTCTTCGCTAATTCCTCCTGAGTGAGCTTTAGCTTATCCATCAGCATTTGATAAGCAGCGCCTTCTTCGATCGGTGTCAGGTCTTCACGTTGAAGGTTTTCTAAAACGGCAAGCTCCATCATTTGTTGCTCATTCAATTCCCTGACCACGACAGGAGCCGATTCTAATTTAGCCGCTTTGGCTGCACGATAACGGCGTTCCCCAACGACAATTTCATACCCTTTGATCGTTTTACGCACAATGATCGGTTGCAGGATACCGTGCTCTAAGATCGAATCTTTTAACTCTTCAATTGCTTGCGGCTCAAAGATCTTTCGTGGTTGATATGGATTCGGCCGTATTTCTTTCAGGCTCACTTCTTGCACGGACTCTTCATTTTGAGTTGTTTGGATATTGGTAAAGAGAGCATTGATGCCCTTTCCTAAACCTTTAGCCATTCGCCGCCACTTCCTTTGCTAGTTCTAAATAAACTTCTGCTCCCCTGGACTTCGCATCATAGATGATGATCGGTTCACCATGACTGGGCGCTTCACTTAAACGAACGTTACGTGGAATAATTGTGCGATACACTTTATCTTGAAAATATTTTTTAACCTCTTCAATGACCTGAATTCCCAGATTGGTTCTCGCATCTAGCATCGTAAGCAGCACACCATCAATCATAAGATCATGATTCAGATGCTTCTGAACTAAACGAACGGTACTCAATAACTGACTTAATCCTTCCAGAGCATAATATTCGCATTGGACCGGTATGACGACAGCATCTGAGGCTGTTAACGCATTGATTGTCAATAACCCTAAAGACGGCGGACAATCAATGATAATATAATCAAATTCGTCTTTTACTTTCTCTAACGCTTTCTTTAAACGCACTTCACGGGAGATGGTTGGAACAAGCTCGATTTCTGCTCCCGCCAATGAAATCGTTGCAGGTACAATGGATAAATTCTCAACTTTTGATTGTTTAATGGTTTCTCTGACATCCACATCATCTACCAGTACATCATATATGCACTGCTGGACATCCCCTTTTTCCACACCTACACCACTCGTGGCGTTTCCTTGAGGATCAATGTCTACCAGTAAAACCTTTTTCCCTATATAAGCTAAACAAGCCCCCAAATTGACGGATGTCGTGGTCTTTCCCACTCCACCTTTTTGATTTGTAACGGCTACTATTCTGCCCAAGGTTGTCACCTACCTTTTGACTTCCTAAGATTCACTAAATTTTTTACAGTATTCTTCTATTCTATCAAAATTCCTTGTTAATTGTCTGTCAATTTTTAAAAAAGAACAGTGTTTCTAGAAATAGGAAATCGTGAATAGATCATTGCTCACGAATCGACAGTATTTGCCCTGAATCGACAGAACTAGAGACAGTGGTAGTTGATTTCCGCTACAGGATGCTCGCTTTCCGCGGGGCGTGAGTTGAGCCTCCTCGGGCTTTGCCTTGTGGGGTCTCAACCTTTCCCGCTATTCCCGCCTCCCGCTACAATCAACTTTCAAAGCATGTGTTTGAAAATCTAGTAGACATACAAAAAACTTTCTAGTAAAAGCTTTTAAAGAAGAGAGTGGTCCAATACTGCTTGTATACTAGAATTGCTTTTATCTGAATTTTTTTATTAAGTTCTATAACTCTGTCACGATAAACTTAAGATAGATGGCGAGGGGAACGGCGTAGACTCCTGCGGATGAACGGGCGTGCCGAGACCCCGTTCGGCTAAGCTGAGGAGGCTCGGCCGAACGCTAGCTGCAAGCGGAGCCGTTCCCCTCACCATCCAGCACACACTGGTTGACATAGATTCTGGAAGATTACATTTTTAAGAACACTTTGCAAAAAGAACTAAACAAAAAAAGTGAGAAACCAATCCGAGATGTTTCTCACTTTTAGACTACGAATCTATTTTTTTTTAGGAATACGGATGGTGAACTGATAGAATTCCTCATGCTCTTCTTCTTCAGAGTCCAGATTGATTCCGCTGTCCGATACCATGGAAAGCGATTGACGAATCGTATTCACGGCTATTCTCATATCCTTACTGAAGGCTTTTCGTTTCGGTTTTGGCTTTTGAGTCGTTCCTTCTTGCATTTTCACAACCCGGTCTTCGGTTTGTTTGACATTCAAGCTTTTTTCAATGATTTCTTGAAGGAGCTGAATTTGCTTTTCAGCATTCTTCAGAGGAATCAAAGCCCTGGCATGACGTTCTGTTATTAGTTTATCTAATAGTGCTGATTGAATTTCTTCTGGAAGCTTAAGGAGACGAAGCTTGTTCGCCACAGTCGATTGTCCTTTTCCTAAGCGTTGAGCAAGGGCTTCTTGAGTTAAATCATGTAACTCCAACAGTTTTCCATACGCAATGGCTTCTTCTATAGGAGAGAGCTCTTCCCTTTGTAAGTTTTCAATTAATGCAACAGATGCTGTTTCTGTATCATTAAGATTCTTTACAATTGCCGGCACAGTGTCCCAGCCAAGCTTTTGAACGGCTCTGTATCGACGTTCACCTGCAATGATTTCAAACTGCTCATCATCGTATTGTCTAACCACAATCGGTTGGATAATGCCATGAGTATGAATCGTTCTGGATAACTCTTCTATCTTTTCATCATTGAACACTGTTCTTGGTTGAAAGCGATTAGGGATGATTTGTGAGACGGGTATCTTTTTCACTTCATCTCGATCTTCTTCCACTACATTTGATTCTTCAGATTCAACATCTTGCTCCTTTTCACCTAGGCCAAAAAAACGAGAGAAAGGATGCTTCATCTTCCTACACCACCTTTAAGAAACTCCCTTTATTAATATTCTCTAAAATATGACAAGTTCCTGCCTATGCTGAGATTTTCAAAGCTTGATCAATGATACCATCACGGCAGGAAAACCATTCATATTATTATAACGGTAATTTATTGGGTGTCCCAGGTTTTCTGGGATATTTGTTAGGCGTTTCCTTCACTTTGTCGATCTTGACAATATTTCGTTCACTTTCCTCTTCCGGTAAGACGAACGAATACATTTTATCTGTTTGTCCACCCAGCATGCCAATTGCTTTCTTCGCATTCGATAGCTCCTCTTTCACGTTTGAAGCCTTCATCGCTACAAATAAGCCGCCCTTTTTAACAAGTGGCAAACATAATTCACTTAAAACAGACATTCTGGCAACGGCTCTTGCTGTAACCATATCATACTTTTCACGATGAGCCTTGTTTTTACCAAAAGTCTCAGCACGATCATGATAGAAATTCGTGTTTTCAAGTACTAACTCATCTGATAAATGGTTTAAGAATGTAATCCGCTTGTTCAAGGAATCAACTATTGAGATATGTAAGTGCGGGAAGCATATTTTAAGAGGGATGCTCGGAAAACCGGCTCCTGCCCCAACATCACAAAGAGTTGTCACCTGCGTGAAATCGACATAAAAAGCTGCACTTATCGAATCGTAAAAATGCTTTAAATACACATCTTCCTTTTCAGTAATGGCCGTCAGGTTCATTTTTTCATTCCATTCAACCAACAATTCATAGTAACGCTCAAACTGATTTAATTGCTGAGGAGAAAGGGAGATCCCCTTCTCCTCAAGCATTGATTGAAATTCATTTACATTCATGAAATTATCCTTCCTTTACCTCTATTGATCACCTGATACTTTTGCAATTTTCCCTTGCTCGATATAGACGAGTAAAATAGAGATGTCTGCAGGATTCACTCCTGAAATCCGCGAAGCCTGTGCAAGAGAAAGGGGCTGGACCTCGATTAATTTCTGTCTTGCTTCAGATGCTAAACCGCTAATTGCACTGTAATCAATGTTCTCAGGAATTCTTTTGTTTTCCATCTTCTTCATTTTATCGACCTGTTGAAGGGATTTTTCAATATAGCCTTCATATTTCACTTGGATTTCAACCTGTTCCTCTACATCGGAATCAAGCTCGATTTCACTTGGAACGAGTGATTTAATATGACTATAGTTCATTTCAGGGCGCTTCAGAAGATCCGCTGCTAATATGCCGTCTTTCAGCTCACTGCCGCCCGCTTCACGGATAACGGCCTGTGTTTCCTCAGTAGGCTTGATGCGGACTCCTTCCAGGCGTTTTTTCTCTGAAAAGATCGCTTCTTTTTTAGCTGTAAACCGTTCGTATCGATCATCGGAGATTAATCCTATTTTATGACCAATATCAGTCAGGCGAAGATCGGCATTGTCATGACGAAGCAACAGGCGATATTCAGCACGGGAAGTCAGTAGACGATACGGTTCGTTCGTCCCTTTTGTCACAAGGTCATCGATTAAAACCCCGATATACGCATCAGAACGGCTTAAGATAACCTCTTCTTTATCCAGGGCACGGCAGGCAGCATTGATCCCCGCCATCAAACCTTGTCCAGCTGCTTCTTCATAACCGGACGTTCCATTGATTTGTCCCGCTGTATAAAGATTTTTTATTTTTTTCGTTTCAAGGGTCGGCCATAATTGAGTCGGTACGATGGAATCATACTCAATGGCATATCCGGCACGCATCATCTGTACTTTCTCAAGACCCGGGATGGTTTGAAGAATCTTTTGTTGTACGTCTTCAGGTAAACTCGTTGATAATCCCTGTACATAGACTTCTTGTGTGTTTCGTCCTTCAGGCTCCAAGAAAATCTGGTGACGCGGTTTATCATGGAAACGTACGACTTTATCCTCAATGGAAGGACAGTAACGCGGTCCGGTTCCTTTAATCATTCCAGAATACATTGGAGAACGATGCAAGTTGTCATCAATCAATTGATGAGTGTGTTCGTTCGTATACGTTAACCAACATGGAAGTTGATCGGTAATATATTTCGTCGTTTCATAGCTAAAGGCACGGGGAACATCATCACCTGGTTGAATTTCTGTTTTCGAATAATCGATTGTCGAACTGTTCACTCGCGGTGGTGTCCCTGTTTTAAACCGAACAGTATCAAAGCCTAATTCGTGTAAATGATCAGAAAGTCTGATAGAAGGTTGTTGATTATTAGGACCGCTTGAATATTTCAGATCTCCTAATATGATTTCACCACGCAGGAATGTACCGGTTGTAATTACGACTGTTTTCGCCCGGTATGCAGCACCCGTCATCGTTACGACACCTTTACATTCATCATCTTCAACAATCAATTCCTCAACCATTCCTTGAAGCAAGGTCATATTCGGTTCATTTTCAATCGTGCGTTTCATTTCATGCTGATAAAGGAATTTATCCGCCTGAGCCCGCAATGCCCGGACAGCCGGACCTTTTCCTGTATTCAACATTCTCATTTGAATATGTGTTTTATCTATATTACGCCCCATTTCTCCACCCAGAGCGTCAATCTCTCTTACAACGATCCCTTTTGCCGGTCCACCAACAGATGGATTACATGGCATAAAGGCGACCATATCCAAGTTAATGGTGACCATTAACGTTTTAGCTCCCATACGGGCGGAAGCAAGTCCTGCTTCTACTCCGGCATGGCCAGCACCAATGACAATGACATCATATTGCCCTGCGTCATATTGCATGGTTTGTTTTTTCCTCCTTGTAGGACCTTGAATTTATAGTCCACATTATAATAGTATTTATTTCCCTAAGCAGAATTGTGAAAACAACTGATCAATCAGGCTTTCATGAACGCTCTCTCCAATGATTTCACCTAAAAGCTCCCACGTTCTGGTTAAATCAATTTGAGCGATATCGATGGGAGTCCCCATTTCTACGCTATTGATCGCTTCATTAATCGCAAGGGAAGCTTGATTGAGCAGAGCAATATGACGGCTATTGGACACATATGTCATATCCCCCGATTCAATGGAACCTGCAAAGAATAATGAAGAAATGGCTTCTTCCAGCTCATCGATCCCTTGCTCTTCAAGTAAAGCCGTTGTGACCAGCTGATGATTTTCCGCTAGTTTTCTTACTTTATCTATATCAATCTTCTGAGACAGATCCGTTTTGTTCACGATGACAATGACGTCCATTCCTCTTACAGCTTCGAAAAGCTGTTCATCCTCAGGAGTCAATTCGTCCGCATAGTTGAGTACGAGTAAGATTAAATCCGCTTCTTTCAATACTTGTCGTGAACGTTCCACACCGATTCGTTCAACAATGTCTTCTGTTTCACGAATCCCTGCTGTATCAACCAGACGTAACGGAACACCGCGTACATTCACGTATTCTTCAATCACATCGCGGGTTGTTCCAGGGATATCGGTTACGATCGCCTTGTTTTCATGAACAAGACTGTTCAATAGAGATGACTTCCCTACATTTGGCCGTCCGATTATCACGGTAGAAAGGCCTTCTCTCAGAATTTTACCCTGCTCTGATGTTCGGACCAGCTTGTCAATTTCGTCACGGACATGTTTGGATTTCTCCAACAGTACGTTATGCGTCATTTCTTCTACATCATCATACTCAGGATAATCGATATTCACTTCTACATGAGCCAGTGTTTCAAGAATTTCCTGACGTAGCTTTCGTATCAAATTGGAAAGTCGGCCTTCCATTTGATTAAGGGCCACATTCATCGCCCGATCGGTTTTTGCGCGAATAAGATCCATCACCGCTTCTGCCTGTGAAAGGTCAATTCGTCCGTTCAAGAACGCCCGCTTCGTAAATTCACCCGGCTCTGCAAGGCGGGCTCCACTTTTCAATACGAGCTGCAGTACTTTATTGACCGACACAAGTCCTCCGTGGCAGTTAATTTCTATAATATCTTCACGGGTGAAGGTTTTTGGCCCCCTCATCACAGAAACCATGACTTCTTCAACCACTTGCTCTGTGTTCGGATCGATAATATGTCCATAATGAATGGTATGAGAAGCAAATTCTTTCATAGAGTTTCCTTTCATACCCTTAAAGACCTTATCACCGATATCGAAGGCTTGATCACCGCTTAAACGCACGATCGCAATCGCCCCTTCCCCCATTGGGGTAGAAATAGCAGCAATTGTATCAAACTCCATTGTATTCACCTCTCTTATTTCTTAGTTGATCTATTTATAAATGAATTATAGTAGAGAGCAAAGTTTCCCCAAATTATTAGAATATCACAATCCTATTTAATACTAAAGAAAGGAAACCTTCTATTCGTCACCAAATAATGTTATCCACACAGATAACACTTCATCTCTATTATTTTAACTTATCCACATGTGAATAACAATAAACCGGGATGAAAATAAGAATCCACAAGGTTGCAACGCGGCTTACTGGAAGAAATTTAACGGGGGTGGCTGGATTGCAAAAAAAAAAAACGATCCCCCGAAAGGAATCGTCTCTCATTTATTTTGGAGCAATCACAATATAACGATTGGGTTCTCTGCCTTCTGAATGGGTATCAACAGTAGTCGAATCAACTAATGCTGTATGAATCACTTTTCGTTCATAGGAAGGCATTGGTTCTAATGAAACGGAACGATTTGTGCGCAATGCTTTCTCTGCTAATCGTTCAGCCAGGTTTGTTAACGTTTGCTTACGTCTTTCACGATAGTTCTCCGCATCTAAAAGGATGGTGATGAACTGATCGGAACCCCGATTTGCAATCAGTTGAGTTAAATGTTGAAGAGCATTCAACGTTTGTCCTCTTTTTCCTATTAATAGAGCCATTTTTTCACCGGAAATGTTGAACTCAACATCTCTTCCGTCTCTTTTCACTTCTATGGAAGCGTTAACTCCCATTTCATTTGCAACAGATAGAAGAAAATTTTTCGCTTCATTTACCGGATCAACCGCTTTTTTGACTTGAACGACAGCAGGTCTTCCACCAAACAATCCGAACAAGCCTTTTTTACCTTGATCAATGACGTCAATTTCTGCTTCTTCTTTGGTGATATTCAGTTGAGACAAGGCTGATTCAATGGCTTCTTCCACCGTTTGACCAGTCGCTTCTACTTCTCTCACTTTTTCTTTCCTCCCGAATTCCCACCAGCTTTAGCGGTTTGCGCTTCTTTGATTTCAGGTCCTTTAATGAAATACGTTTGAACAATCATAAATAGATTTCCGACTACCCAGTAAAGGGATAGAGCTGCAGGGAAGTTGATCGCAAAAATGATGATCATGACCGGCATGATATAAAGCATCATCGCCATTTGCGGATTTTGATTCGCTGTACCCGCCATCATTAATTTCTGTTGGATAAACGTCGTTATACCTGCTACTAAAGGTAAAATATAGTACGGATCCGGGTTACCAAGATCGAACCACAGGAAATTATGAGCTTTGATTTCTTCTGTTCTCACGATCGCATGGTAGAAACCAATTAAGATCGGCATTTGAACGATCAATGGGAAACAACCCGCCAGCGGATTTACCCCGTGACTTTGGAATAAAGCCATCGTTTCTTGTTGAAGCTTTTGTTGAGTTTGTGCATCTTTAGAGCTATATTTTTCACGCAGCTTTTTCATTTCCGGTTGCAGAGCCTGCATGGCTTTTGAATTTTTCGTTTGTTTAATCATTAATGGCAGAATCGCTAAACGAATAATCAATGTAACAATGACAATGGCCAATCCATAAGAACCGCTCATGAACTCAGCTACCATTGTAATTAATTGTGATAAAGGATAGACAATATATTCATTCCATATTCCGCTACTCTCAGGTGTTATAGGCTGATTATATTCCGTACAACCTGATAGTATAGCCATTAGCCCAATGATTCCCATCAGGGCTATAATTCTCTTTTTCACCCTTAATTTCCTCCCTACTAATATCTTTCAAGTTAAATGTAAAACAGGTCTTCCTACTTAAAAAGTACAATCTCTCGTATTGTAACATCTTTTCATAGGCTTGTGAGGACGAAACCTGTCAATATCGTAAAATGTTATGACTTCTTTCTAACATGTTTTCCATTAGAGGATCTTTTCAACACTTTTCCTCTTTTAAGCACATGGGTGAGGCTGCCCTTCACCTCATGGAAATTCATTTCGGCCGCCGGTTTTCTGGCGATGATTAAGTAATCGTACTGATCTTTTACATCTTCTTGTAATTCTAGGAAAGCCTGTCTGACATATCGTTTAATTTGGTTTCGACAAACAGCGTTTCCAATCTTCTTACTTACGGAGATTCCAATTCGAAATGGTTGAGGCTCTTCTTTCTTCAATAGATATAAGACGAATTGCCGATTTGCAAAGGATGTCCCTTTTTTGAATATTTCCTGGAACTCTTTATTCTTCTTCACTCTCTGATCTTTCCGCATTGACCACACCTAATTTTCATTTTTGTCTTGATGTATCCTCGACATTATTGGCTCATTCATTTGAAATTATAAGTAATTTTTATCTTAAAACAAAATACGAACGAGCCAAATCGTCTTTTCACTTGTGATAAAGGAAAAAAAAGACCACTGAGTCAGTTCAGTGGTCTAGGCAGATAATACTTTTCTTCCTTTGCTACGACGACGAGCTAAAACATTACGTCCGTTTTTAGAGCTCATACGTGCACGGAAACCGTGGTTCTTTTTTCTTTTACGATTATTTGGTTGAAACGTTCTTTTCATCTATGACACCTCCCTGAAGGATATCTTTATAAAAGTTAAAGACATTCCTCACTATTATAAAGACGGTACCCATAAAAAGTCAACACTCATATTATTTTTCTTTTGGTTCTGGTATGTCACGAATGTTTTATTGAATTTTTTTCGTATTGGCGAGTGCACTGCTCTGTTCTATTAGCATACTGCTTGATTGGAAGGGAATCCGCTCCCTTTCCGCGGACGAGCGGGCAAGCCTCCTCGCTTTAGCTGCGGGGTCTTTCCCTGCCCGTTTTTCCGCAGGAGTCTCGCAAATTCCCTTCCAATTTTAATGAATTATCAATGAACAGAGCAATAAGTATTATTAATCAAAAGTTACCTAAAGATATATGTCTTTTAAAAATTTGGATAAATAGATCTAGATGCTCTTTTTGCAAAGTTGTTTTATCACATCTGATCTTCAATGGTTTCTACCTATCATTAAAGGCGGTATTTACTATTAGATTTATAAAAACCTCAAACTCAGAAAGTTGATTGGAGCGGAAATCAACTACTACTTACTCCTTGATCATTTTCCTTCTACAAACCTTATTTCATTTTCTTATTCAACCTGCCTGTGGATAGGATTCGACACGTTTTTAAATTATCCACAACACATATTGACAACTTTTTCACAAGTTCTTGGGTTGTGGACAATTTCATTCCACAAGGGGTGGGGGCTTGTGGATAAAATTTAAAAAGCATTGCACCCCTAAGGATATTTTGATATGATTATTGTGTTTTCACTCTTAATAACTCTATTTCCGAAAACAAGTTATCCACAAAATGTGGATAACATGTGGGTAACTTATTCAGAGGGTTTGTAAAACGTTGTCCACAAGTGGTGGATATTGTCGAAAAACCATTTTCTTTCCTTATTATATATATTTTCCACATTCATTGTTTTGTATTTTTATAAAATAGCGTGAGTTAACGGATTTTATAGCGTGTAATTGTTGTACAGAAGTTATACAAACTGAGAAAAGGAGGGATCAGGA